>DCUH01000094.1 GCA_002327765.1 bacterium UBA2219 | reverse complement strand
TGGTCTTGTTGTTGAAGCGCTCGGGGTACATCTCGTAGAAGTCCTTCAGCTCCCGTTCCCGCAGCAGCCGGCTGTGCAGCTCGGCCACCCCGTTGACCGAACGGGCGCCGACGATGGCCAGGTGGGCCATGCGCACCATTTTTTCCGGCCCCTCCTCGATGAGCGACATCCGTTTCATCCGTTCATTGTCGTTGAGAAAGACGGTTGCCACGTCGCGCAAAAAACGGCGGTTGATCTCGTAGATGATCATCAAGTGGCGGGGGAGCAGTTTTTCGAGCATCGATACAGGCCATTTTTCCAGGGCCTCGGCCAGAAGGGTGTGGTTGGTGTAGGCGAAGACGCGCTGGGTGATGTCCCAGGCATGCTCCCAGCTCATGTCGTAGCGATCGAGCAGCAGGCGCATCAGCTCGGCCACCGCGATCGACGGGTGGGTGTCGTTGAGCTGCATCGTGAAGCCTTCCGCGAAGTTGCCGACGGTCCCGCCCCCCAACAGGTGGATCCGGATCATGTCCTGGAGCGAGCAGGAGACGAAGAAGTGCTGCTGGCTCAGCCGCAGCTTCTTGCCCAGGGCCGGCTCGTCGTTGGGATAGAGGACCTTCGAGATCGTCTCGGAGATCATCTTCTCCTCCACGGCCTCGTAATAGTCGCCCTGGTTGAAGGCCTGGAAGTCGAAGGACTCCACGGCCTCCGACTTCCACAACCGCAGCAGGTCGGTCATCCCGGAGCGGTACCCGGCCACCGGCGTGTCGTAGGCGACTCCCTTGACGACCCGGTGCGGCTCCCAGCGGACGCGCAGTCGCCCCCCGGCGTCCTGGAGATGCTCCGTGTGCCCCCCGTACTTCACGTAATAGGCGATCTCCGGCCGGCAGATCTCCCAGGGGTTTCCGAAGCGGAGCCACTTGTCGGTGACCTCCACCTGCCAGCCGTCCCGGATCCGCTGGTCGAAGATGCCGAACTCGTACCGGATGCCGTACCCGACGGCCGGGACGCGCAGCGTCGCAAGGGAATCGAGGTAGCAGGCGGCCAGCCGCCCCAGCCCGCCGTTGCCCAGGCCGGGCTCCTCCTCCTCCCGCACCAGCTTTTCCAGGTCCTGCCCCAGGTCGGCGACGGCCTGCCGGAACTGTTCCGTGAGCCCCAGGTTCACCAGGTTGTTGGCGAGATGCGGCCCCATCAGGAACTCGGCCGAGAGGTAGGCGACGACCTTCACGTCCCTTCGCCGCATGTGCCCGATCGAGCGGAGCCAGTCGGCGACCATGTGGTCCCGGACCGCGCAGGCGACCGCCATGTACCAGTCGACGGGGGTCGCCAGCCCGATGCTGCGCCCCTGGGTGAAGTGGAGATGGTCGAGGATGGCCTGCCGGATGTCGGCGACCTCTTCGCCGGTACGGTAATTATCTTTGAATTCCGTGAAGTTGTTCGTGACGTCGGCCATGGTTCCCTCCAGGTCGGGAGGTTGGGGGGCGATACGGAGATGATATCAGACGGAAGGCGGGGGGAGGCACCGGACGAGAGCACAAGAATTCGGATTGCATCCTGCGCCATGTCGAATATACTGTCGGGTGCAGTACCTGTCCCATACTTCCAACCCGGAGAAATCGGTGCGGGAATTCCAGGGGAAGACCGCGTGGGCGGTCGGCGCCCTTTTTGCGGGCTTCGTCGCATGGTCCCTCTACGGGGCGGTCACACCCGTCGAAACCTATTTTTTCCGCATGGTCCACATGGCCTTCATTTTCGGGCTCTCCTTCCTCGTCTACCCGCCGCGGCAGGACGCCGGCCGGTGGACGCTCTGGCCGGACCTTCTGCTGGCCGCCCTGGGCGTGGCCACCGTCGCCTACGCCGTCGCCGACCTGGACCCGTTCCTTCGCCGCTCCACCCTTCCGGAGCCGGCGGACCTCTGGCTCGGCATCGCGTCGATCGTCCTGCTGGTGGAGATCTCCCGCCGGATCGTCGGCACCACCTTCACCGTGGTGGTGTCGCTGTTCCTGGCCTACACCTATTTCGGGAACCTCATCCCCGGACCCCTTGCCCACAAGGGGTACGACCTGGACCGGATCGTCGGCCACATGTACATGACGCTGGAGGGGATCTACGGCGTCCCGCTCTCGGTCAGCGCCTCCTTCGTCATGCTGTTCGTCGTCTACGGCACCTTCATGGACGTGGCGGGGGCCGGCGGCTTCTGGCTGGACCTGTCGATGGCGACCATGGGGAGGAAATCGGCGAGCGCGGGCCGCGGGGCGGTGATCACCTCGGCGCTCCTGGGAGGCCCCCAGGGAAGCGGCGTGGCGACCACCATGTCCGTCTCGCCGATCATGTGGCCGATCCTGCAGAAGGCGGGCTACTCGCCCGACATGGCCGCGGGGCTGATCGCCACCGGCGGCATCGGCGCCGTCCTCTCACCGCCGCTCATGGGCGCGGCCGCCTTCCTCATAATGCAGTTCCTGGGCGTCTCCTTCTGGGAAGTGGTCGTCATGGTGACCATTCCCACGGTGCTGTATTACGCGGGCACGCTGTTCATCGTGGAGCTGGAGGCGCGCCGGCACTCCTTCGCCCCCCCGGACGCCAAGCACCAGACAGCCGGGCAGGTCATGCGCACGAAGGGGTACCATCTCCTGTCGATCGTCGTGCTGGTGGCGATCCTCGTCCTCTGGAACAAGTCGCCCGAGTACGCGGCGCTGGGCGCCATCCTCACGGTGATCGCCACCAGTTTCTTAAGCAAGGACCGGAACGAGTGGCTGACCCCCCACCGGATCGTCATCGCGATGGTCGAGGGGGCGAGGAACATGCTCCCGGTCGCGGTGCTCCTGGCGGCGGCCGGGCTGATCGTGGGGACCTTCACCCTGACCGGCCTGGGCCTGAAGATCTCCTCCATCATCATGTCCGTCAGCGGCGGCTCGCTGCTGGCCGCCCTGCTGCTGTCGCTCGTCGCCTCCATGCTCATCGGCCTGAGCCTGCCCATCACCGCCACCTACATCATGACCGTGGTCATGGTCGCCCCCGCCCTGGTCAAGATCGGGGTTCCGGAGCACGTGGCGCAGCTCCTGGTCTTCTACTTCGCCGTGCTCTCCGAGGTCTCCCCCCCGGTCGGGCTGTCCCCATGCGCGGCCGCGGCGGTCACGGGCGGGCACCCGTTCGGCTCGATGATGCAGGCCTGGAAATATTCGCTGCCGGCCTTCCTGGTCCCGTTCTATTTCTCGGCGAGCACCGTCGGGAACAGCCTGCTGATCGTGAAGGGGAACTGGCCCGACTTCCTCCTGGCGCTTGCGACCAGCGTCATCTCCCTGTTCTTCGTGTCGCTGGGGATCATCGGGTACCTGAGCGAGGAGATCCGCATGCCCGAGCGGGTCGCGCTGTTCGTCCTCGCGTTCGTCATGGTGGTCTTCCCGATCGGACTGTCGGTCCAGGGGCTGGCGCCGCTGGCCATCGGGGCCTTTTTGACGTTCAACCACCTGCGGAAGAAGGATCGACCGGCATCCGCATAGCACACCATCTCCAAGGAGGCGTTCCATGAAAACGAGAACGACAAAAGCGATCGTCCTCGCGGCGCTGTTCGCCGCCGCGGCAATCTGGGTCGCGGGGGACGCGGGAGCGTCGCCCAAGCTTTCCTTCAGCATCGTCACCGGCGGCACCGGCGGCGTCTGGTACCCGCTGGGCGGCGCCATCGGCGGCGTCATCGGGAAGCACGTCCCCGACACCGAGGCCACCTCGGAGGCCACGACGGCCGCGATCGACAACATGAAGCTGCTGGGCGCCGGCAAGGCGGGGATGGCGTTCGCGTACGACTTCCACGTCGTCCAGTCGAACGAGGGCAAGGTCTGGGGCATCCCCAAGAAGCAGAACATCCGGCTGGTCATGGGCTTCTACGAGCAGCCGCTCCACCTCGTGACCAAGGAAGGCACCGGCATCCACTCCATCATGGACCTCAAGGGGAAGCGCGTCTCCACCTGCGCGCCGAACAGCGGCACCGAGGAGCAGGCCGACTACGTGCTGAAGGCGCTCGGCATCGACTGGAACAAGGACTTCAAGCGGGAGAAGCTCGGCGCCAGCGAGTCCGTCGCTGCGCTGAAAGACGGCAAGATCGACGCCTTCTTCTGGAGCGGCGCGGTCCCGACCGCCTCCATCATCGACATGGCCACCACCCCCGGCGCCAAGATGCTTCTGATCCCGATCGGCGGCGAGATCGCGGACCGGATCATGAAGGCGAGCCCCGGCGTGTTCCACAAGACGGTCTTCCAGAAGGGCGTCTACAACGGCGTGGACAAGGACGTCGACACGATCGCCATCACGGCCGTCCTCCAGGCGATGGACACCTTCCCGGAAGACAAGGTCTACCAGATTCTGAAGGCGATCTTCGACCACAAGGCCGACCTGGCGCCTGTGTGGAAGGGCGCCAACTCCCTGACGCCGCAGAAGGCCGTCGGGCAGGTGACCCCCGAAGCGATCCAGTACCTCCACCCGGGGGCGAAGAAGTACTTCACGGAAGCGGGCGCGCTGAAGTAAAGCGCATGTCGGAAAGCGGGGGCGGGAGCATCCTCCCGCCCCCTTTGTCCCTTTCGGTCGAACGCGGATGAAGAACCGCGGGATGCCGATACTGGCCGGTCTCGGGGCGGCGCTGCTCGCCCTCTGGCTGCTCTCGCGCTTCACCCCGGACGGCTACACCCGGATCGACCTGGCCGAAGGGGCCGGCGGAAGGGTCCTCCTCTCCGCCATCGTGCCGGACGGCGAGCGGGTCACCCTCAACTGGCGGAATTCCCAGTTCGGCCTCCTCGTCACGGAAACCTTCCACGGCCGAAGCGGCGTCCTGGTCCAGGACCGGGTCACCTTCGCGCAGCCGGACGGCACGCCGCCGCCGCGCGTATCCCCTCACGACGTCGACGACCTGTTCCACACCGGCGGGGCGTTCGACGCCGAAGGACTCGACCGGCCGCTGCGCCGGATCGTCTACCGCATCGGGGAAATCGGCGACCCGAAGCTCACGGTGCGGGGCAGGACCGTCGCCTTGAAGAAGGAGGCGGGGTTCGGCGGCCGGGTCGTCCTGACCGCCTCACGTCCGACCGTCGGGAAAATCCTGCTGGACCGGCTTTAACCCCCCCAGCGTCTCGCAGGCCAGCGCCAGCGCCCGCACCTCGCTCTTGAAGAGGTTGTCCCGCCCCTCCAGCTCCGCGACCACTCTCCACGCGGCGTCGAACAGGGCCTCCTTCATCTCCTCGTCGCCCGGGTCGTTCCGCACCGCCTCGGACAGGCAGTTCAGCGCGGTGACACCGTCGTCCTCCTCCTGCAGGAAATGGATCCCGGCGTTGAAATACGCCATGGACCTCGGCTCCGGAGGGAGCAGCCGCGAATATTTCCCAAGGAAGTCGACCGCGTCGTACGGGCGGCATTCGAGCAGGCAGTCCGCCCCCCGGGCCACGACTTCCTGCAGGGCAGGGTCCCCGTCGGCCCGCGGGGCCTCGGCGAATCGCAGCCCGGAGAGGAATCCCTCGATCAGGTCAGCGGCCCTCTCCATCTTCCCTTCCGTGCCCAGGACCCGGGCCAGGCTGCAGATCGTCCTTGCGTCCTTGCGCTCGATGGAATCCAGGACGTCCTCGGCCTCCTCGAACCGGTCGAAGGAGTAATAGATCCCCGCGAGGTTGGCCCGGAGCAGGTCCGCGCGGTCGCCGCCGACCTTCAACGCCATGTCGATGTACTTTTTCGCCATGTCGAGCCGGCCGGACCGTGCATAGACGCAGGCGATCGCGTTGGCGGCGTTCACGTGGCGGAAATTCCCCTCGAGCACTTTCTTCCAGAGGGCGACGGCGCCGGAGATATTCCCGGCGTCCTTTTCCCGCAGGCCCTCCCGATACCATTCCTCGAGCCGGTCTCCCGGGACGGCCGCCGGCTCACCCGCATCCCCGGCCTCGGAAACGATCGCCGCCGGGGCTTCTGCCGCCGAGGCCTTCGTCCGCGCTTCCCCGTCGAGGGGATCCCTCCCCGGGCCAAGCGCGTCGAGGTCCATCCGCGCTCCCGCGTGCCCCTGGTCCGCGGCTTTTCGGAGCCATTTCAATGCGTTATCAATATCCCTGGCCACGCCCGCCCCTTCGACGCACATTTTCCACAGCCGATATTGCGCCTCGGGATGGCCGCATTCCGCCGCCCTCCGGAAGAACCCGGCGGCGCCACCGTAATCCTTTTCGGCGTAAAGTCTCAACCCGTTCTTGCAGTTCCAGTCCGAAAACGACACCTTGACCACGTGGTCTCCCGGCGCGAACCGTTTTCCCGGAGGGCGTTCGCCCCCGATCCCGTATTTATCGGTAATCGGCACTGTTTATTTAGGGGACATTTCGGCGGCGGGCGCTTGCGGCATAGCCGCTGACGATGTTCATCGGATCGCCGCCCGGAGCTCTTCAAAATGCCGCGCCACTGAAAGGAGAAGGCCGACGAGGCTTCCGACGACCGCGCCGTTCAGCCGGATGTACTGCAGATCGTCGCCGACCTTCCCCTCGATCTGGTCGATCAGCGTCGCGTCGTCCAGCTTCGCGAGGCTCCCGCGGACCATCTCCCCGATCGCGCCGTGCCGCTTCTCGACCAGGTCGATCGCCGTCTCCCGCACCCACAGGTCGAACCGCCCCCGCAGGGAGGGATCGTCGCGCATCGCGGCCAGCTGCGCGTCGACAAATCGGGCGATCGTGCGGCGCAGGTCGGAATCGTCCCGTGAGAGCTGCTCCTCGACCGTCCGGCGGAACCGCGACAGGACCTGCCGGATCAGCCCGCCCAGCTCGGCGTTCTCCACGACCCGCCGGCGCAGCCCCTCGACCGAGGCCACCGCTTCGGGGTCGCCTTGCGACAACCGCCGCGCGTACTCCAGGAAGATCCCGTCGAGGCGCCTGCGGACCGGGTGTCCCGGATCCCCTTTCGCCCCGGCCGCGAATTCCGCGATCTTCGCGATCGCCTCCTCCACGGCGGCGTCGACGTTGATGACATCGAACAGCCTGGCGGCCTCCACCCCGACCTGGCGAAGGAACCCGCCTCCGTCCCGGTACGCCTCCAGCGCCTCCTCGAAGAGCCGGCGCAGCGCCTCCCGCACTTCGGGGCCGGTCATCCCCCGCTCCACGGCGGACAGAAACAGGTCCCATGCGGCGTGGTGGTCCCCGCGGGAGAGGGCCTTCACGAACCACCGGCCCAGGGGGCCGTGGATCTCCGCCTCCGCCAGCTGGTCCTTGACCGCCCGCTCGAGGAACGAGGAGACCTCCGGCCCGTCGATCGACTCCGCGACCTTCGCAAGCACGTCGGAGAGTATACGGACGACCTTCATCTGCTTCTCCGGCGTGTCCACGCGCTCGAGCAGATAGGCGGACGGCGATACCTTCGCCAGGTGCTCCCCGATCACCTCCGGGGAAAGCCACCGGTTCTGCACCATGTCGGCGATGCCGTCGACGATGCGGGCCCGGTTCTTGACGATGATGTTGGTGTGCCTGCGCAGGACCGGGATCGGCACCTCGCGGAACAGCGCCGTGACGGCGAACCAGTCCGCCATCGCGCCGACCGTGCCCGCCTCGAAGGCGTCCGCGAGCACCTTCCAGCCCGCCCCGGAGACGATGCCGTTCCGCAGGAGGAATTCCAGGCCGGCGAACCCGGCCGCCGCCGCGCACAGGGAAACCGTACCGAGATGACGCGCGCTCTTCATGCCGGTCTCCTCGAATGCTCTACGGGAAACGATGTCGCGATGCGATCCGGCGACCGGCGAGGTTCCACGCGTTCCGACGCCCCGTCAGCGCGGGGCTTCTCCGACGATGGAGAACCGCGGCCCCCCCTCCAGCAGGCGGTAGCTCCCGTCTTCCCGCCGCGGCGCGATCACCCACTCGAAAAGGGTTTTGGCGTCGGAAAGCACGGGAGCCCCCGGCATCTTGCGGTACTTCTTCTGCATGAATTCGTCGTAGAGGCCGACGCAGCCGTGGGAGCCCGGATAGCCCGGCATGTCCCTCCCGTGGATCCAGTACGCGGCGCCCGACGAATCGACGTGAAACAACAGGGCGTACGTCATCGGGTAGGGGATGTCCGTGTTGTCGATGGCGTAGAGCGTCGACCGGTGATCGCGGTGATACGCGGTGATGCGATACTCCCCCGCCGGGGTTTCGTGGTCCCTGTCCCCGGTCGTCGCCGGCGTCGAGAACACGAGGCGGCCGAACTCGTACGCGCCGATGAACTGCTCCGAAAGGTCCAGGAGGAGGAACTTCTCCTCTCCCGCCGCCGCGGGGTATTCCACCGGCATCGGGGTGTAGCCCTCGATCTCCTCGACCCGCAGCGGGACCTTGATGGAGAGGCCAGGGAACGAATGGCGGCGATCGATCCGGTTGAAGCGCGCCACGTCCTTCCAGCGCTCCCCGAACAGCTTCTCCAGCGTCTCGCCCTTCTTGAGCCGCCGGCACTCGTATTCCACGGCGGAGTCGCCCGGGTGGACGACGCGGCACGGGGAAGGCCTCCTCTTCTTCGGCCCTTCCCCCCCCGATGCGCCGGGGGCGGAAAAAAGGAGCAGCGCGAGCAGCAGGAAGGCGACGCCCCCCCGCATGCGGTATCTCACCAGGAGCGGACTCTCCCGGAGTCGATGTGGACGAAATCGGAGGCGGGATAGAAACCGACGCCGCCCGCCCGGAGGGAGAGCGCCGTTTGCGCGACCGCCTTCGAGGAGACCCCCGGGACCCGGAAGTCGATGGCCATCCCGGAAAGGTGGAGGCTGCGGGGAGACACTCCGCGCCCTTCGCGGACCAGCCGCTCGTTGTATGCACGGGAGCGGTACCCCGAGACGACATGGATGGTTCGCTTCCCCCCCAGCGCCCCGGCCACCGTTTCGAGGAACCCGATCACGCGGACGTCGATCGGGGCCACTTCCTGCGTGTAGTGGCACCGGAGGAAGCGGTTGACGGATTCCAGCGCCGAGGGGTCGAACTGCCCCTCCCCGTCCCGAAAGCGGACGTCGAGCCGCTCGGAGGTGTGGGTGTTGTAGAGCGACAGGGCGCCATCCCGCGCGCCTTCCGCCGGGCGCATCGCGGGGAACGCCTCGCCCCCGCAAAGACAGATGGCGGCCGCGAAAGCGGTTTTCAGGAACGTCCTCCTGCCGACGATCAAGGGAAACGCATCTCCTTCAAAAAGCGCTGCCGAAGAGGGCGACGCATGCCGCGGCTTCTTCGGCCATTGCACATTATATCGGAGGAAAGAACAGGATTCATTAGCGGAATCAGTTCCCGGCCTGCAGCTCGACCTCGACGGAACGCTTCTCCTCGCCGCGCCGGACCTCGAGGGTCACCCGCTCGCCGACCTTCCGCTCGTCCAGCCGCGCCAGGAGCCGCGCCACGGAATCGACCGGTTTGCCGCCGACGGCGGTCACCACGTCGCCGGGAAGGATGCCCTCCCTCCTCACGTCGGCCCCTTTGAGCCCCGCCCTGTCCGCCGCCGACCCGGGGAGCACGCGCAGCAGGAACACCCCCTCGACGCCGGTCGCCGAGACGAGCTGCCGGTTGATCTGCTCGTCCACCTCCACGCCCAGGGCGGGGCGGACGTAGCGGCCGTCGCGGATCAGCTCCGGCACGACGCGCAGCACGGTGTCCACCGGAACGGCGAAGCCGATGCCTGCCGACGCCCCGCTGGGGCTGTAGATGGCGGTGTTGATGCCGATGAGGCGCCCCGCCGAGTCGAGGAGCGGGCCGCCGGAGTTGCCGGGGTTNNTTGATGGCCGCGTCGGTCTGGATCAGGTGCTCGATCGCCTGCCCCCCCTGCTCCCCCCCCAGCGAGCGATCGAGCGCGGAGACGATCCCGCCGGTCAGCGTCCAGTCGAGCCCGAACGGGTTGCCGATCGCGAACACCTTCTGCCCCACCTTCAGGTCCCGGCTGCTGCCCACCGGCACCGGCGGCGGCCGCTTGATGCCGACTCCGATCTTCAGCACCGCGATGTCGTGCGCGGGCGAAGCCCCGACCAGCGCCGCCTTGTAGTCGCGCCCGTCGGCGAGCCGGACCGTGGCCTCGGAGGCGCCCTCGATCACGTGGTAGTTGGTGACCACGTGGCCGCCGTCGTCCCAGATGAAGCCCGAGCCGGTGCCGCGCGGCACGGCGAACACGTTGCGGGTCCAGTAGTCGCGGACGAGCCGCGAGGTCGAGATGAACACGACCGAGTCGCGCGACTTCTCGAACAGCTCGATGGTCGCCTTCTCGTCGGCGGCGAGGTCCCCCCGCGCCGCCACCGTGCGCACCCCGTCGCTTTTCGGCGTCCACAGCGACTCGATCGCGGGCATCAGGCGCCATAGCGCCATCAGCGCCGCGGCCAGCAGGGCGACGAAGAGCAGGCGCCGCGAAAAAGGGTCGTTTGGACGGGGGGAGCCGGGCCCGTATGCCTGAGAGCGGTCCATGGGATGGATGCGTCCGGGGAAAGGGTTTTTCAGCCCTTGCCCATCGGGAGGAACACGCACTGCGCCGCCTTCAGCAGCGCCTGGATCTCGGCCTTCGACGCGGCGAGCACCTCGGAGGAATACCGATACGTCTCCCCGGAGGAATATTCCATCCCCTTCTCCAGGATCCGCTGCAGGATCGGGACGAACTTCTCCGGGGCGGCGGCGATGGCCTTGGCGTGCTCCTTGAGGCGCTTGCGCTGCGCGGCGGAGTCCTGCGCGAACACCTCCGGGGAGCCCGAGGAAAAGAGCGCCTTGGATTTGAGGTCCGTGGAGCTGGCCGAGAGGGAATCCAGGTGGTCCTCGAAGATCTTCAGGACCGCGCTCCACGTCCGGGTGACGGCGTCCCTGAGCTTCACCACCTGCTCGGCCGCCGCCAGGATCTGCGCCACGTCTTTTTCCGCCATGGGGCCCTCCGGGATTGCTTCTTCCCTTCAATGTACTTCAGGGCGGGAAAGCGGGCAACAGCGGTTCCGGGCGACCCGCCCCCGCCCGCTGCCGGCCGGCCCTGAAGAAAACCTCCCGGATTTCCGATAACGCCAGTCACTAATTTCTTTGGTATGGAGGGGACTCATGAGATTTACCAACCGTCGGTTCCCCGCACCAGCAACCCGCCTGCTGTTTTCGGGCGCTTTCCTCCTGCTCGCCGCGCTCGGGGCGGGATGCTCGGATAACGACAACAATCTGTCTCCGGACAACACCGCCCCGGTGGTTTCCGGGACGCTGTCCACCGGCTCGGTCACGCCGTTCTCCGCCGTGATCTCCTGGAGCGCGGCCTCGGACGAGACCACCGGCGCCTCCGCGCTGGCCTACAAGGTCGTGCGGGCTTCGGCGGCCGCCGACATCGACACCGTGGCGGAAGCCGACGCGGTCACGGGTTCCGGCCTGGTGAAGGACTGGACGGCCGGCATCACCTCCGCGGACGCGTCCCTCCTGCTCTCGGACACCACGTATCATTTCGCCGTCCTCGTCCGCGACCTGGCGGGGAACATGGCCATCTACGCCCCGGTATCGCAGGAGACAGTCGCCATCTCCTCCCCCTTCCTGGCGAGTCTCCCCAACGGGAACCTCCTCCTGGTCTACAGGGACGACGATGACGGCGACAAGGGGAAATCCGTCGTGTTCGACGGCACGGGCCGGTACGTGGCGGGGCCGACGACGGTCGTTGCGGACGGCGTCAAGGACGGCTGGGGCACGGATATCCGGGTCATCGCCCACGGCAGCGGCGTCCCGGTCGTCAGCTACGTGTCGAAAACCGACGGCACCGGCTATTTCGCGACGCTGGACAACAGCGGGGCGGTGACCGCGGGCCCGACGCAGTACATGAACGACCCGTCGCTCTTCCTCGCCACCGGCGTGGCGGGCGGCGGCGGAAATTCCCTCTTCCTTGCGTCCGGCCGCGGAGACTACCCGTCCGCGAGCCAGCAGGGCGGCAGCTTCGCGATCCACGACATCGGGGACGGCTCCGTGGTCAAGGCCGTCACGGAATTCAACGACGGCGGATCCAATGACGAGACGCGCGGGGCCGCAGCGAGCTCCATCGGCGCGGACCGGTTCTTCTTCCTCTACAGCCAGGGCTGGTCCTCCCTGACCCCCCGGTTCGTCATCTACGACGAGGCCGGGACGGTCCAGGTGGCCGACAGCGCGTTCGCCACGACGAAGGCCAACACCTTCCAGGCGGTGAAGCTCGCCGACAACAACGCCTTTGTCACCTATGTCGACCTGAACGACTCTTCCAAGGGGAAGTTCGCCGTCTACCAGTCGGACGGGGTGCTGGCGGTCGGCGCCACCACCTTCGCCGACGTGACGCTGAACAACGACTGGCTCGCCGCGACGGTCACCGGCGACGGCTACGTCTTCATCGCCTATTCGGACAGCTCGGACGGGAACAAGGCCAAGTACGTCGTCCACGACGGGACCGGCGCCCTGGTGACCCCCGCGACGGACCTCTCCTCCGGAGCCGCGTACCCCTTTTCCGCGGCGACGCTTTCGAACGACTCCATCGCGACGGTGTGTCATATCACGGGCAACAGCTACACCCTGCTGTACGTGACCGGCCAGTAACCCGGAAACGGAACGGGGCGGGCCCGCATTCGAGCGGGCCCGCCCTCTTCGTTCCGACACCTTCCCCCAACCCGATCAGCCGAGCGCTTTCGCCCCGGCTTCCGCGACCTGCGCGTCCTCCGTGGACTTCGCGCCCGACACCCCGATGGCGCCAACGATCCTGCCCTCCCTCTTCAGCAGGATGCCGCCCTCCAGGGCGCAGACGCCGGGAACGGAAAGGAAGCGCAGGTGGAACCCCCCTTCGGCGATCCCGTCCTCGAACGCCTTCGTGGGCCGCTTGAAATTCAGCGCGGTCTCCGCCTTCGCCCGGGCCAGCTCGATGCTTCCGTATTGCGTGTGGTCGAGCCTCTCCAGGAACACCACGTGGCCGGTGCTGTCGACGATGCAGATCACCACGGTCCAGCCGTTCCGGACCGCTTCGGCCTCCGCGGCGGCCGCCACCCTCTTCGCGGCGGCCAGGTCGATGGGGTTGCCGTAAGCGAGGATGCCGGGGACCGGCGGGTCGTTCGCCATGGGACGCACCTCCCTTTTTCCCGGATTTCGGTACAACTATAACAGACGGATGGATTTAAACTGAATGTACGGGCAGGCGTGCCGCCCGAAATAACCAACGACAGAACGTAAACGGGAAGGGAGGCAACATGAAGAGACTCGTCGTTTTCCTGGCCGCTGCGATGCTGATCCTGGGGGCGGCGGGCGGCGCGGAAGCCGGCACCCAGGACAAGTACGGGCTGCCGGAGCCCTACCTGGCGTGGGAGAAGGGCTACCTCGCGGAGTTCCCGGATCTCCAGGGGATGCTGGACATCATGATCGGGAAGACGGTCGCGCAGCTCAAGGACCCCGAGGCCGACATCCTCCACAACCGGGTCTGCTCCGCGCTGGCCTACGAGATGTCCAAGGAGCTGTCCAAGGCCGAGCGGAAGCTGGCGGTGGTGACGGACCTCTTCCACAACATCGCCAAGGAGGACAAGACCGCCGTCCTGACGGACCCCGCGTGGCTGGCGAAAGCCTCCGGGATGGTCGCGAAACTGAAGAAGGCGGGTTACCTCAAGAACTCGCCCGGATTCTGGAGCGATGAAGAAGTGCTGAAGAACCCGAAGGTCGGCGGCAACCTCGGCCTCATCCATCACGTCACGGGCGCCGTCGAGGCCGGCGGGATCGCGGCCGGCCAGAAGCTCCCGGAGGGTGAAGTCGAAAAGCTCCAGGTGGCCGTCCTGCAGCATTCCACGGGGTACTGGTATTTCCGCGACTCCGTCGACGCCGCGGCGGGCCGCAAAGGGGCGTGGCAGTCCGTGTACCCGGAGCCGGAAAACGAGATCGCCCGGATCGCCCACGACGCCGACCTGATCTCCCAGTTCGTCTACGAGTCCGTGGTGCCCGAAGGCAGCAAGTGGCGGGTGCTCGCGCAGAAGCGCTGGAAGGCGAAGGACGTGAAGGAGGAGGGTCACATCGTCTACTACGTCTTTTACCGGCTCTTCGAGGAGGCCAAGACGGAAAAGGGGAAGGCGCTGGCGAGGCAGGAATGGGAGAAGATCCGGCCCGAGCTGATCAAGCTGATGGGGCTCGCGCCCGGCGAGGACCCCGTCAAGATGCTGGGGGTGCCGAAGATCTTCCAGTCCTAGCAGGGCGAAGTCCGCGCCGCGGGAGAAACCAGCCCCGGGGTTCCCTCATCCAAAGGGCAAAAGCACGGAATAGGAGGAGCGGAACATGTGTTACAGCTGCGGATGCGGTGAAACCCGGAAGGACCACGGGGATCCGAGGAACATAACGGACAAGACGTTCGAGGAAGCCGCGAAGGCCACGGACAAGATGGAGTCGGGCGACGCCAAGCAGAACACGGTAAACCTGCTGAAGAAGAAGGGCGAGGCGGTCTGACCGGCCTGTCCTCCATGATGTGAATCCAGGGATCCCGGCGAAGTGTCGGGATCCCTTTTTTGCGTCCATGGAAGGCCACGTCGTCGGCCGCGGCTCAATGCCCGGCCTTGTCCCCCCACAATTCCTTCAGCCGGTTGTCGCGGCCGCACGCGCTCCGGTAGTAGCGGTACCGGACCGGGTTCTTCTTGTAGTACTGCCGGTGGTACTCCTCGGCCGGGTAGAACGCGCCCGCCTCGGTGACCTCGGTCACGATCGCCCCCTGGAAGGGTTTGGATCTCTCCAGCGCCTCCTTCGATTTCAAGGCCAGCAGGCGCTGCTCCTCGCCGTGGTAGAAGATCCCGGTGCGGTACTGAGAGCCGACGTCGCAGAACTGCCGGTTGCGGACGGTCGGGTCGATGTTGCGCCAGAAGATTTCGAGCAGCTTGTCGTAGCCTATCCGGGCCGGGTCGTAGACGATCTGCACCGCCTCCGTATGGCCGGTCGTCCCGGAGGAAACCTGCTCGTACGTCGGGTCCTTCACGTGCCCGCCGGTGTAACCGGGCATGACCGATATCACCCCCGGCAGCTTGTCGAACGGCGCTTCCATGCACCAGAAGCAGCCGCCCGCGAACGTCGCCTTCTCGAGATTCACGGTCCCGTTCCCCTTCGATCCGTCCATCGCCCCGCTCCCCGCCGCGATCGCAACCGACCCGATCAGCGGCAACAGCATCGCCGTCATGAGCCCCTTGGAGATCGCCATGGCTTCACCCCTGTTTCCCTTCCGTCCCCGCCTTGACGAACGAAAGGGACGCCGAGTTCATGCAGTAGCGAAGCCCGGTCGGCTTCGGCCCGTCGTCGAACACGTGCCCCAGGTGGGCGTCGCACCGCGCGCAGAGCACCTCGGTCCTCTCCATGAAAAAGGTCCGGTCCTTCTCGGTCCGGACGTTCTCCGGGGCGATCGGGGCGTAGAAGCTGGGCCAGCCCGTACCGGAATCGAACTTGGTTTCCGACCGGAACAGGTCGTTGCCGCAGCAGACGCAGCGGTAGACCCCCTTCTCATAGTGCTTGTCGTACTTGCCGGTGAACGCCCGCTCGGTCCCCTTCTTCCGGGCGACATCGAACTGCTCTGCGGTCAGCTGCTTCTGCCATTCCTTGTCCGTCTTGACGACCTTTTCCACCGTCACATACCCTCCCGCGGCGGCCGAGTATACACGGATCCGCCCCTTCTCCGCGGCGCTCGCAGTGCCCTTCGGCAGCGGCAGGCCGAGCAGTATGCCGCCCGCCAGCACCAGCGTAGTCCGAAGGAACTCCCCTCTATCCATCCTCACGGTTTCCCATCCGTACATTTCGCACACTCCTCCCGTCCGGGTGGGCTTCCCCCGGTTCGCCATGAATCCCCTACAACCCCTATCGATGATGAGATGCGGCGCCGGCGCCTACCGTTCCTTCGGGTAATAGAAACGGTAGAGGCGCTCCGGGCTCACGCCGGCCAGATACCCTGCGATCATGCACTGGTTGCGCAGGGTGGTCCGGACGACTCCCAGCCGTTTCCACCGGCGCGCCGAGGTGAGGATCGGCTCGGGCAACGTCACGACCGGGCCGCGGCGGCGCAGCCGGCGCACCAGTTCGAAGTCCTCCATGACGGGCAGGGGCGCGAACCCGCCCGCTTCTTCAAAAACGCGTTTTTCGAGGAACAGACCCTGGTCGCCATATGGCCATCGGAGGACGGCGGAACGGAAGTTCGTGACCCTTTCCGCAACGCGGATCGCGACCCCGGAGCCGTCGGTCCGGAACCGGAACGCCCCCGCCACGGTCGCCGGCTCTTCCAGCGCGCGGCGGACGAGGTCGCCGTAGCCGGAGGGCAAGATTGTGTCCGCGTGCAGAAACAGCAGGATACGCCCGCCCGCGGCCGCGGCCCCCGCGTTCATCTGCGCCGCCCTCCCTCCCGACACGATCAGGACGGCGGCGCCCGCCCTCGCGGCGATCTCCCGTGTCCCGTCCCGGCTCCCGCCGTCCGAGACGAGGATCTCCACGCCCTCCTCCCGCGAGGCGGCCTCCAGGGTCCGTTCGAGGACGGGGGCCTCGTCCCGCGTCGGGACGACGACGGAAATCCGCGCCTTTTCGCCGAAGGCTTCCATGAATCGGGGGTCGCCGCGGATGCCCGCCAGGTCCTCCGGCCGGTCCACGTCGCGCAACGTCGGAAGTTCCAGGGACGTCATCCCGTGACGGCGGATCGCCTCGCGGGTCTGTCGACAGACGTTGCCCGTGCCCCAGTCCACGTTCCCGAACAGTTCCGGGCGGAAGCGATTCGTCCCGATCAGGTAGTAGCCGCCGTCCGCGGCGGGGCCGAGAACGACATCGCGCCCCTTCAGGCCGTCGACGGCCCGGAGAAGGAGGTCGGCGGACAGGTCGGGCACGTCGGCCCCGACGGCGAGGGCGCCACCGGCGCCACCGGAGAAAGCCGCCCCGAACGCTTGCCGCAGGCGGGCGCCGAGATCGCCTTCGGGCTGCGGCGCATACCGAAGGTCTTCCCCCAGCCAGGCGCGGAAATTCCGCGCACGTGCGCCCGTGCAGCAGACCGTGATCGCGATCCCCCCGGCTTCGCGGGCGGAGCGAGCCGCGCCCGCCGCGTGCTCGGCCATGCGCCTGTGCAGCAGCGCCGCGTTCCGGGCCCCGATCGCGGGGATCAGGCGCGTCTTGGCCTCCCCCGGCACGGGATACCGGGCGAAGAGCAGGAGATGGAAGCCGCTCCCCCGCATCCCTTCCTTTCAGCGCGGCCGCGCGCCCCGGACCGTCCGAAGGAAACGACGGTCCAGCAAATCCTTGAGCCGGAAGGCCGCGCGGCCCGAGGCGACGAATTTCCCGCGCGTAATCAACCCGGTCCCGTCGCCCAGGTTCAGGATCAGCAGGTACTTCTCCTGCGGCCGGAAAACGCGCAGCACTCCGCCGAGCAGCGAGGCGAGCAGGTTGTCGAAGAGAACGGGGGCCTGGCGGACGGCGTAGACGCCCGCGCGCGAAAGCGGCATGGACTCGAACCGGATGCAATCCCCGCCCCCGAACACCCCGGGATGCGATACCGACTGCAGCCGGTCGTCCACCCGCAGGGCCCCCTCCTCGTCGGTGGCCAGCGCCGACCGCCTCATCAGGGGCGGCGGATGCACGCCGGTCGCCAGGAGGACGAAGTCGGCCGCCTCGCGCCGGCCGTCCCCGAACAGAGCGTCCTCCCCGTCGAAACCCGAAACGCGCCGGCCGGTCTCGACGGCGATCCCGTTGCCGCGGCACCAGTCCGCCATCCTGCGCCCGGCGCTTTCCGGCATCCCCGGAAGCAGGCGATCTTCCCCCGTGACCAGGCGTACCGAGGCCTTCCGCCCGCGCCGGCGGCAGAGCGCGAGGGCGTTCGCGGCGGCTTCGCAGCCCGCCGCCCCACCGCCCGCGACCAGGATCCGCAGGGAACGCCGGGGCTCGCAACGGAGGATCCGGTGCCGCAGATCCAGCAGCAGGGAAACCGGCTTGACCGGGATCACCCGCCCGGATCCCTCGCCGCCCGGCGGCACCGCCACCTCGCTGCCGACGTTCAGGGAGAGCGCGTCGTATGCGACCCGCTCCCCTCCCTCCGTGGAAACGACCCGCCGGTCCGCGTCGATCGAGGCCACCCGGTCTTCGAGGAAGCGGCCCCCGGCAGACTCCGTCATCGCCCCCACGTCGACGCTCGCGTCTTCCGCTTCGTACTGTCCGGAAAGAAGGCCCGGCCCCATGCCGGAATACCAGAAGGCCCGCGGGGAGACAACGGTCACGGAGACTCCCGCCCGGACGAACCGCTCCAGCCGGGCCAGGCTGTAGAGATGGGCGTGCCCCGCCCCCGCGAAAACGAGTCGTTTCATGTTCCCCACGATCTCCTTATCTCATTATTCTCTACCCGAAACAAACGCCTCTTCCGGAACGCGTAAGGTATTCTTTATACGGGGAACTAACCGGACAGGAAACAGCGGCGGGAGGCGCCCATGGCGGTCTACGACTACGATCTCGGAATCCTCGGAGGCGGGGCGGCAGGGCTGACCGCGGCGGCCGGGGCGGCACAGTTCGGCGCGAAGACGCTCCTCGTCGAAAAGGCCGGGAAGCTGGGCGGCGACTGCCTGCACTTCGGCTGCGTCCCCTCCAAGACGCTGCTGCGGACCGCGGAGGTCAGGTCGCTGGCGCGCCGATCGAAGGAGTTCGGGCTTCCTTCCCTGGAGCTTCCCCCCGTGCGCATGGGCGAGGTGATGGGGCGGGTCCGCTCGGTGATCGACACGATCCAGGAGCACGACTCCCCGGAGCGATTCCGAAGGCTCGGCGCGGAGGTGCGGTTCGGGGAGGCGCGCTTCGCGAACGACCGCACCGTGCTGCTGGACGGCGAGCGCCTGACCGCCCGGGCCTGGATCCTCGCCACCGGATCGGGCCCGTCGCTCCCGCCGGTCCCGGGGCTCGATTCCGTCCCGTACTGGACCAACGAAACCGTCTTCTCGCAGAGCGAGCTGCCGGGGCGCCTGGTCGTCCTCGGGGGCGGCCCCGTCGGCGTCGAGATGGCGCAGGCGTTTCGCCGCCTGGGCTCGGACGTCACGCTGGTCGAATACGCGGGGCAGCTTTTGCCCGCGGAGGATCCCGACATCTCCGAGGTCGTCCGGAGGCAGCTCGAGGCCGAGGGGGTGACGGTTCTGACCCGAACCAAAGCCGTCAAGGCGGCAACCGCAGGCCGATCGGTGGAGCTGCTGCTGGCCCCGGCGGACGGGGAGGGAACGCCCCGTACCGTTCATGGGGACGCCCTCCTGGTGGCCGCCGGGCGCATGCCGAACGTCGAGGGGCTGGAGCTTGCGGCGGCCGGCGTCGCGTACACCCCCAAAGGGGTCCCGGCCGACGCGAGGATGCGGACGAACGTGCCGCACATCTACGCCTGCGGCGACATAAACGGCGTGTTCCCGTTTACCCACGTTGCGGGCTACGAGGCGGGGATCGCCCTGTCGAACGCGGTGCTGCGGCTTCCCCGGAAGGCGGATTACGCGAAGGTCCCCTGGTGCACCTACACCGACCCGGAAGCGGCGAGCGTCGGCCTCAACGAAAAGCGGGCGAAGGAGGCGGGCGTGGAATACCGGGTCCTCTCCGCGCCGTTCCGGGAGAACGACCGCGCCCTGGCGTCGGGCGAACCGGAAGGGATGATCAAGGTGCTGATCCGCCCGTCCGGGGCGCTTCTCGGATGCCAGATCGCCGGCCACAACGCGGGCGAGCTGATCCACGAGTGGGTCGCCGCGATCAACGGCGGCGTGAAGCTCTCCACCCTGGCCGGCGCGATCCACGCCTACCCGACGCTTTCCGAGATCGCGAAGAAGGCCGCCGGCTCCTTCTACTCGGAAAAGCTGTTCGGCGAGCGGACGAGGAAGATCCTCCGGCTCCTCTTCGGGCTGCGGGGAACGGCGGGGACGCCGGAAGGAACGGGACGATGAACGCGCGCAAGGCCGCGCTCCTGGCCGTCTTCGCCGCGGTCGCGGCGGCGTTCTTCCTGCTCGACCTGGGGCGGTACCTCTCGCTGGAAAGCCTGAAAGGCAACCGCGCGGCGCTCGAGGCGCTGCGCGACCGGCACGCCTTCCTGTTCCCCGCCCTCTTCACGCTGGTCTACGTATTCCAGACGGCGTTCTCCCTGCCGGGCGCCGCGATCCTTTCCCTCGCCGCCGGGGCGCTCTTCGGCCTCGTCCAGGGGACGCTCCTCGCGGTGACGGGGGCGACGGTCGGGGCGATCCTGGCGTTCTGGGTGAGCCGCACGCTGCTGCGCGACTGGGCCGTGAAGAAGCTCGGGGGGAGGATGGAGGCGGTCGACCGGGGGCTTCGGGAAAAGGGGCTGTCGTATCTCCTGTTCCTGCGGCTGGTCCCCGTGTTCCCCTTCTTCCTCGTCAACCTGGCGTGCGGCGTGACGGGGCTCCCCCTGCGGACCTACGCGCTGGGGACGTTCTTCGGGATCATCCCGGGAGGCGCGGTGTACGTGAACGCGGGGGCGAGCCTGGCGACGGTGGAAAGCCTGGCCCAGGTGGCAAGCCCCAGGGTCCTCGCCTCCTTCGCGTTCCTCGGGCTGTTCGCGCTCCTGCCTGCGATCGTCAGTTCCGTGAAAAAGCGCCGGCGGGATGGGGCTCTCCTGAAAGCGCTGATGATCGTCGCCGTGGCCGCCTCCGCGGCGGCCGCCGCCCCGGAGGCCGATCCGTGGACGGTCTGGGAGACCCACGACCCGAGGGGAGAGATCCGGGTCGACCACGCGGAGTGGGACCGTTTCCTGCGGAAATACCTCGTAACGGACCACCCCTCCGGCATCCACCGGGTCCGGTACGGGTCCGTGACGCCGGACGACCGGAAAGCGCTCGGGGATTACCTTCGCGGTCTCGAAGGTACGGAGGTGTCCCGGCTCGACCGGGAAGAGCAGAAAGCGTACTGGATCAACCTGTACAACGCCCTGACGGTGATGGTCGTCCTCGATCGTTACCCCGTGAAAAGCATCCGGGATATCGACATCTCCCCCGGGCTTTTCCGCGGAGGCCCCTGGGGGGCGAAGCTGCTCGCCATCCAGGGACGGAAGGTGAGCCTGGACGACATCGAGCACCGGATTCTGCGCCCTCTCTGGAAAGACAGCCGGGTTCACTACGCACTGAACTGCGCCAGCCTCGGGTGCCCGAATCTCCAGCCGGCGGCCTACACGCCGGCGAACACGGAAGCCCTCCTGGAAAAGGGCGCCCGGGAGTTCGTGAATCACCCCCGGGGCGTCCGCCTGGAAGGGAACCGGCTCCGCCTCTCCTCCATCTACCGTTGGTTCCGGTCCGATTTCGGGGGGTCGGAGGAATCGGTTCTGCGGCATCTGCGAAAGCACGCCGAGCCGGGGCTCTCGGAGAAGCTGGCGGAATTCCGTGGAAAGGTCTCGTACGATTACGACTGGCGGATCAACGAACCATAGAATCACCGAAGTCCTGAAAGGAAGCGGAACCCTTGGATACGCGGCCGGCGAACTGGGCGATCCTGATCGTGTTCGGCGCGGCGATGTACGCCGTCTCGCCGCGCGCCCGGGGCATGCAGCCCGCGGAGCAGTTCTTCGGGGGGAAGGACGAAGCCGGCAGGGAAGCCGGCGGCTTCTTCCTCACGTCGAGCGTCCTCATCTCCTGGATCTTCGCCAAGTCCGTGCAGAACGCGGCGGACCTCGGCCAGCAGTTCGGGCTGCCGGGGGGAGTCGCGTACGCCGCCTACTGGTTCTCCTTCATCGTCGCCGGGGTGGTGCTGTACCGCCTGCGGGGCAGCGGCTACCGCAGCATCCACCACTACCTCGGCACCCGTTTCGGCGCCGCCGCCGTATGGCTCTTCTCGCTGATCCTGCTCTTCCGCCTCTGGAACGAGATCTGGAGCAACACGATCGTGATGGCCCAGTACTTCGGCCCGCGGGAGAGCGCGGCCTATTACGCCGCCTCCTGGCTCGTCACGACGCTGGTGCTCTTCTACGTCCTGAAAGGGGGGCTGCGCAGCAGCATCGTCACCGACGTCGTGCAGATGATCATGGCGGCGGGCATCCTCTTCCTCCTCCTGGCGTACATCTTCCCGGCGGGAAAGCCGCGGGAGATGGTCTCGAGCGGGTCCTGGACGCTCGCCGGCGGGGTGGACCTGATCCTCGTGGCGCTGCTGCAGGTCTTCTCCTACCCCTTCCACGACCCCGTGATGACCGACCGGGCCTTCATCACCGGGCCGCGGAAGATGCTGGCGTCGTTCACCGTCGCGGGCGTCCTCGGCGTCCTGTTCATCCTGCTTTTCAGCTTCGTCGGGATCTACAACCGGGTGGAGGGGGTCGGGGGGAACTCCACGATGACGACCGCGGCGGCGTTCGGCCTCCCGCTCCTGCTGGTCATGAACCTGATGATGCTGACCAGCGGCTGCTCCACGATCGACTCCACCTTCTGCTCCATGGGGAAGCTGGTCTCCCTCGAGCTGCTCAGGGGGTGGAAGGTCGACAAGATGGTCCTGGCGCGATGGGCGATGGTCCTTCTGGGGATTGCGGGGAACCTGATGCTCTACGCGAAGCCGGCCATCCTGTCGGCCACGACGGTGAGCGGAACGATGGTCATCGGGCTGACCCCCGTGTTCCTGCTGTCCGGCTGGCGCAGGGCGGGGGCCGCCTCCTTCCACGCCAGCGTCCTGCTGGGGCTGCTCTTCGGGCTGGGGCTGAGCCTCAAGTGGTTCCAGGGAAGCATCGGGGCGGGCAGACACGGAAACCTGCTGTGGGTGAACCTGGTCGGCGTTTCGCTGTGCTTCGCGGTCTACGCCCTGGGCGCCTGGCTGCGCCCCGCCCCCGCGAAGGGAGAGTCGTCGTGAGCGCCCCGGAATGCCCGTTCCCCGGGCTCGACACCCTCTGGATCCAGGTCGCGGGGCTTCTCTGCAACCTGCGGTGCGCCCATTGCTTCAACGCGTCCGGCCCCGGGGAAAGGGGGATGGCGCCCCTTTCGCGCGAAGAGGTGCGGGCACTCCTGGACGAGGCGGAAACGCTGGGCGTCCGGGACGTGGTCTTCACGGGAGGCGAGCCGTTCCTCCTGCCGGAAATGGCGGACATCGCCGCGGACGCCCTGCGCCGCTTCCCCGTGACGATCCTGACCAACGGGACGCTTCTGGACCGGCGGACCGTCGACCGGCTCGCGGAGGCCGCCGGCGAATCGCGCTTCTCCCTCGAGGTCCGGGTTTCGCTGGACGCCCCCGAAGAAAAGGAAAACGACGCGATCCGCGGGAAGGGCTGCTTCGCGAAAGCGATCGCGGGGGCGGCCCGGCTGGAGGCGGCCGGGATCCCGCCGATCGTGACCGCGGTGCGGCTGCGGGATGACGGCGCATTGCCGGGGAGGGAGGAGCTCGCGGCCTTCGAGGAGGCGATGCGCGCCGCGGGCATCCGCAGGCCGCGGGTCAAGTTCCTCCCCGTGTTCCGGATCGGCCGGGAAGAGGAGCGCGGCGGCGGCTACGCCGCGACGGACCGGGTCACGGAAGAGTTGGCGGTCCTGCTCGAAGCGGAGCGCCTGCTCTGCGCGACGGCGCGGACCGCGACCTCCCTGGGCGTCTGGCCCTGCCCGATCCTCGTGAACGAGGCGGGCGCCCGCATGGGGGACGGCCTCCGTTCCTCGTTCCGCCCCTTCCCTCTTTCCCACGCCGCCTGCTCCACCTGCCTGCGGCACGGCGCGGTGTGCGCGAACTTCGCGCCGCCGCCCGGGGAGGGGTAGCCGTGGCGCGCCTCCCGGAGCGGGCCGTCCTGTTCGGCGGCGTCTACAACAACCATCTCGCGCTGGAAGCGCTGCTCTCGGAAGCGCCGGCCCGCGCGCCGCGGATTTTTTGCCTCGGCGACGTCGGCGCCTTTGGCCCGCACCCCGACCGCTCCGTGGATCTGCTGCGCGAGGCGGGTGTGCCGGTCGTCCAGGGGAACTACGACCGGTCCGTCGGGATGGGACGCAAGGACTGCGCCTGCGGGTACACCGACCCGCGCGACAACCATTTCGCGGCGCTGTCTTTCGAGTACACCTTGCGGAACACGTCCGACCGGAACAAGGAGTTCCTCGCGGCGCTGCCGGCGGAGATCCGCCTCCCCGGCCCCCGGGGGGAACGGGTCCTTCTCTGCCACGGCTCCCCGCGGCGGCAGAACGAGTTCCTTTGGGAGTCGCTCTCCCCCGACCGGTTCCTCGCCCGCCTGCTCGACGAGGCGCGGTGCGACGTTCTGGCGGTAACGCATACGGGCATCCCGTGGAAGCGCCTTCTGCCGGACGGGCGGCTCGTCGTCAACGTCGGGGCGATCGGGCGCCCCGCCAACGACGGGCGGACCGAAGTGTGGTACGCAGTGCTCGACCTGTCGGGAGAGGCGCCCGACGCGGAACTTCTCCCCCTGCCCTACGACCACGCACGGCTCGCCCGCGAGATGCGGGACGAAGGGATCGTCGAGCCGTTCGTGGAGACGATCGAGACGGGGTGGTGGACGACCTGCCTGGAGATCCTCCCGGCGAAGGAGAGGGGCCGGGGAAGGTTTTGATTCGCGGGCCGCCGGGATATCCCCGGCGACCCGTTTTTCAGGTCCGCCCGGACGGCGGGAAACCCGCCGGCTCAGGACCGCCGGCCCGCCGACCCGGCCGCAACCGTCCTCGACGATTCCAGCGTGACGTCGGCGTCCGCCCACGCCGCGCGGAACCTTTTCTCGACCTGGGAGGCCTCGTCCGCCCGCCCCTGGTCGCGAAGCGCCTTCACCAGCCCGAACAGCGACCAGCCGTTCTCGGGGTTCTGCCGGAGGTCTTCCCAGTAGACGACCTCCGCCTCCGCAGGCCGGCCGGCCGAAAGCAGGACCGCGCCGAGCGCCTGCCGCACCGGCATGTGCCAGTCGGGCGGCTCCGTGTAGATCAGCGCGTCCTGGTACCGGACCGCGCGGTCGAGGTGCAGCAGCGCGCGGTCGACGTCCCCTTTCCTTTCCGCGATCCCTCCCGCGACCGTTTCAACGGCGATCCGCAGGATCGCGTCCGCCGTGTTCGACGAGAAAGACGCGGGCTCCTTCGCGAGCTTCGGGTCGGCGACGACGGCCCGCAGCGCTTTCAGCTCCCTTTCGGCGTCGCCCGGCCGCCCCTTCCCGAGGAACGCGCTCGCCCGGGCGTAATGCCGCACGCCCCGGAGGAACAGCGTGCCGCCCTCGGGGGCCTTTTCGGCCAGGATCTCATCCCAGAGGCCGAACCGCACCTTCGTCCAGTACGGAACGGCGAGGAACCCCTGCAGGAACGGCATCTCCTTCACCGCCGCCGGCGGGATGCTCTTCGCGGTCTTTTCCGCCGCCTCGACGGCCAGCCCGCTCCGGCCGGCCATCGTGGCGCCCATCCACAGGAAATGCAGGTTGTGCGGATAGTAGGCCAGCGGGTAGATCCCCTGGGCGCGGCATTGGGTTATGTAGTCCTCGTCGGCGGCGATCGCCATCCGGTTCGCCTTGATCACGTCCGCGTACCGCCCGACCCGTGCGTAGATGTGCCCGGACATGTGGACAAGGTGCCCGGCGCCCGGCACGAGCGTCAGCAGGCGATCCGCTTCCGCTTCCGCCCGCTCGGGAGTGTCCGTCGCCTCCCACAGGTGGATCCAGTAGTGAAGGGCGCCCGGATGGTCCGGATTGCGCGCGATCACCGATCCCAGCGTGGACAGGATCACTTCGGTCTCGGGGTACGGCTTCCCGTCGCGCGTCCAGTAGTTCCATGGGCGCAGGTCCATCAGCGCCTCGGCATAGATCGTCGCCGCGTCCAGGTCGTCGGGATACGATTCGACGACCTTGCGCATCGCTTCGGCGAAGGCCCGGTCCGCGTTCCCGCGATCCTCCGCCTTGCCGGTATAACGGACCGCTATCGCGTCGATGTAGGCCCGCTCGCGGGGAGTGGCGNNCGGGTTCATCGGCGCGTTGATGTTCGGACCGAGCACCAGCGCCTGCCCCCAATAGGCCATCGCCAGGCCGGGATCCAGCCGCGCCGCCTCGGCGAACGCGCGCGCCGCCTCGGCGTGGTTGAAGCCGTACGCCAGGATCACGCCCTGGTCGATGAATCGCTGCGCCTGCCCGGAAGCGGTCGTCGCCTTGAACGTGTGGCTGCCGAGGTTCTGCAGCCTCGGCGCGACCGCTCCCCCCTTCGAAGGTTTTTCGTAGCCTTCCGGTTTTTCGTAGTGTTCGTGGCTCCCCGCGCCCGCCGCCGCCCCCGACGGAAACAGCAAGAATGCGCCGGTCAAGCCCGCAAGTATGGAACGGACGATGTTTTTCATCGGATGATCCTCCTTCCCGGGCAGGCCGTTCCCGGCATGTCCGCCCGATCGAACAGGAACGGCGGCCGGGGCAGGCCAGGCGGACACCGCCCGGATCCCGACCGTCTGCTCCCTGATGCTGTTTAGATTTCCCCGTCGAAGCGGCGGATTCCTGTGCAGGAAAAAGGAACTCCGTCGCGGGGGGACCATCCAACATGCATGGACGGCGGAAACGCTGCTCCCCGGGAGGTAGATCGTTTATGCACAGGATGCTTTTGCTCGTGCTCATGATGGCCGCACCGCTCATTGCCGTTTTCTCCGGGGCGGCTCTCGCGCAGGAACCGGCAAGGGAGGCCTCGCCGGACCGGAAGGTCCGGGAGTTCCTCGACGCGAGTTCGGGATCGTGGCGCGACATGAACGTGCCGGCGGAGGACGGCAGGTTGCTCCACGACATCATCGTACGGAACGGATACCGGCAGGCGCTTGAGATCGGCACCTCTACGGGTCATTCCGCGATCTGGATCGCCTGGGCGCTCAGCAAGACCGGCGGTAAGCTGATCACGGTGGAGATCGACGAATCGAGATATCGGAAGGCGCTGGAGAATTTCCGGAAGGCGGGCCTTTCCGAATACATCGACGCGCGCCTGGGGGACGCGCGCAAGATCGTCCCGAAACTGCCGGGGCCGTTCGATTTCGTCTTCTCGGACGCGGACAAGGGATGGTACAGGAACTATTTCGACGCCGTGGCGCCGAAGCTGATCATCGGGGGCGTATACGTGTCGCACAACGTCTCGGACGGCCGCTGGAACTTCTCCGGCCTGTCGGAATACGCGGACTACATCAAGAGCCGGAACGATTTCGAGACGACCTTCGACGACCGGGGCGCCGGCGTGTCCATCAGCCGTAAAATACGGTGATTCCCGAAGGCGTCGCTGCGGCCGGAAACGCCGCCCCTACCTCCCGAGCACGTCTTTCAGCGCCGCCAGGCAGTAGGTCACGTTCTTGGGGTTCGAGGAGTGCCCCATCAGCCCGATGCGCCAGATCTTGCCGGCCAGCGGCCCNNCGGCGCCGATCTCCAGCCCGAACTCGTCGAGCATCCGCTTGCGCGCCGCCCCGTCCTCCGTGCCGGGCGGTATCACCACGGCGTTGAGCTGCGGCAGCCTCTCCCCGGGCGGCACGTAAAACGCGAGCCCGAGCGACTCCAGGCCGTCCCGGAGCATGCGGTGGTTCCGGGCGTGGCGCTCCCAGGCGTTCTCCAGCCCTTCCTCCCGAAGCATGAGAAGCGCCTCGTGCATCCCGTAGAGGGCGTTCACCGGGGCCGTGTGGTGGTATACCCGCT
>DCUH01000118.1 GCA_002327765.1 bacterium UBA2219 | reverse complement strand
CGCACCCGCCGCAGCAGCCGGTTGGCGATGCGCGGCGTCCCCCGGGAGCGCCTCGCGATCTCCTTCCCCCCCGCCGCGTCGATCCGGATGGACAGGGCGGACGCGGATCGGCGGACGACCTCCTCCAGCTCCTCCTGCCCGTAGTACTCGAGACGGAACGGGACGCCGAAGCGGTCCCGCAGGGGCGACGTGAGCAGCCCCGTCCTCGTGGTGGCGCCCACGAGCGTGAACCTCGGAAGCTGCAGGCGTATCGACTTGGCCGACGGACCCTGCCCCAGGATGATGTCGAGCGCGAAATCCTCCATCGCAGAATAGAGGAGCTCCTCGACGACGCGGCTCAGGCGGTGGATCTCGTCGATGAAGAGGACGTCGCCCGGCTCCAGCGCGGTGAGGATGGCGGCGATGTCCCCCTTCCTTTCGATCGCAGGACCGGAAGTCGTGCGGATCCCGACGCCCATCTCGTTGGCGATGATATGCGCCAGCGTGGTCTTACCGAGCCCGGGAGGCCCCGACAGGAGAACGTGATCGAGCGGCTCGCCCCGCCCCTTCGCCGCGGCGATGTACGTCTCCAGGTTCGAGACGACGGCCTTCTGGCCGATGAAGTCGGACAACCGCTTCGGGCGCAGCGACGCGTCGGCCGGAGCTTCCGCCTCCCCCGTGCCCGGGTCAAGGATCCTTCCGTCCACTCTCCCCCCTCGAGGCCTGCCGGCCCGGCCGCGTCATCGCCGGCCTCCGGAGAGGCGCCGCAGCGCCTCCCGCAGCAGCGCGTCCGCCGGCGCCCCGGCGCCCTTCTCGCGCCGCGCCGCCGCGACCGCGGACTGCGATTCGCCCCGGGAGAATCCCAGGGCCTCCAGCGCACCGCACGCCTCGCCGTCCGGCCCCCCGGCCGCGGCCGCCGCCGCGGCTTCCTCCGGCGTGAACTCGATCGAAACCTTCTTCAGCCGGTCCGGGAGTTCCAGGGCGATGCGCTGCGCCAGCTTCTTCCCGATGCCCGGCACGCGGGTGAAGACCGCGGCGTCCCCCCGCGCGCAGCCCGAGAGCACGCCGTCGACGCCCAGCACCGAGAGGACCGCGATCGCGGATTTCGGCCCGACGCCGCTCACCCCGATCGTCGCCAGGAAGATCTCCCGCTCCGTTTCCGTGGAGAAGCCGAACAGGTCTCCGCCGCCTTCGCGGAAATGGAGGTGGGTCCGCAGGATGCAGCCCTCCCCCTCGGGGGGAAGATCGTTTCTCGTGACGGCGGAAACATAGGCCCGGAAACCGATCCCGGCGCACTCCACCACGACGAAATCCTTGCCGATTCCCGCGAGGCGCCCTTTCAGGTGGTCGATCATCGCGGGAACATCATACCATTTCTTCCCGGGGCGGAACCTGCAAGGGGCGTCGGCCGGCGTTCAGTACGGTTTTTCGGGATATTCCCGCGTCACGGCCCGGCAGAACGCCATCGCGAGGGCGTCGGTGGCGTCGGGCGGCACGGGTCCGTGCAGCCCAAGCAGGCGGGCGACCATGCCGGCCACCTGCTCCTTGGAGGCGGCGCCGTAGCCCGTCGCGGACAGCTTGATCTCCTTCGCGCTGTATTCGAAAACGGAAAGGCCGTTGGCGCGGCAGGTCACGATCGCGGCCCCGCGGGCCTGGCCGAGCTTCAGCGCCGACGATGCGTTCTTCGCCAGGAACACCTTCTCGACCGCGGCCTCTTCCGGCTTGTACAGGAGGATGAGCCGCGATAGCTCCGTGTGGATCCTCAACAGGCGGTCCGGGAACGGCTCGCCGTCGTCGAGGCGGATGACGCCCCACGCCACGGCCGTCACGACGTTCCCCTTGAGGTCGACGACGCCGTACCCGGTCCTCAGCGACCCCGGGTCGACTCCCATGATCCTTCGGGCTCCCCGCATCCCCTCACCGGTGAAATAGTATTTGACACGACGTTATCGATAATAGCATAGTCATTTTGCTACCGCTCCGACGCCGCCATGGTTGTTTTGCTACGCCGCCCCGGAAGGACGCATCGAAGCCGACGCTCGAGGCGCCCCAAGGCCCGGAACCGAAGGGAGCCGGAAAGCGCATGCGAGCCGGGGTTCTCTCCTCCATCAGGACGAAATACCACACCCTCTCCACCGTGCAGAAGGTCATCGCGGATTATATCCTGGGCAACGCGCAGGAAGTCATCCTGCTTTCCATGGGCGCACTGGCGGCGAAGTGCGGCACGAGCGAAACCACGGTCATGCGGTTCCTCCGCAAGCTCGACTTCGACTCCTACCAGGTGTTCCGGGTCAAGATCGCCCAGGAGATCTCCCAGCAGCGGATGGAATCCGTATGCAGCGAGATCGAGCGGGACGATACGGTCGAATCGGTCATGAAGAAGGTGATCTCCTCCACGGCGCGGTCCGTGGAGGACCTGCGCCAGCTCGTCCGCCCCGAGGACATATCGAAGGCCGTCGCCCTGATGAAATCGGCATCGCGGATCTTCTTCACGGGGCTGGGCGCCTCCTCCTTCATCGCCTTCGATGCGTATCACAAGTTCCTGCGGTTGGGGCTTGCCGTCCACGCCTCGTCCGACACCCACCTCATGAGCATCGTCGCCAGCCACGCGGGGGAAAAGGACCTCCTCTTCGCGGTATCCCACTCGGGCGAAAGCCGCGACCTGATCGACTGCCTGCGGCTCGCGCGGAAAAACGGCGCGAAGGTCGTCGCGTTCACCAGCTACCGCGGGTCGAGCATCACGGATCACGCGGACGTCGTATTCTTGAGCTCCTCCAACGAAACGCTTTTCCGCTCCGACGTGCTCGTCTCGCGTATCCTTCAGCTCGTGATCGTCGACATGCTGTACGTGTCCATGGTCCTTTCGATGGGCCCGGAGGCGGTGAGGCGGATCAACCGCTCCCGTCTGGCCGTCGCAGGCAGAAAGCGCTGACCGCCGCCGCCGGCGGCGTTTTCGATTTTCGAATGCGGAAGGGATTTTCGGAACGAAAGGAGGTGCTGCGGGCGGGAGAGCGGCATATCCGGACGAATCGGCCCCGGGGAGAAGCGGCAGTCAACCTTTCCCTCAACCGTTTCAAGGAGGAGCCCACATGGTTTCCGGTCCGATGCTTTTCGTCGTCTTCGTCGTCGCCATCGCGATCCTCCTCTTCGCGATCTTAAAGCTCAAGCTGAACCCGTTCCTCGCCCTGCTCCTGGCGGCTATCGCCACCGCTTTCATGGTCATGATGCCGATGAAGGACATCACCGGGAAGATCGTGACCGGCTTCGGCAACACCATGAAAGGCGTCGGCATCATCATCGGCCTCGGGATCATCCTCGGCAAACTGCTGGCCGAGGCGTACGCCACGGACCAGATCGCGGACAGCATGGTCAAGACCGTCGGCAAGAAGAATTCGCCCCTCGCGGTGAACCTGACCGGTTACCTGACGTCGATCCCGGTGTTCTTCGATGCCGCCTTCGTCATCCTGACCCCCCTGAACCGCCAGCTCTCGAGGTCGACGAACACCCCCTACATAACGATGTTGACCGCGCTGGCGATGGGGCTGATCGTCACGCACGCCACCGTCATCCCGACTCCCGGTCCCGTGGCCGTCGCCGGGAACATGAACGTGGACATGGGAATCTTCCTGATGTACGCAATCGTCATATCGCTGCCGGCATCGCTCGTCGGCGGATGGCTCTACGGCAGGATCCTGGGGAAATACCGGCCGGACGTCAGCGAGCCGCTCCACGCGGATGAAGCGGCGGCCGGCGCCGCCGCGAGCAAGCCGCCCGTTTCGCTCGCCCTCTTCGTCCTTCTCCTCCCCATCCTCATGATCCTCATCGGCAGCATCATGGCGCTCGTGCTCCCGAAGGACAGCCTTGCGGCTTCCATCTTCGGGTTCTTCGGCGACAAGAACATCGCCGTCCTCATCGGAGTCGTCGTTGGCATGATCACGCTGAAACCCTATTTCAAGAAACCGGTGAACGAGCTCATCACCGGGGCGGCGGAATCCGCCGGCCTCATCCTGCTCATCACCGGGGCGGGCGGAGCGTTCGGCCAGATCATCAACGACTCGGGGATCGGCAAGTACATCGTCGAGACGTTGAAGGGATGGAGCGTGTCCCCCATCGTCCTCGGCTTCATCCTGAGTCAGATTCTCCGCGCGGCCCAGGGCTCCACGACGGTCGCGCTCATCACGACCTCCGCGATCCTGGGACCGGTCGCGGCCACGATGGGCGCCTCTCCCGTCCTGATCGGGCTGGCGATCTGCGCCGGCGGCATCGGCCTGTCGCTCCCCAACGACTCGGGATTCTGGGTCGTCTCCAGGTACGGGGGAATCAACGAGGCCGACACGATCCGGAGCTGGACCCTCGGCGGAACGATCACCGGAGTGACCGCTTTCATCGTCGTTCTCATCCTCAGCCTTTTCTCGGGAGCGCTCCCGGGGCTGCACTGACAACCGCGTGAAGGACGGGGCGGGGCCCGGTCCGGAAACCCGGCCCCCACCCAACCCTCTCAACCGAGCCGACAGGAGAGACCCGTCATGAAAATACTCGTTTTGGGCGACGCGATGATCCCGCACGGCGGTTTCGTCAAGGCGTGCGACGAGCTCGCAGTGCCGGACAGGGAGATCGCCGCGAAGGACTGGGAAACCGACCCGGTGAACCTGCAGAACCGGCGCCTCGTCATCGAGAAGCAGGGGCCCGCCGCCGAGCCCGTGCTCCCCGAGATCCTCTCCGCCGACAAGGGCACGGAGATGCTCCTGACGCTGTTCGCGCCGGTGTCCGCCGGCGCCATGGACGCGCTGCCGTCGTTGCGGCTCGTGGGCGCCGCCCGGGCCGGGCAGGAGAACCTCGACGTCAAGGCCGCCACCGAGCGCGGGATCGTGATGCACAACGTGATGGGGCGGAACGCCCACGCGGTATCGGACTTCGCCGTCGGCATGCTGTTCGCCGAGGCCCGCAACATCGCCCGCTCGCACCACGCCCTCATGAACGAGAGCTGGCAGAAGAAATTCAGCAATTCCGACTTCACTCCGGAGATCACGGGCAAGACGCTGGGGCTGGTCGGCTTCGGCCACATCGGCCGGCTCGTCGCGGAGAAGCTCTCCGGGTTCCGGCTCAAACTGCTGGTCTACGACCCGTTCGTGTCGGACGATGCGCTGCGCGAGCACAACGCGACCAAGGCGTCCCTCGAGGACCTTTTCCGGCAGTCCGACTTCGTCTCCCTCCACGCCCGGCTGACGGACGCCACCAAGGGGCTGGTCGGGAAGAAGGTCCTGGACCTCATGAAGCCGACGGCGATCCTGATCAACACCGCCCGGGCCGGGCTGATCGACGACGACGCCCTCTACGACGCGCTGAAAGAAAAGCGGATCGGCGGCGCCGCCCTGGACGTCCACGCCTCGGAGCCGCTGCAGAAAGGGAGCCGCTGGCTGGGGCTTCCCAACGTCACGCTCACGCCCCACATCGCAGGGACGACCGCGGACGCGCTGACCAACTCCCCCTACCTGCTCGTGCGGGACATCAACCAGCTTCTGACCGGCGGGAAGCCGCAGTTCGTCATCAACCCGGAAGTCCTCGACCACCCGAAGGTCAAGGCGTGGCTGTCCGGCGTCCACCCCGGGAGGAAATCGCCATGATCGTCGATCTGCCGTCCGTCCTCGTGAAGGCGCGCCGCGGCGGCTACGCGGTCGGCGCGTTCAACGTCTACAACCTGGAGACCGTCGACGCCGTCCTGGCCGGCGCCGGGGAACTGCGCTCCCCCGTGATCATCGCGTTCGGAGAGCGGTACCTCAAGAACTTCCCGATCCGGGCGGTGGCCGCCGTCGTGAGGACGATGGCGCAGGACTCCCCCGTCCCGGTCGTCCTGCACCTGGACCACGCCAACCGGCTCGAGTCGATCGAGCAGGCGATCGGGGCGGGCTTCACCTCCGTCATGATCGACGGGTCGAAGAACCCCCTCGAGGAGAACATCGCCGTGACGAAGGAGGCGGTGGCCCTCGCCCGCCCGAAGGGGGTGTCCGTCGAGGCGGAGCTGGGGCGCATCACCCGCACCGGGGTCGCCGCGGAGGACCTGTTCACGGACCCGGCCGAGGCCGTGGAATTCATGAAACGGACCGGCGTGGACGCGCTCGCGGTCTCCGTGGGGACCGTGCACGGCCTTTACAAGGGGAAGCCGACGCTCGACCTCGAACGGCTCGCCCGGATCGCCATGGACGTCCACGCCCCCCTCGTCCTGCACGGCGGCTCCGGCGTGCCGGAGGACCTGATACGGAAGGCGATCCCGCTCGGGGTGGCGAAGCTGAACATCAACACCGAGATGTCGATCGAGGGGGTGAACGCGGTCCGCGCGTTCCTTTCGGCCAAGGGGAACGAGAACACGCGGCTCGAGGAGCTGATGGTCGAGGCGCGCAACGCCATGGTCGGGGTGGTGAAGCGGTACATCGAATTCTTCGGCAGCGCCGGGAAGGCATGAGGGATCGCCATGGCGGACGATATCATCCTAGTGATCGACGTGGGGACGACGAGCGCGAGAAGCCTGCTGTTCGACCGCGAGTTCCGGATGGTCGCGTCGTCCGCGCGGGAATACCAGAACAGCTATCCCGGGCCGTTCCTCGTGGAGCAGGACCCGGACGTCTGGTGGCGGGCCGCGACGGAGGTGTCGAAGGAGGCCATGGAAGCCAAGCCCTCCGGCTCCGGGGTGGCCGCGGTCATCGTCACCAGCCAGCGCGCGACCGTCATCCCCGTCGACAAGAACGGGAGGGCCCTGCGCCCCGCGATCCTCTGGCAGGACAACCGAAGCATGCCGCAGTGCCGGCGGATTCGGGAGACCGTGGGGACGGCGGAGATCTATAAGCGGACGGGGCTCAAGATCAACCCGTATTTCTCGCTGCCGAAGATCCTATGGATCAAGGAGCACGAACCCGAAACCTTCGAGGCGACGCACAAATTCCTGCTGGTCCACGACTTCATCCTGCACCGACTTACGGAGCGGTTCGTCACCGACCAGTCGCACGCGTCGCGCACCATGGCGTACAACCTGAGGCGCCGCTGGGACGAGGACATCCTGGGCGCCGTGGGCGTGGACGCGACGAAATTCTGCCGGGCCGTCCCTTCCGGCGAGCGCGTGGGGGCGGTGTCCGCGGGGGCCGCCCGGCTGACCGCGATCCCCGAGGGGACCCCCGTGTTCGCCGGCGCGGGCGACCAGCAGGCCGCGGCGGTGGGCATGGGCATCGTCGTCGCCGGCACCTTCATGGCCAACACCGGCACCGGCTCCTTCGTCCTGTCCCCGCTGAACGAGCCGGTGCTCGACCCCCAGGAGCGGGTCCTCTGCACCATCTCCGCGGTGCCGGGCAAATGGCTCCAGGAAGCGGGCATGTACACCACCGGGAGCGTCTACCGCTGGTTCCGCGACCAGATGAGCACCAAGGAGGTGGAAACGGCACGCGAGCGGGGGCTCGACCCCTACGACCTCCTCAACGAGCAGGCCTCCACCGCCCCGGTCGGGTCGTCCGGGGTGATGTGGATCCCCCATTTCACCGGCAGCCTGGCCCCGTACTGGAACCCGATCTCCAAGGGCGTCCTTTTCAACCTCTCGCTGGGGACGACCCGCGCGGAGGTCATCCGGGCGCTCCTGGAGGGGATCGCGATCGAGGTCGGCAAGAACATCTCGATCATGGAGGAGATCGGGGGGAAGGCCCGGGAGATCCGGGTCGCCGGGGGGGCGACGAAGTCGCCCTTCTTCAACCAGGTCCAGGCCGACGTCTACGGGACGCGGGTCGTCACGACCAACTTCGCGGAAGCCACGGGGCTGGGCGCCGCCCTCCTGGCGGCCCCTTCGCTCGGGTGGCACCCGAGCCTCGAGAAGGCGGTGGATAAGGTCGTGCAGGTCGTTTCCCGTTATGAACCGTACCAGGACGCACACGTCCGGTACAAGGAGCTCGCGAAGCTGCACCATGAGCTGTACAGGACCCTGCAGGAAGGCGGGATCTTCGAGAACGCGGCCGCCCTGTCGGAAAAACTCGGCGCGGGCGGCCCTGGTAAAGGATAAAACGGCGAAAGGCGCCGGGGGCGTTCCGGGGGCTTACCCTCCGAACGCCTCCATCGCCTCGTCGGAGATGTCGAAGTTCGCCCAGACGTTCTGGACGTCGTCCGACTCCTCCAGTGCGTTCATCAGCTTCAGCATGGATTCCGCGGGCTTGCCTTCCATGTGAACGGTGGTCTGGGGGACCATCGCGACCTCTGAGGAAGCGACCTTCACCTTCTTTTCCTCGAGCGCCTTCTTCACTTCCTCGACGACTTCCGGCTCGCAGCGGACCTCGTATTCGTGCGAGTCGGGGTCGTTCGCCACGTCGTCCGCGCCCGCGTCGAGGGCGATCTCTATCAGCTTCTCCTCGTCGAGCCCTTCCTTGGGGACGGAGATCGTCCCCTTCTTGGAGAACATCCAGTTTACGCAGCCCGTCTCGCCGAGGTTGCCGTTGTACTTGGTGAAGATGTGCCGGATGTCCGCCACCGTCCGGTTCTTGTTGTCCGTCAGGACCTTGACGAGCACCGCGACGCCGTTCGGGCCGTACCCTTCGTACATGAACTCCTCGTACGAGACGCCCTCGAGATCGCCGGTCCCCTTCTTGATCGCCCGCGAAATGTTGTCGTTGGGCATGTTGACGGCCTTGGCCGCCAGGATCGCCGCGCGCAGCCGCGCGTTTCCCTCGGGGTCGCCGCCCCCGATTTTGGCGGCGGTGATGATCTCGCGGGTGATCTTCGTGAACGCCCTGCCACGCTGCGCGTCGGCCTTGCCCTTCTTGTGCTTGATGGAACTCCACTTGTTATGGCCTGACATAGGGCGGTCGCTCCGTTCGGTGGATTTTCTCCAGAAAAAAAGGCCCTTGCTCCGTTTCCGGCGCAAGGGCCCTAGTTTAAATTCGGCGGCGACCTACTCTCCCACGGGGGTAACCCCGCAGTACCATCGGCGCTGGAGAGCTTAACTTCCGTGTTCGGGATGGGAACGGGTGTTGCCTCTCCGCCATCGCCACCGAAAGCCGCGTGCAATGAAAGCGCAACCTGTGCGCCAATCGATTCTTCCTGCGCGTCCGAATTCTTTCATCCGTTGAATAGTGGTCAAGCCTCACGGGCGATTAGTACCGGTTAGCTAAACGCATCACTGCGCTTACACACCCGGCCTATCAACCTCGTAGTCTACGAGGGCCCTTCAGGGGGATTAAATCCCCGGGAGACCTCATCTCAGGGCGGGTTTCCCACTTAGATGCTTTCAGCGGTTATC
>DCUH01000006.1 GCA_002327765.1 bacterium UBA2219 | reverse complement strand
TCTTGCGACGATTGAGCAGCTCGCCATGCCACTCATCACCCCGCAGGATCGTGTTCCACAGTTCCTGAAACACCTCACGCGGCGTTGATTCCGACTTGAGAATACGGGGATTGTGCCCGATCGCCTCGCTGGGACTGTAACCGGTCACCTGGGTGAACTTACGATTAACGTACTCAATGGTGCCGTTAACATCGGTGATCAGGACGCCGCTGGCGCTGTTTTCAACTCCCAGCTGCAGCTTACGCAGATGGGAGTTAACCTCCTCAGCCTGCTGCAGTTGTTGACGCTGTCGCCGCTGGTAGACTGAGAGCGCCAGAGCGGCGAGCAGGGCTATGGCCAGAAAGGTTGTCGTCTGGTAACGGGCATGGGTACGCCAGTCGGCCGTAATGGCATCCATGCGTCGTGCGGCAAGCACCACCAGCGGCTTATCCAACTGAGACTGCCCCGGCTGAAAGGTCTTGAAGACCATCAACCGCTGATCATTGGTGGCGTAGAGCGTACCGCTGAAAATGTTTTCCTGATTGCCGCTCTCGCGATGTGCTGAAAAAAAGGTGCCCGGCAGGTTGAGATTTTTTCCGGCCAGCTCCACCCGGTTCGGCTCCATGGTGAAGATCAGCCCATCACCATGGATGATGGCGGTTACCATATCCTGGCTGTAGTTGACCGAGTGCAGCAAGGTTTGAAAGTACTCCGGATTGAGCGTGGCGCTGATAATACCACCAAAGCCACCGTCAGCGTCCTGCACCACCCGGATCAAATTAACCCCCCAGACCCCCAGCAAGGTCTTAAAGGGTGGCGAAACAAACAGGGCCTGCTGATCGCGCTGATTGCGGGCATGGATGAAATAGTCACGCTGGGCCATGCTGCGACCCACCAGATCGTCTCGATTAGAGAGGCGGATACGGCCATCGGCGTCGATGGCGTTCAACACTCTAATGCCGGGCAACACTTCCTCAAACAGCCTCATCTGCTTCTCTGCGACAGCCTGATGCCATGTAGCCGGGTCACGGCCACCCAGTTCGCTGCGCAACGCAGTGATAACCCGATCGGCGGCTGCTATCTGCACCGTGAGATTGTCGCTGACAACCCGCGCCTGGGTCTGCAAACGGTGCCGCTCACCGGCCATGATATCGCGGTGGATCTTGTACAGGTTATGGACCACCGCACCGGCCAACAGCACCAGACCAGCAACCAGCAGACCCCATTGCGAGAGGAAACGTTTTTCCGACTTTCTGAACATCATCACTCCGTCATTGCTCTCATTCGCGCCAAGGCCGGAACCAGCACCAGCGCCTCGGCGTCCAAGATCAGGATGTTCCAGGGATTATGCCAATGCAGCACCGTAGCGCCTGCTGCCACCACAGCTGCCAGCAGTCCGGCGCCAAGCCCATATTGCAGCAGGGCAAACAGAACCAGGACTGAACCAAAGAGAAAACGGACCTCCAGGAACAGCTCAAGCGTCAGGAGATTGAGCAGAAAACCGGCGCCACCAAACAGCAGGCCGGCCAGTAACGTGCGGCGATTCATGGGATGACCCCTGATGGAGTAGCTGCTGCCAGTATTGTTCCACAGCTTTTGTGCTTGTCAAGCCGCGCCAGAGCTCAATCCAGCCGTTTTATACAAAAGCCCCGGCCAGTCGGCCGGGGCTTTTGATGCCATAGCGCCATTGCAGCGCTACTTCTTCACTTCATCTTTTTTCTCCGGCTGCTTGGCAGCCATCAGCGCATCGTTCAGCACCTTCACACCCGCCTTAGAAGCGGCGATGGAGGCGGTCAGGGTTTCACGGGCCAGGGTCGGGTTGTGGAAGCCGTCGGAGTTCTCGGCCGTCCACCACTCCCACAGGACGTGCGCCTTCTGGTGCTGCTCCTGCGCCTCGCGGATCACGTCGGCGGATAGCCCGACGCCCTTCGCCTCCACGATCCTGTCGATCAGCTCGGAGAGCCAGAACTCCGCCTTGCGCATCCGCCCCTTGGTGTAGTTGCGGATCGATTCGATCTCGTAGATCGCCTGGTGCTCCGTCAGGTTCGGGTGGCACTTCGAGGTGAGGCACGTCTGCTTCAGGTAGCTCTTCGGGCTGGTCGCCCAGTGGGAGGTGTACGTTTTTCCCTTCGCGTTGCGGACCTTCGGCATGTGACAGGCGTCGCACTTGGCGCCCGCCCGGTCGTGCACCGAGCCCCAGTACGTCTCCGCCTCGGGGTGCTGCGCCTTCCACAGCAGGCCGCCCGTCAGGGTGTGCCGGAAGTCGCGGAAGTTCAGCGCGTTGTAGTGGTCGTAGATCGAAAGGACATTCTTGAAGGGGAAATGGTTCGTCCGCTGGTCCGCCCCCTTGATCGAGTATTCCCCCGTCTTCGCGTCGAAGCCCGGGTTGCAGTTGTACTCGACGTGGCACTGCCCGCACTGGAGGTTCGCGTCGTACTTCGAAAGCAGCGCGATCTTCCGGAATCCCTCGCGGAAGTCCTTCACCTCGATCTTCGTGGGATCCGGGTCCTTGTGCCAGAGCGTGTCCTTCTCCGGCCGGGTCAGCGCCTGGATCAGCGCGTCGCGGACGATGCGCGGCTTCGCCGCGTGGGGATCGTGGCACATGAAGCAGTTCATGCCGTTCTGCACGTCCTTCGCCATTTCCACCGGGCTGGAGGACCGGTCCCACTTCGCCCGCTCGTCCTTGTCGCCCATGTACTTCCATTTCAGGATCTGGTCCTGCGTCTTGCACTGCATGCAGGTGGGGTTCACCGCCGTCGCGGTCTCCGGGAGGAACACCTTCTGCTCCTTCATGCCGGGGTGCCGGTCCTCGATGACGTCCCACGCTTTCACAGGACCCGGCATGGCGACGTAGCTCCAGCCGTTCTTCGGCTGGAAGCGGCCGCCGAAGGCCCGGTCCACGATGAACTGGTCGACCAGCATGAACGCGTGGCTGCGCGGGTTGGCGTGCTCCTTGGTGAAGCCGTGCCCCATCATGAGCTTGTCCCAGAACGGGTTAGGGGACCGCTCCGTCAGGAGCGACTTCTCGGTCCGGGCCGGTTTTTTCAGGTTCAGGGTGTTCAGGCTGGAATACTGGTCGGGGTGGCACTTGCCGCACGTTTCGGTCCCGAAGCGCGTGACGGGCCGCCTGCTTTCGTCCTTCAGGTGCTCCGCCGCGCCGTCGTGGCAGTTCACGCAGTTGTTGGAGGCGTGCTTGCCGCCCTCCCTGAGCGCCTGGATCGCGTCGTGGCACTCGAAGCATTGCTTCTGGTCGACCGGCCGTTCCGTCGCCCTGGCGGCGACGGGGAGAGCCCTCACCGTCATCGGCCCGTAGATTTCGCTCTCCTTGCCGATGTCTGCTTCGCCCTTCGCGGGGACCTTGGCCCGGCCCTTCGCGGCGGCGCGCGCCGCGGACGGCTTTTCGGCCGCGACGCCGGCGGTCAGGAACGCCAGGATGACAACCGACAGGACGACTCCGACGAAAACCGCTGGTCGCTTCATCCGCCCCCTCCATGGAAACCGTGGTTTCGGGACAAGAAATCTCTGATGGGCACAGTATACAACCGGCAGGCGGGACCGGCCTCCGCAATTGCCCGCCGCCGGACTTTCCGCGGCTTTCGACGGGTTGCGCCGTCCGCCCCCCGCGGTGCATCATAGTGGGAACTCCGGGAACGGCGTGTCGCGGTCGGAGCGGATCCTCGAAGGAAGGAGACCCAATGGACAAGACCCGGTTCACCTTCGTGTACATCTTCCTGGCGATGCTGGGCGTCCTGCTGCTCCAGGACGCGATCGTGCGGTTCCAGGACGTGACGCCGCTTCCCTACAGCGAGTTCCAGAGGCTGCTCAAGGAGGGGAAGGTCAAGGAGGTGGTCGTCGCCGCCAACCAGATCCGGGGGGAGTTCACGGAGCCGCTGGAAGGGAAGAAGCGCTTCACCACGAACCGCGTCGAGCCCGAGCTGGCGGCCGACCTGTCGAAGTACAACGTCAAGTTCGCCGGCCACGTGGAGAGCACCCTGCTTCCGCTGCTCCTTTCCTGGATCATCCCGATCGGGCTGTTCGTGGCGGTCTGGGTCTACCTTTCCAGGAAGATGACGGGCCGCATCGGGTCGGACGGGCTCATGTCCATCGGGAAGAGCAAGGCGAAGATCTTCGTGGAGACGGACACGAAGGTGACGTTCGCCGACGTCGCGGGGGTCGACGAGGCGAAGGCGGAGCTCCAGGAGACCGTGAACTTCCTCAAGGACCCGCGGCAGTACGGGCGGCTGGGAGCGCGGATGCCGAAAGGGGTGCTCCTCGTCGGCCCGCCGGGAACCGGGAAGACCCTCCTGGCGCGCGCGGTGGCGGGGGAGGCGGGCGTCCCGTTCTTCTCGATCAGCGGCTCCGAGTTCGTGGAGATGTTCGTCGGCGTGGGGGCGGCGCGGGTGCGCGACCTGTTCGAGCAGGCGCGCAAGAAGGCGCCCTGCATCATCTTCGTGGACGAGCTCGACGCCCTGGGCAGGGCCCGGGGAGCCGGCCCGATGTCGGGGGGGCACGACGAGAAGGAGCAGACGCTCAACCAGCTCCTGGTGGAGCTCGACGGCTTCGACCCGATGTCGGGGATCGTCCTCCTCGCGGCGACCAACCGGCCGGAGATCCTCGACCCGGCGCTGCTGCGCGCCGGACGGTTCGACCGCCAGGTGCTGATCGACCGGCCGGACCGGGTGGGGCGCAGGGACATCCTCCAGGTCCACCTGAAGAAGGCGACCGTCGACGGGACGGTCGACCCGGAGGCGATCGCGGGGCTCACCCCCGGCTTCACGGGGGCGGACCTGGCCAACCTGGTGAACGAGGCGGCGCTGACGGCGACCCGGCGGGGCGCGGAGAAGGTCGGGATGGCCGACTTCACCACGGCCCTGGAGCGGATCGTCGCGGGGCTCGAGCGGCGCAACCGGCTCCTCAACCCCCGCGAGCGGGAGATCGTGGCGTACCACGAGATGGGGCACGCCCTCGCGTCGGCCGCGATTCCGGGGTCCGACAAGGTGCACAAGGTGTCGATCATCCCGCGCGGCATCGGGGCGCTGGGATACACGATCCAGCGGCCGACGGAGGACCGGTACCTGATGACGAAGGAGGAGCTCGAGAACAAGATGTCCGTCCTGCTCGGCGGGCGGGCCGCGGAGCACCTGGTGTACGGCCATCTGTCGACCGGCGCCGCCGACGACCTGGCCCGGACGACCGACACCGCCCGGGCGATGGTCACGCGCTACGCGATGGTCGCGAAGCTCGGGAACGTCGCGTACGAGTCGGAACCGAAGGGTTTCCTCGGCGGCAACCCCGGCGGCTTCCTGGAGCGGACCTACAGCGAGGAGACCGCGCGGGAGATCGACTGCGCCGTCCGGGAGATCGTGGACGGGGCGTTCGCCAAGGCCCGGGGGATCCTCGAGCGGCACCGGGACGTCCTGGAGCTGGGGGCCCGGGAGCTGCTCGAGAAGGAGACGCTCGACGAGGCCGCGCTGGAGCGTATGTTCACCGCCGTTCGGCCGGCCTGAGCAGCGAGACCGCGATCCCTGCGGCGAGGACCAGGAAGATGGCGGCCAGCAGGTAGAGGCTGAAGTTTTTCCCGAACACGGACTTCAGCCAGGGGGCGGCCAGCATCTTGCCTCCCACCATCATGAGGACGACGGCCAGCGACACCTTGAGGTACCGGAACTTCCCGATCATCCCGGCCAGTGCGAAATAGAGCGCCCGCAGCCCGAGGATCGCGAAGACGTTGCTGGTGAACACCAGGAACGGGTCGGCGGTGATCGCGAAGATCGCCGGGATCGAGTCGACGGCGAACACGAGGTCGGTGGTCTCGACCAGCAGGAGCGACAGCGCCAGCGGGGTGAACATCCAGCCCCGGGAGCCGCCGGCGTTCCCCTCCGGTTCCGCTGCGGCGGGAACCACGAACCGCTGCCCGTGATACCGGGACGATATCGGCAGGAACCGGCGCGCCAGCCGGATCACCACGAGCTTCTCGAGGTCGGTTTCTCCGGCCTTCAGGGTCAGCATCTTGACCGCCGTCAGGATCAGGAACCCGCCGAAGAAGTACAGGATCCAGTCGAACTCGGCGACCAGCCGCGCCCCCGCCGCGATCATCACGCCTCGCATGACGAGCGCCCCCAGGATCCCCCAGAACAGGACCCGGTGCTGGTACTGCGCCGGGACGGCGAAGAAACCGAAGATCATGGCGATGACGAACACGTTGTCGACGCTGAGCGACTTCTCGATGACGTAGCCGGTGAGGTATTTCAGGAGCGCTTCCCGCCCGTCGTTCGTCCCGCCGTCGACTGCGTCCACCGCTGTCCCGAGCCCCATCCAGCGGTTCTCGTACCCGTAGTAGACGAAGACGGAGAAGGCGAGCCCGAGGAGAATCCAGAAGGCGGACCAGGAGAGGGCCTCCTTCATCTCGACGACGTGGGCCTTCCGGTGGAACACCCCGAGATCCAGGGCCAGCAGCAGGAGGATGAACCCGATGAAACCCGAATAGATCCAGATCATAAGGAGTTCCCTCCGACGGAAGGGATCCTCGGGCGGGGCGATTCCGCGTCCGGTTTTCGAAATCGCATGAACCGGAACATTAGCACGTTTCCGCCCGCGCGGGTATCCTGTCCGGGGAGGAAGGGATGTCGAAGGGGAAGATCCTGGTCCTGAAGACGGGCGGCACGTTCCCGGAGCTGGCGGCGGTTGCCGGCGACTTCGAGGACTGGATCGCGGCGGGGCTCGCCGCCGCTCCCGGCCGGCTCCTGGTCCGGCGGCCCCCCTTCGGCGAGGCGCTGCCGGACCCCTCCGGCGTCGCCGGGGTCGTCGTCACGGGGTCCCACGCGATGGTCACGGACCGGGAGGGGTGGAGCGGGCGGACGGCCGCATGGGTCCTGGACGCCTTGGCCGCCGGCGTCCCGCTCCTGGGGATCTGCTACGGGCACCAGCTTCTCGCCCTGGCGGCCGGCGGGCGCGCGGGCGACAACCCGGAAGGCAGGGAGTTCGGGACGGCGGAGGTCCGCCTGCATCGGGGCGCGGAAGGGGACCCGCTGTTCCGAGGCCTGCCGCCGGTCTTCGGGGCCCATGTCTGCCATGCCCAGTCGGTGACCGCCCTTCCGCCGGGAGCCGTCCTCCTCGCTTCCAGCGCCCGGGACCCGCACCAGGCGTTCCGGCTGGGGGAACGCGCCTGGGGCGTCCAGTTCCACCCCGAGTTCTCCGCCGATGCGGCCCGTTTCTACGTCAGGGAGTGCGCGGAGGAGCTCCGGGCGGAAGGTCAGGACCCGGGTGCGCTGGAGGCGGGTGTGCGCGACACCCTCGAGGCGGCGGAACTGCTCCGCAGGTTCGGGGAGCTGATCGGCTAGCGGGACGGCCCGCCCTTGAGACGCTCCATCTCCCGCAGCGCCGCGTCGGCCCCCTCCGGGTCGTCCCCGTTCCGGCTCACCTCGGCAGCCCGGCCGTAGAAGGCGAGCGCGCGCTCCGTTTCCCCCCCCGCGGCCGCCGCCGCACCCAGGGCCATCAGGTCCACGGCGATCTTCCGGCTCTCGGCGATCTCCTTGTCGATCGCCAGCGCCTCCAGGTAGAGCCGCTCCGCCCCTTTCCGGTCGCCGCCCGCCGCCGAGACGTCTCCCAGCAGCCGCAGCGAATTCGCCTCTTCGGCGCGCGCGCCCGCGCCCCGGTTCGCCGCCAGCGCCTCCGCCGCGCACACCCGCGCCTCCTCCTCCGCGCCCCCGAGGAAATCCACCCGGGCGAGCAGGTTGAGCATCCGGCCCCGCGACGGCCCGGTTTCTGCGAGGGCGGCTTTCCGCGCCCATTCCCGCGCCGCCGGGAGGTCGCCCGCGGCCAGGGAGACTTTCGCCTTCTCGAACGCGGCTTCCGGGAAGAGGGGGCTGTCCGGCGCGACGAGAAGTAGCGCCTCGTCGATCCGTTCCCGGGCGGGCACGGGCTCGCCTTTCAGCCGGTGCACCCGGGCAAGGTTGAGGAGGGCGACGGCGGCGCCTTCGGCATCCTCGACGGACCGGTTGATCTTCAGCGCCTCCCGGAACGCATAAATCGCGCCTTCCGCGTCGCCGCGCTCCTCGGCGGCCAGCCCCCGCCGGTTCCAGGACAGCGCGCCTTCCTTCGCCCGGGGGACGGGCGGGGCCGCCGGGCCGGAGCAGCCGGAGAGCGGCGCGCAAGCCGCGGAGAAAAAGAGGAGGATCGCGGCGACGGCGCGAAAAATGCGGGGCCGCACGCTACTCATGGCTGTCCCCCGGCACGATCCCCGGCCTGCCGCCCTGCGGGATGTGCTTCCGAAGCGGCCACATCTTCTTTACCCCTTTCATGACGTCGCCCGTGTCCTCGACGAGCTCCTCCGCCCCGAGGAGCAGAGGGGAGACCCTCGGCGCCGCCTGCTCCGCGGCCTTGCGCAGCTCGAGGGAGGCCTTCTCCGCGTTGGACACGGTGCCCTCCACGCGGTCGAGCATCGCTGGGAGCCGCACGGCCACGTTGTCGAGCAGGAGCGGCAGCCTGCGTCCCGCGTCGTCCGCCATGGCGGAGAGGTTGTCGATCAGGGACCCGGCCCGGTCGGCGTCGTCCGCCGCGGACAGGATGAGGGCGTCCGCGTTTCTCCGCGTCTCCTCGAGGCCGGCCGTCAGCCGCTCCACGTTGGCCACGGTCCGCTTGATGTCGCCCTTCGGGTCGTTGATCCAGGCGACCGTCTGCCGCACTTCGGCGAGGACCGCCTGGACCGATTCCGACAGGTTGAGCGCGATGTCGGTGACGGTCTCCTCCTCCTGGAAGGGGAGGAACGCGTCGTCCGCGAGGACGGGGCTGCCGGGCGAGCCCGCGGAGACGCTGATCACGGTGTCCCCCACGAGCCCCTCCTGCTGGAGCGTCGCGGCCGAGCCTTCCCGGATCCACTTGGAGTATTTCCGGTCGATCGTGAGCCGCACGATCACCTGCGCCTGGTCGTCGAGCTCGATCCGGTCGATCCGGCCGATCCGGAAGCCGGAGAGCTTTACGGGCATCCCTTTCTTGATGCCGGTCCCCGTGTGCGACCGGAACCGGAGGGGGTACCTGTCCCCGAACAGGTCGTTTTCGGTACCGATGTAGAGGACCGCTGCGACGACCGCCGCGAGGGCCCCGATGACGAACGCGCCGACGACCGCCTCGAGGTGCTTGAACCGGGGATCCTGGTCCTTCATCATGCGAATCGCCCTTTCGTCAGGTGTACGACGGTTCCGGCCCCGCCCGCCGCGATCGACCCCGCGCGCGGGCCGAGGAAGATCGTGACCCTCCCCGGCCTCTCCCGGTGGAACGCGAACGCCTCGTGCAGGAACGCTTCCCTTTCGTCCTCGTGGAGGTCGCCCGAAAGGCGGTCGTATACGGCGATTTCCGGGTCGGCCGCGAGCACGCGGGCGAACCCTGCCGCCGCGCGCTGGGAAGCGGACAGCCGCCCGGGGAGCTCGAAGAGGTTCCCCCGGTACCCGGCCCGCTCCAGGGCGGCCGCCGCCCGCTCCGCGATCGCCCCGGCACCCTCCGGTGAATGATACAGCAGCGGCAGCGCGACGTTTTCGAGGACCTTGAGGTTCGAGATCAGCCCCCCGCCGCGATGGAAGACCCCCATGCGGGAACGCAGCGCGCAGAGCTCCTCGCGGGACAGCTCCGCGGGGTCTTCCCCCAGGAGGAGGATCTTTCCCCCCTCGAGGAGGCGAAGGCCCGAAAGCGCCTCCAGGAGGATCCCGCACGCATCCTCGCCGCCGGCGACGACCTCCGTGACCGACCCTTTCGCGAAATCGTGGTTCGCCCCCTCGAGGAGCGGCGGAAGGAAGGCGTCGACGATCCGGACGGGCGCTTCCATGGTCAGGAAAGGGTCGCCGCGGTGATGATCGCGTCGACGAGGAAGACCAGGAGCAGGCTCCGCATGACGCCTTTCGTGGCCGCGATCGGGATCTGGGTGGGGCCACCCTCCACCGAGAGCCCCTGGCGGCAGCAGACGGCCGCGACGATCAGCCCGAAGGCGAAGCTCTTGAACAGCGAGACGCCCGCCTCGCGGACGGTGAGGAACGGGACGATCCCCTGGTTGTACTGCTCGAGGGAGATCCCCCACGCCATGGCCCCGAAGAGGAACCCCCCGGCGACCGCGACGACCTCGGCGTACAGCGCGAGGAGCGCGACGGCCGCAGCGGCCCCCAGGACCCGCGGCATGATGAGGTACCGGGCGGCGGGGATTCCCATCGTCTCGAGGACGTCGATCTCCCCGTTGATCCGCATCGAGGCCAGCTCGGTGGCGATGGCGGTGCCGCTGCGGGCGGTCACGATCACCGCGGTCAGGACGGGGCCGAGCTCGCGGACGACGATCCAGGCGAGGACCTTCCCGGTGAGCGGGGCGCCCTCCACCCCCGCGAAGCTGATGATCTGTCGGATGATGAGCGCGCCGATCAGGAAGAAGAGGACAACGATGACGCCCCACGCCTGGACGCCGGTGAAATAGATCTGCTTCAGCAGCACCCGGCTCACCGGCCGGAAGCCGCGCCCGAAGAAGGTGGGCAGCTCGCGGAACGCCCGTGCGACGATCAGGGAGACCTCTCCCAGGAAGGTCAAGGCGTCGATCGTCCTGCGCCCCGCCGCGGCCAGCATCCGCTTCGTCCCGTCAGCCCGGGGAGAGACCGAAGAAGGTTCGGAGCTTCTCCAGGAAGACGTCCTTTCCGGTGGGGGTCCTCTGCCGCTGCGCGGATTTCATCTGCGCGACGTTGGCCGCCTGCCGCTGCGCGAGGATGGCGCTCAGGGATTCGAGCAGCCGGGGGTTCGCGCGGATCACCGGCTCGATGTCCTCCTTCGATATCTCGATCAGGCGCACCTCGGTGGAGGCGGCCACCGTGGCCGTCCTCTTCTCTCCGGTGAGGAGCGACATCTCTCCGAAGACGGTCCCCTCCCTCAAGGACCCGACCGAGGCTCCGTCGATCCGGACGTCCAGCGCGCCCCGGCGGACGATGAACAGCGAGTCGCCCGCGTCCCCCTGGCGGACCACCTCCTCGCCGGGGGCGAAGACCCGGATCCGGACCCTTTCGGACAGCTTCCGGATCTCCTCCCTGTCGAGCGATTGGAGGATCTCCGCCCGCTCCAGCGCCCCGGGGACGGAAGCTTCCTCCTCGGTGAACGGCACGTTCGCCTCCTTGGAGATGACCTCCCTGTGGGGGAAGGGGATGCTGTACCCTTCCCTCGCGACGGCGTACCAGACCTTCTTCAGAACGCTGCTTTGGGTGGAGATGCGGCACGAGTAGTCGTCGAGGAAGTAGCGCATGTCGTACTCGACGGAGCTGTCGAGGAAATCGCGCACCCAGACGTTCGGCGGCGGGTCCTTCATGACGTGCGGCTCCTGCAGCAGGATCTGTCGCAGCATCGCGACGGCCTTCTCCGGGGGGAAGTCGTAGCCGAGGCCGACCTTGATGTGGACCGCCGACTTCTCGCCCTCCTTCGAGCCGAGGACCCGCACGATGTTCTGCATGATGTGGTTGTTCGGCACCAGCACCTTCTGGTTGTCGAACGTCCGGATCGTGGTGTACCGGAAGCCGACGTTGACGATCTCCCCCAGGATGTCGTTCTCCGGGATGGAGACCCAGGTGTTGCGGTGCAGGTTGAAGTCGTTCTGGACGTAGAAGCTGGAGACGATGTTGGCCAGCGTCGTCTGCATGGCGAAGGCGATCGCGGCCGTGAGCACCGTGGTGGTGGTGAGGATCGACGCGATGTCGAGCTTGAAGACGTAGCGGAGCGCGGCCATCCCGAAGACGAGGTACACCAGGACGGTCGTCAGGTCGCGCTTGTAGTCGGGGACCTGGCGGTCCATCCGGTGGAAGAAGACGATGTCGACGACGAGGTACGTGACGAAGTTCGCCGCGCAGAACAGCACGATGAGGCTGAAGACGGCCTTGATGGCGTTCTCGTTCGGCGCGGGGATGCTGACCGTCCCGTCCAGCAGGAGCGCCGCGAAGCCCAGGAGCGCGGCCAGGATGGTCCCCTTGACCTTGTGGGGGGACAGCTTCCGGTTGAAGAAGACGATCAGGCAGTTCACGGCGAGGAAGAACAGCAGGACGACGGCGAGGACGGCGGTCTTCCCGACGAGTCCGTAGCTGGAATCGAACAGGGAAAAGACGCTGTCCAGGAAGCGGTTGACCATATCTGTAAAGATATCCGCGCGGGGGGGCAACGTCAATCGGGGCTACTTCTCCGTCATCACCCAGACGCCGTCCCACCGCTGCGGCGGGCGCTCGATCAGCTCCCGGCACTTATTCGCGTAGGCGGCCGAGGGCGGGTCGGCTTCCGCCGCGTGGAGGAACGCCTCGAGGGCCGCGGGGAAATCGCCCGCGGCGAACGCGGACAGCCCCCGGGCGAAGGCCGAAAGCTCCTTCTCCCTGGTGGAGAGATCTTCCGCCGGGACCAGCTCGAAAACCCGGACCGGCTCCCTCCTCCCCACGACGGCGACGCGCGAGATCTCCCGCGCCGGGAACCCCTCCGGCAGGGCGTTGCGCAGCGCTTCCGACGCCAGGACGTACGTCCCGAACTGCTTGTTGATCCCCTCGAGCCGGGAGGCGAGGTTCACGGCATCCCCCAGGACCGTGTAATTGAAGCGGTTGCGGGACCCCATGTTGCCGACGACGGCGGGCCCCGTGTTGAGGCCGATCCGCATGCGCAGCTCCCTCCCGATCCGCTTCCGGAGGAGGGGGCGCATCTCCGCGAGCTTTTCCTGGCAGCGCAGCGCCGCCCGGGCCGCCCGCGCGGCATGGTCGGGCTGGTCGAGGGGCGCGTTCCAGAAGGCGACGATGGCGTCGCCGATGTACTTGTCGACGGTCCCTCCCTCTTCCTGGAGGATGTCGGTCATCGCCGACAGGTAGTCGTTGAGCAGGGCGGTCAACTCTTCGGGGGTGAGCCCCTCCGAGAAGCCGGTGAACCCCTCGAGATCGGAGAAGAAGATCGACAGGGTGCGCCGCTCTCCGCCCAGTTTCAGCCGCTCGGGGTGCTCGATGAGCTGGTCGATGACCGCGGGGCTCAAGTACTGCCGGAACGCCCCCTTGATGAACCGCTTCTGCGCCCCTTCAGTCGCGTAGTTGACCGCAAGGCTCCCAAGGAGCGAAAGGGAGACCGCGGCCTCCTGGACTACCAGCGGGAGCCACCATCCGCGCGAGTAGGCGAGCAGGCACAGGAGCGCGGGCAGCGGGAGGAAGGCCGAGAAGAGGAGCAGGCTGTGCCACGCCTTCCGGGAGAAGACGACCGCGACGGCCGACAGGAGCGCCAGCAGGAACGCGCAGGCCAGCGCGGCGGCCGTCCCTGCCTCGCGCAGGAAATCGCCCGAAAGCAGGTTGTCGAGCGCCGTCGCGTGGATCTCGGAGCCCGGGAACACGCCGCCGACGGGCGCCGGCCGCAGGTCGTAGAGCCCCGGCGCGCTGAACCCGAAGATGACGTGGCGCCCGCGGAACGCGTCCGGGTCCTTGATGACCGGCTCCTCGCCCGCCTGGACCCGCAGCTCCGACTGGATCACGGCGGCCGCGCTGTAATGCCGGTACGCCGCGCCGGACGGGCCCCGGAAGCGCAGGATCGCGTAGCCTTCCCCGTCGATGGGGATCGTTCGCCCGGCGACGGTCAGCCTTCCTTCCCCGATTTCCATGGGGGTCTCGGGGGAGGCGGCCATGAAGGCCGCCAGGGCGAGGGAGGGGACCGTCTTCCCGTCGAAGACCCGGAACAGGCGGGTGCGCCGGTAGACCCCGTCGGCGTCGGGGTTGTGCTGGACGTCCGCGAGGAACGCGGCGCGGGAGGCGATCTCCGGGACGGGAAACAGCCCGCCCGCCGCGGCGACGCCGCCGCGCCCCCCGCCCGCGGAAAGCCAGCGGTCGAGACCCCGGATCTCGGGAAGGACGGCGGGATAGCCGGCGGGCCACGAGACGACGCTGCCGGACTTCTCCCCGAGGAAAAGTGCCGCGACGAATTCGCCTCCGCCCGCCATGGCCTCCGCCAGCGCGTCGTCGTCGGCCACGCCGTACGCGGAGGGCTCCGTGTAGAGGACGTCGAAGGAGATGCTCTTGGCGCCGGCCCGGCGGAGGTGGCCGATGATCGCGGCGTAGACTTCGCGGGGCCACGGCCAGGACAGCCCGTTTTCCCTCTGCGCCCAGTCGAGGCTCTGCTGGTCGAGCAGGACGAGCCGGACGTTGTCGGTGGCGGGGGCCGGGCGGGCCAATAATGTCGCCCGCCAGTCCCAGGTGCGCAGCTCCCACCGGTCGAAGGCGCCGGCGCCCCACAGGAGGAACGAGAAGGCCGTCGCGGCGGCGGCCGTCGCGGCCCCCGCGAGCGCCTTCCTGCCGGCCGGGGAGAGGTTCATGTTCCCGTCAGACGCCCCCCAGCGCCTTCCGGAACCGCGCCTGCCGGGCGGGAGGGGCGGGGGAGGACGGGCCTCTCAGGCCCAGCGAAGAGATCTCCTCGATCCGGCTGGCGGGGGAAGGGTGCGTCTTCGCGAAATCGAGGCCCCCGGGCTTGAGCCGCTTCCCCATTTCGCGCAGCATCGCGGACAGGGCGTTCGGGTCGTACCCCACGCGGGAGAGGATCTCCACGGCGGCGGCGTCGGCCTCCCGCTCGAAGGCCCGGGAATACCCGTTGTTGATCAGGGTGGAGGTGATGTCGCCGATGGAGTCCTCGAACGTCTTCGTCAGGTCGGCGAGCTCCTTCCGGCCGAACGTCTTGGTGCCCTCGACCGCCAGCACTTTCAGCGCCTCGGTCTTCCGGCTCTGCTCGATCGACTGGATGCCGTGCCGGAGCTGGACGTGCGCGATCTCGTGCGCGAGCACCGCGGCGACCGCGTCCTCGCCGTCGCAGCAGCGCAGCATGCCGCGGGAGACGAAGATCAGCCCCCCGGGGGTTGCGAAGGCGTTGATCTCGTCCGAGTCGAGGACCAGGAAATGGTAGCCGCCGAATGTTTCCGGCCGGTCGGAGGCCTGCGCCAGCGCCTGGCCGAGCAGGTTGATGTAGTCGTTGACCTGGTCGTTCCTGTACGGCCTGTACCGGTTGGCGATGACCGCCCCGACGGACCGGCCGACGTAGTATTCCTGCTCCGGGGTGAAGTCCTCCGCCGCCTTCGCGAGCGCCCCCGTGCTCCGGGTGATCGACTGCGCCTGTTCCTTCGAGATCTTTCCCTGGGATTCGGCCACGGAGGTGCCGACCTTGGCCACCTCGTCGAGCGCCGCGCATCCGCAGGCGATCGCAAGGGCGGCGGCCAGGAGCAGCCGCGCCGCCGTCGTGCCGGGCCGGCTTCTCATCGGGCGCCTCCCCCGGCGGCCAGCCCGCCTTCTTTGAGGAACAGGGCGATCTTGTCCTGCGGGACCTCCGCGGCCTGCATCCGGTCGATCACGGAGAAGTCGAGGTTCCGGTTGCGGGCCTTGAACTCGGCCTCCACGTCCGCGTTGAACCCCTTGCCGGCGAGCGCCAGCTCCCCGCCGGAGGCGGCGGCCTGCACGTCCTTCGCGCCGGCCGAAAGGACGATCCGCTTCGCGCTCAGCGCGGAGGAGTGCATCCACCCGCCGGCGCTCCGGCCCGCCGGGCCGACTCGCATCCATCCCTGCCGGGTCTCGAGCACCTCGACCCGGTCCCCGTAGGCCATGGTTCCCACGATCTTCCCGAGGAAGTTGGGGGTCGCCCTCACGTCCCCTTTCCTGACCTGCACGCTCATCATCTTCCCGGCGCTTCCCGGGGCCGCGAACGCCAGCAGAAAGGCGAGGAGGAGGAAGGGCAGGGCGATGCGCGCTTTCATCTCTGGCTTCTCCTTCTTCCGGTACGAAATTCAAAGCCTGAAATATCAATTTATCCGCCCGGGGGGGCGCAAGTCCAGAAGCTTCGCGCCGGCTTGACCTCCGCCCCTCCCGGGGGCTCTAATGTCGGAAGGGGGTATCCGCCGGATGATGATCAAGGTGCTGGGCGCCGCGGGCTCCGAGGTGCCCGGCCACAACAGCCCCGCGTTCCTCGTCGACGGGAAGCTGCTGCTCGACGCCGGGACCGTCGCCAAGGCGCTGAACATCCGGGAAGAGCGGGCCTTGCGCTGCATCCTCCTCACCCACGCGCATCTCGACCACATCAAGGGGATCCCGTTCCTGCTGGACAATCTGGTGAGCCGGGGATCCGGGACCACCATCACCGTCATGGGCGGGAAGGAGGTCCTGGGCGACCTGCGGAGGCACGTCTTCAACGGGAGGATCTGGCCGGACTTCACGAAGATCCCGTCCGCCTCGAAGCCTGCGCTGCGGTACAAGGCGCTTTCCACAACCCGGTCGTGCCGTGTCGAGGGGTACCGGGTCGCGATGGAGAAGGTCACGCACGCCGTCGCGGCGTACGGCTACATCGTGGAGGACCGGGACGGGGGGTCGGTCGCCTACACGGGCGACACGGGGCCGACCGTGCGCTTCTGGAAGAGGATGGCGGCCCATGACGTCAAGGCGCTGATCACGGAGGCATCTTTCCCCAACCGCCTGGAGAAGCTCGCGCTGGCTAGCGGCCACCTCACGCCGAACCTGCTCGGCAAGGAGATCGCGAAGATGTCCCCGCCGCCGGCGAAGATCTACGTCATGCACCTGAAGCCGCAGTTCGAGCAGGAGATCGAGTCGGAGATCCACGCGCTGGGGCACGACAACATCGGTTTCCTGAGAAGCGGGGAAGGGATCCGGGTCTAGGCCCCGGGTCACCAGCTCCCCCCGCCGCCGCCCCCGCCTCCGCCGCCGGACCCGCCGCCTCCCGAGAACCCGCTGCCGCCGCTCCTGGGGGCGGCGTGCATCGCCCCCGAGATGCCGGTGAGGGCCGTGCCGAGCGAGCGGTTGAAGGACGCCGGCCGGAACGAACCGGGGCCGCCGGCACCGGCGTACCATCGCGGCGGCTCCTGGGAGATCCCCTCGAACGCGCCGGCCCACCGGTCGGAGACGTCCAGGGCGATGGCGTAGGGGAGGTACTTCTCGAAGAGGTTCGCGTCGCTCATCCGCTCCAGCCGGTCCTTCTCCGCCCGCATCAGGAACTCCTCGAATCCCTTCACCCTGCCCAGCAGCCTCGCCCCTTTCGTCGTCTTGACGGGCATGAACGGGGCGAAGGCGAGGATCGCGAATCCGGACAGGAACGCGGCCGGGACGAAGAAGTCGAAGGCGCTCCCCGCGATCACCCGGAGGAGGATACCGAGGAAGATCCCGGCGAACAGCACGAGGACCCCGATCCCGATGTACCGGCCCGTGACCTTCTCCGGCGGGGCCGCGAAGCACTTCATCTCCTTCAGGGAGGCGAACACGCCGGTAGAGAGTGCCTCCAGGTGCTTGTAGAAGGAGAGCTTCAGCTCCGAGGCCTTCGTCTCGGAGCCGCGCCCCTCGAACAGCTTTTCCAGCATCAACCGCTCGAACGCGGGGAGCTCCTTCCCCGCGTCCCTCGCCTTCCGGAGCACGTAATCCGTCTTGTCGAAGAGCAGCCCCTTCGTCTTCCGCTCCTCGATCGAAAGGTACCCCTTCACCGCCAGGTCGACGATCGACGCGGAGATGTCCCTCGGGTCGAGCCGCTCGTCGATGAGGACGCCGATCTCCGCGGGCAGCAGCGGCCTCCCGTTCTCCTCCGGCGGGGCGTAGGCGACCACGAGCGGGTCACCCGTGGCGGGGTCCTTCCCCTTGCGGAACCACAGGACGAGCATGTATCCAAGCGTCAGGAGCGGCGCGCCGAGCGGCCAGGTCCTGCCGACGTCGATCCGGCGGAGGAAGGTCGCGATCCGGGAGGGCGGCCGCACCGCCCCCTTTTCCCATCCGAGCACGATCGTCAGCCCCTCGCCGGGCCCGAGCGGGCGGGTGGTTCGCCACGCCGCCCCGTTGCGTGCTCCTTGCGCCTCGCAGGCGCTTTCGAGGGAGCCGCGCCGCCCCGTGTAGCAGAGATCCCTCGGCGCCAGTGTCCGGTCGCCCGCCGTCACGGCGACGGAGGCGGAGGCCGAGAGGATCGGCGCGGCCCACCCGTTTCCGGTCACGTTCCAGTACAGCTCGTCGTGGTCCGGGAAGAAGAGGACCGCGTTCCCGACCGTGTACGAAAGGATGTACGTCTGCCGCCCCTCCACGAACCGGTCCGGGTCGCCGATCCGCACGCGGACCAGGGCGCCCGTCCGCTCGACCTTGCTCTTCCACGAGGCGCCGGAGGCGTCCGTCACCGAATCGACCCGGACGGGCATCACGGTCTTCTTCCCGAGCTCGTCGACGTAGCGGGTCGGGATATCGCGGTAGATGCCGTGCCGCGGCCGGTGGAAGGAGACCTCGATGGTCTCCGCGATCTGTACGGAGGCGTCCTTGCGGACTTCGATGGCCGCGTGGAAGGAGCGGATGGTGAAATCCTCCGCCCGCGCGGCGAACGGGGAGAGGAGCGCGGCCAAAAGCAGCAGGGCGGAGAGCCGGACGCCCGCCCGGTCACGCTCCCTGGGCGCGTCGAGCTGGAAGAACTCCGCCGGACCGAATCCGAAGAGCCGGGCGAACAGGTTGGCCGGGAAGGTCTCGGCCGCGGTGTTGTAGTCCCGCACGACGGCGTTGTAGTAGCGGCGGGCGTACTCGATGTCGTTCTCGATCCCGGCGAGCTGCTTCTGCAGCAGGAGGTAGCTCTCGCTCGCCTTGAGGTAGGGGTAGCCCTCCGCGACGGCGACCAGGGAGGAGACCTTCGCCCGCAGGGCGTTCTCCTCCTTCCCCCTTTCGGCGGGCCCTTCCGCGCGCATCGCGCGCGTCCGGGCCTCGGTGACGTCCCGGAGGACGGCTTTCTCGTAGCCCGCGTACCCCTTGACGGCCTCGACCAGGTTTCCCACCAGGTCGTGCCGTTTCTTGAGGAGGACGTCGATGTCGGACCAGGAGGCGCGGGAGAGGTTGCGCAGCCGGACGAGCCGGTTGTAGAGCCACGCCAGGAAGACGGCGGCGACCGCTGCGGCTGCGAGGAGCGGCGCGGCGGCGCTGAATCCGTTTTCCATCGCGCCGCTACTTCTTCAGGCCGGCCGCGATCTTGGTGTAGGCCCGGGTCTTTTCATTCATGTAAGCCAGCGATTCCTCGTGCCCCATGGCCAGCGGGATGAAGCCGTCCTTCATCTGCCCGTCCCGAAACTCCCGGCTCTTCACGATGGAGAGGAACGCCGACTCGATCTTCCTGAGCGCGTCGGGGGGAGTATCCGGCGGGACGGCGACGCCGCGGTCGACGCCCTCGACCAGGTCGATCCCCTGGCTCCGGAACGTCGGGTACCGGGGGAACTTGAAGAAGGGCTTCCCGGTGGCGAACCCGAGGACGCGCATCTTGTCCCGGAACCGGGTGACGTCGTCGGAGGCCGCCATGATCGCGGTGAGGTGCCCTCCGAGGAACGCGGTCATCTGCGGGGCGGATCCGGTGAACGGGACGTAGGTGAGCCGCGTCCCGGTCAGGCTCTGGAGCCTGTGGACGGCGATGTGGTAGCCGGAGAAGGAGCCCGAGCCGCCGATGGTCACCGCGCCGGGGTTCCTCTTCGCGAAATCGATCAGCTCGCGGAGGGTCTTGTGCGGGCTGTCGACGGGCACCGCCAGCGCCAGCGGGGTCGAGTGGAAGATGACGACGGGGTTGATCTGCCCGGTCCGGTATCCCACGTCCTTCTGCAGCGGCTGCAGGATGACGTGGGGGATGTTGAAGCCGGCGAAGGTGTGGCCGTCCGGCCGGCTCTTCACGAGCTCGCTCCAGCCGTGGGCGCCGCCGTCGCCGATCTTGTACTCGATGACGACGTTCTGCCCGAACTCCTTCTCGAGCAGCGGCTGCTGCTGTCGCGCCACCCGGTCGGACTGCCCGCCCGGGTCGAAGCAGATGATGTAGGTGAGCTGCCGGGAGGGGAACGGCTCGCCGCCCGAGGCGGGGATCGCGCCCGGGCCCGCGCCGAAGAGGGCCAGGACCGACCAGGCGGCGAACGTGGCGAACCGGAACGTATTCACCGAATTTCCTCCAGGGGAGCGATCGTTCGACGGACGAGACGGGATACCGCCTCCGTCATTCCTTCGACGAGTCGAAAACTTTATTCTCGCCGGTGGTCCGTGTCAACGGTAACGACTTTCGTTCCTTATAATGCGGGAACGTTCCCGCCCCGCCCGTCGCGCCAGTACGGTACCCAGGCCAGCGACACCAGCGACACCGAGATGTCCGTCTTCTTCGGGGCGACCTCGCACGGTTCCAGATCTTCCGAAACCGGGTCCGTCCCCGCGCGGACCTCCGCGGTCTCCTGCTCCATCTGGGCCTGCAGCTCCCCGAGGCTTTTCTGGAGCGACTGGACGTTTTCCTCGGCCCGCGCGACGTCCTGCGCCTCCTTCAGCGTCCGCCCGGCGCCCCGGGCGGTGGTCGCCGCCCGGCCTAACGCGGACTGGCTCAGTTTCTTGCGGCCGGTCAGGGCGCTCAGGATGGCGGCCCCGAAGGAGATGGCGGTCTGGATCTTCTGCTGGCCGGCCTCGGTCTTCTCCCGTTCCACGGCCTGGCCGGCTCGCCGGATCCGGTCCTCGAGCGCGGCGATCTTGGGGGCGTACTTCTGGCGCAGACGCTCCACCTGGCGGTCCCGTTTTTCCCTGGCGGCCTGCTGCAGCCGGATGCGGAATTCCCGCTCCGGCTCGCCGGGCTCGGACAGAAGCCCCGTGCCCGGGCTCTTCAGGAGGGAGAGCTTCCGGTTCCGGTAGATCCACTCCTTGAAGGCCGTTCCCCAGCCGGCGTACGCCTTCGCCGAGGACGCCTCGCCGGGGACCTCGCCGAAGGAGGCGTCCGGGACGAGGGGGAACTTCTCCAGGTCGTCCGGCGAAAGCTCCATCTCCCTGGCCTCGTTCCAGTCGACCTTCGCGGCGCCGCCGCCGAAATCGGCCAGCAGCGTCACATCCTTCTTCGCGGAGATCCCGATCTTCGCGTTGGTGTAGTAAACCGTGCCCATCGCCAGCAGTGTCGGTTCGTATGCGAGCGCCGCTCCTTCCGGCTGCGGGACGCGCACGGGGAGGAAAGCCTGCGGGACGCCCGGGGGGAGCACCGGGCGCGCGGAGGCGGGGGCGGCGGGGCGCGGTTCCTGAGCCGGCGGGGCGGCCGGCGCGGGCCCGGCGGCGGTCGGCGCTGCGGCCGGGCGGGCCGCGTCGCGCGCCGATTTTACCGGGTCCATGAGCTGCTTGATCTGGCCCCGCGTCAGAGGGCCGCGCAGGTACGACATCGCCCACCGGCTCTGGAAGACGACCGGCGCGTCCTCGTGGACGTTGTTCATCAGAAACACGCGCTGGCCCAGCCCCGCGAGGACCTGCTCCATCCGCCTGCGGTCGAACCGGCCCGCCCCTCCGGCGGCGGCGCCTTCCAGCCCGTCGAGCACGCGCTCTTTGTCCCGGTCGGTCTGCAGCCGCCCCAGGAACCAGGTCCCCGTGTTGGAGAGCCCCTTGTAATCGAGGTCCACCGGGTTCTGCGTGGCCAGGACGATCCCGAGGCCGAACGCGCGCGCCTGCTTGAGCAGCGTCAGCAAGGGGGCCTTCGAGGGGGGGTTGGCGACGGGAGGGAAGTACCCGAAGATCTCGTCCATGTAGAAGAGCGCCCGCAGGCTGGTCGTTCCCGGCTGGGAGCGCATCCACCCGAGGATCTGGGTGAGAAGGAGGGTGACGAAGAACATCCGTTCGGCGTCGTTCAGGTGGGCGATGGAGAAGATCGACACGCGCGGCTTCCCCGAAGACGCGAAGAGCATCCGGTCGACGTCGAGCGGGTCGCCCTCGAGCCAGGCGGAGAAGCCCGGCGCGGCCAGAAGGTTGTTGAGCTTCATCGCGAGCGCGAACCGCTCCTTCGACGGGAAGAACGATTCGAGGTCGAAGACGCCGACGCGGGAGAGCGGGGGGGCCTGGATCGCGTGGATGAACCCGGCCAGGTCGAAGTCGCGCCCCTTTTTCCAGGCGTCGTCGAGGATGGTGGAGAGGAGGATGTGCTCGCGGCTCTGGATCGGGTCGGCCTCGACGCCCATGAGGTTCAGGAGCCCCGTCACCGTGGAGCCGATCCGCTCTCCCAGCAGCTCGCCGTCCTCGACGACCGCCTTCCCCGGGAAGGCGAACGACCTCAAGATGGACACCGGGATGCCGGCGGTGCTCCCCGGCGTGTAGACGGCGAACTCCGCGGCGCTTTTCAGCTTCCGGATCCGCTCCCCGTCCTGACCCCAGTCGGCCAGCCCCTTCTTCCAGAGGGCGGCCTGGGCCGCGGCGAAATCGGCCGGCGGCATCCCCTTCCTCCGCGCGTCGTCCTCGTTGACCCACGGGAGGAAGTCCTCGGGCCGAAGGTCGGGGAAGGTCAGAAGCAGGTTGGCGAGGTCCCCCTTGGGGTCCACGACGATCGCGGGGATGTTGTCGATCGCCGCCTCTTCCAGCAGGGAGACGCAGAGCCCCGTCTTGCCGCTCCCCGTCATCCCGACGCAGACCGCGTGGGTCACGAGGTCCCGGGAATCGTAGAGGAGCAGCCCCTCCTTCGGGCCGTTCTTCTCCAGGTCGAACTCGCGACCGAGGTAGAAGACCCCCAGCTTTTCGAAGTCCTGCACGGCGTCCTCCTTCGGCGGGAACGGGTTGTGGAAGCCACTTTACCGGCGGCCGTCGATCCGCGGAAAGGTGTTTCCGTAGATGGACTGCCGCGCCTGCAACAGGAAATCGTGGGGGAACCCCATGTCCACCATGCTCGCCGCGTCGAGCGCGGCCAGGTGCGACGGCCCCAGGGCCAGCCCCAGGCATTCCAGGTTGTCCTTCATCTGCGCTTCCGTCCTGGCCCCGACGATCGGGATGACGGGGCCGAAGGGCTGCTGCCGCACCCACGCCAGGGCGACCTGGGACGCGGTCTTCCCGGTATCCCTCGCGACCGCCCCGGCCGCCTCCGCGATCCGCAGATTGCGCTCCGTGACGTTCGTCTCGGCCCACTTGTCGTCGCGGGCGAACCGGGCCCCCGCGGGGCGGTCCTTCGGCGACTTGTATTTCCCGGTGAGCACGCCCCCGCCCAGGACCCCCCAGGGGGTGACCGCGAGCCCCAGCGCGCGGGCCATCGGCAGGAGGTCGCGCTCGGGGGTCCGCTCCGACAGCCCGTACTGGACCTGGAGGGCCGCGAACGGGGTCCACCCCCTCGAGCCCGCGAGCGTGTTCGCCTGGGAGACGACCCACGCGGGGGTGTCCGAGATCCCCACGTAGAGGACCTTCCCCGCCCGGACGGCGTCGTCCAGCGCGCGCATCGTCTCCTCGACCGGCGTCAGGACGTCGTGGGCGTGAACCCAGAGCAGGTCCACATAGTCGGTGCCGAGCCGCGCGAGGCTCGCCTCCAGCGACTGCACGAGGTTCTTCCGGTGGTTTCCGCCGGCGTTCGGGTCGTCGGGGGACATGGTCATCGTGTACTTCGTGGCGAGGACGAACCGCTCGCGCCGCCCCTTGACGAACTCCCCCACGTACCTCTCGCTGGTGCCCCCGGTGTACAGGTTGGCGGTGTCGACGAAGTTGCCGCCCGCATCGACGAACGCCTCGAAGATCCGGCGGCTCTCCTCCTTCGCGGCGCCGAAGCCCCACTCCTCGCCGAACGTCATCGTTCCGAGGCACAGTTCCGAGACCCGAAGGCCGCTGTTCCCCAGGAGCTTGTATCTCATCGCGCCACCTCCCGGCGGGGCCGTTTCAGCCCTTGAAGAGCCTGTCGAGGGAGTCCATGTCCTTCCGCAGCCGGCTGAAGTCCGGCACGCTGCCGCCGGGCGTTAGCTGGTCGATCAGTCCCGGCAACAGCTCCGACAGCCCCGAGGCGGCGTCGTCGTGTGGCAATCCCGCCTTCCCCGCGATCTGCGAGAGGAGGTCGGGACCGAGCCCGCGCTTCAACTGGTCCGCGCCGATTGGAAGGTTTTCGCCCGTCCCGATCCAGGACGAAAGGAGGTCTTCCATTCCCTGTCCCTGGAACGCCTTCATCAGCGCTCCCAGGCCGCCGCCCTGGCCGCCGCCGGCGAGCATGCCGAGCACCGCCTGCAGGAGGCCGGCGTTCGGGGCGTTGCCGTTCGGCGTCAGCTTGTCGATCAGCGAGGGAAGCAGCTCGGACAGGCTCGAGGCCGCGGCGTCGGGGGCCATGCCCGCCTGCCCGGCGATCTGCGAGAGCAGGTCGGGGCCAAGCCCGCGCCGGACCTGGTCTGCGCTGATGGGGAGGTTCCCTCCCGTCCCGATCCAGGAGGAGATCAGGTCGCCGAGCCCCTTGTCCTGGAACATGCGGATCAGCTCCTGGAGCCCCCCCCCCCGGCCGCCGCCGGCCACCATGGCGAGGACGGCCTGGATCAGCGCCGACATGTCGCCGCCGCCTCCGGACGCGGGTTTCCTTCCGCCCTGCAACGCGTCGAGCAGTCCCATGGCGGCCTCCTTGAATGTATTATGTTTACTATGATTATTACCATGCGGGAGCACCCACCCCAACCCGAAAGGAGAACCGATCGATGAAAAAGGCCGCACTGCTCGCGGGCGTCTTCCTGCTGGCCGCCTCGCTCGCCTTCGCCGCGGGGCCGAAAAGCTACCAGGTGACAGGCCCGGTCCTCGAGGTCAGGGACGACGTCATCGTCGTCGAGAAGGGGAAGGAGAAGTGGGAGATCGGCCGCGGCGCGGGAACCAAGGTGGCGGGGGACCTCAAGGTCGGCGCCAAGGTGACGATCGAGTACCGGATGGAAGCGGCCTCGGTGGAAGTGAAGGGCGCCAAGGGGAAGAAGTAGCGCTCCGGCGGGAGCGGCGCGAAGGAGTCCGGGCGGCGCCCCGACGGGGGCGCCGCCCGTTTTCTTTCGCCCGGCGGTGCGGGAAAGGGGGGGGAGTATAATCGAAAGTGGGAGGCACGGTCCATCAGGGGAGGTGCGGCCATGGAACTGGAATTGACGGGCACCGAACGCACGGTCCTGCGCGAGACGATGGAAAAGGCGCTCGACGACCTGCTGCGGGAGATCGCCAACACCGACAGCAGGGAATTCCGCGGACGGCTGAAGGAGCGCGAGGGAGTCGTGAAGGGAATCCTCGCGCGGCTGACCGCCGGGGAGCGGGCGGCCTGAACGGGTAGCGGCTGCAGCGGCTTCGCCGGGTCCGCACGGCCCCGGCGAACGGACGGAGCCGGTTCTCGCGCGCCGTCCCGATAATCCTTTTCAATCTCTTTTAAGGTTTTCCGCGGTTCGTTCCGAAAAAACCTCCCGGGAGCGCGGGGGCGTCCCCGTACAATATTTTCCCTGCAGGGGAAGCGAGCGAATGGACCTGGTCCTGATCGTCCACAAGGAGCACGCCGTGCGGGAGAGACTGGCCGCGGCGCTCTCCGACGCCGGGTGCGGCACCTTGACGGTCGGAACGGCGGAAGAGGGGCTCGCCCTGATGGGCGACGCCTCGTTCCCGGTGGCGATGGTCGGGCTCGACCTGCCCGGCATGAGCGGGTTCGATCTCCTCGCGGAAACGAGGCGCCTCCACCCCGAGATGGAAGTGATCGTCCTTCCCGACGACGCGACGCTGGATTCCGCCATCTCCTGCGTCCAGGCCGGGGCGTGCGACTTCCTGCCGGGGCCGTACCCGGACCCGGACCGCGTGACGTCCGCGGTCGCGAGGGCCATGAACAAGGGGCGCCTGTCCCGCGACCGGAAGCTCGAGATCGAGAAGCTGGCGAAGAAGAACGAGGTCCTCCAGGCGACGAACCATTTCCTGGCCGAGCAGGTGAAGCGGGACGGCCTCACGGGGCTTTACAACCACGCCTATTTCCAGGAGGTCCTGGCCAGGGAAGCCTCCCGCGCGGGGCGGTACAAGCGGGTCTTCACCCTGCTGTTCGCCGACCTCGACCATTTCAAGAAATACAACGACCGGGAGGGGCACCAGGCGGGCGACCGGGCCCTGGCGCTGGCCGCCGAGATCCTCCGCAAGGTCACCCGGAAGTCCGACTACGTCGCCCGGTACGGCGGCGAGGAGTTCGTCATCCTGCTGCCGGAGACCACCAAGGAGCGGGGGTGCGCCGTGGCCGAGAGGATCCGCAGCGCGATCGAAAATCATCCGTTCTCCGGCCGCGAGGGGCAGCCGGGCGGCGCGGTGACCGTCAGCGTGGGGATCTCCTCGTTCCCGGAGGACGGTGTGCTGCCCGCCGACCTGATCCGGAAGGCGGACGCGGCCCTCTACGCGGCAAAGAGCGAAGGCGGCAACGCCCACCGGATGGCGGGCTGACGTTTCCATAAGTTTTTCCTGAAATTTTCCCGATAAACAGAAAACGGCTGTCTTTAAGGCGGGCCGACTCCAAGGATCCGGGGGATGCCTTTGGACAGTGACCGGATACTGATCGTGGACGACGAGCCTTCGGTACGGGAGGTGCTTTCCTCGCTTCTCGCGGACGAAGGGTACCGTATCCTTGCCGTGGCCACGGCGGAGGAAGGGCTGGAGCGGCTGGAGGGCGACGACGTGTCCGTGGCGCTCGTCGACATCAAGCTGCCGGGGATGGACGGCATCGGGCTGCTGGGGGAGATCAAGAGCCGCTCCCCCTCGACGGAAGTCGTCATGATGACCAGCTACGCCTCGCTGGAAACGGCGGTCGCCGCGATCCGGCGCGACGCGTACGACTACATCCAGAAGCCGTTCGAGGACCTGGAAGAGCCCTGCGCCGTGGTCCGCAGGGCCGTCGAGAAACGGACCCTCACGCGGAGTAACCGCGAGCTCGTGGAAAGCCTCGAGCGCGGGAACCGGGAGCTCGCCGCCGCCGTGAAGCGGCAGAAATCGCTGATCGACGCCGGCCGCGCCATGGGCGGCATCCGCGCCATCTCCGAGCTGCTGGACTACTTCATCGGCGTGGCGGCCGAAGAGCTGGACGTCGAGCGCGCCTCCCTGATGCTGCTCGACAAGAGGACCGGGGAGATGCGGATCGCCGCGCAGCGGGGCCTGAGCGAAGAAGTGGCCCGCGGCGTCCGCGTGAAGGTCGGGGACGGGATCGCCGGGTGGGTCGCCCGGGAAGGGAAGCCGATCCTGGTGAAGGACGTGGAGTCGGACCCGCGGGTCCGGATCAACCTAGAATCGACCTCCGCCGGATCCTTCATCTCCGCGCCGATCGTCATAAGCATCCCGATCCTTATCCGGGAAAAGGTCCTCGGCGTGATCAACGTCACGAACCGCCGGTCCGGCGCCTCCTTCGAGGAGGAGGACATGGCGTTCCTCTTCAGCCTGGCGGGGCAGGCGGCGGTTGCGATCGAGCGGGCGCGCCAGTTCGAGGACCTCGAGGACGCGTACCGGACCCTCAAGGACGCGCAGAAGCAGCTCGTCGAGTCGGAGCGGCTCCAGGCGATCGGCCAGATAGCCGCGGGGGTGGCCCACGATTTCAACAACCTGCTGACCGGCGTGCTCGGGCAGGCGGAGCTTCTCAAGGCGGACCTCGAGGCATCGCCGCCGGACGTGCAGGGGGCGCGCAGGCGCGCGGAGCTGGTCGCGACCCTCGCCCACCATGGCGCCGCCACCGTGCGGCGGATGCAGGATTTCACCCGGATCCGCAAGGACGCTCCTCACGAGGCGGTGGACCTGAACGACGTGATGCGGACCGCCGTCGAGATCACGCAGGGGAAGTGGAAGGACGAGTGCCAGGCGAATGGGGTCCGGGTCGCCGTTCGGGCGGAGCCCGGGGCGATCCCGCTCACGACGGGGGACGAGTCGGAATTGACCCAGGTGGTGAGCAACCTGATCTTCAACGCCGTGGAGGCGCTGGAAGGGGGAGGGGAGATCGTCCTCGCGACGCGATCCGACGGCAGGGACATCCGGCTGACCGTCGCGGACGACGGCGTGGGCATGGCTCCCGAGGTGCAGGAGCGGATCTTCGAGCCGTACTTCACGACGANNGGCACCGGGGCGAGATCACGGTGCGCAGCGCGGAAGGCAAAGGCACCACCTTCGAGCTGGTCCTCCCGGTGGCCCCGCCGCAAGCGGAGAGGGGGGACGGGCGCCCGGCGGAAGCGGCGGGCGCGGGCCCCGCCATGGTGCTCATCGTGGACGACAGCGACCTCAACCGGGAGC
>DCUH01000045.1:2316-3738 GCA_002327765.1 bacterium UBA2219 | reverse complement strand
CCGGCGCGGATCGGGTGGTTGTTGCCGTTGACCCGCTCGTCCCCGCGGGTGCGCCAACGGGTGTGACCGAGCAGGAGCGTGGCGCGGTTGTCCATGGAGGCAAGGAGTTCGGCGAAGGACTTGTCCGTGACGAACCGCTCGGCCGTCACCGGGCGCTTGAACAGCCGGTGGCCGCCGTCGGCATCGAGCCATGCCGCGCCGGTGGCATGAGGACCGCGCTCCTCGCTCAGTAGCAGCAGGCGAGTGAAGAGCCAGGCGAGGTGCTCCCGCTCCTCGGCTCGCCGTCGCTTTTTTCCGAAGATGACGCCTGCGAGCCCGCACATCAGGGTTTCCCTCCCTGCGGATCGACGATGAACCCGCGGAAGACGCCCTCGGCGTACTCCTTGGGATGCTCTTTGATCCAGCGCGCGGCATCGGGATATCCGAGCTCTCCGGCCAGCCGGGCGACGGCGGGCCGATCGAGCATGTTGGTCAGCCCCGAGAGCCGGACGGCCTCGATGCCCTGCCAGACCAAGGCCGGAATCGGTATCCGTGCCGGTTTGTCGTCCTGCACCTCCGCCAGGCCGTGTTTGATCAGCGCGTCGAGGAACGAGGCTGCCTTCTCCTCGGGGGTGTCGCCCCGAACCGCCAGCTCAACCCCGGACAGCATCTTGGCGTTGCGCAGGACCATGTCGATGTAATCTTCCATGTCCCGCTGGTCGGAAAAGAGCGTGGCCCCTTTCATGGCCTGGACCACGTCGGTCACTGTCTCCCCGGTGAAGACTTCGCCGTCTTCTTCCAGCGGCTGCCCATTCAGGGCGGTGTTTCGGATCAGCACTTTCATGACGCGCCTCCTTGCGTCCCGCCGGTTTCGCCCCCCGAAAACGCCGGAGGCCGGGTTTCGGGCCCGGCCTCCGTGAGGGGTTCCGCCTTGGGGGCGGTTTGTTCGTCTGGTTTTACTCTGCCGCGTTTGAAGGCCGAGTCCCCCGGTAAGGCGGCGATCAGATGCTTGCGCGCGGTTTTGAACTCGTCCCCGATCAGCCCCAGGTGGAGCAGGAAGACCCGGAAGTCGTACCGGGCGCTTTGGGGATCGAAGGACCGCTTGCGGCTCGATGCGGCCCGGCCGTTCAGCGCCTTGGCCGCCACGGCCAGGACCAGTTGGATGTAGGCTTTCACCTTGCCCGCGTGTAGCGTCCCCTCGAACCAGCGGAACTCGACCGTGCCGCGGTACCAGACGTTGTGCAGATTCACCCCGTGGTAGCGGGTGCTGTCGTAGTGCTGGGGCTGTCGGTTGTGGTAGCCGTACCAGATGTGGTTGAGCTGGTCCCTGGTCCTGGGACGACGGCGTTCGATCTGGGCGATGAGGTCGTCGCTCACCGGCTTGCTGTAGCTCCGGCGGCGGGTCTCGTTCACGCCCAGGGCGGTGAGGATGAGCGCTTCCTG
>DCUH01000045.1:0-2276 GCA_002327765.1 bacterium UBA2219 | reverse complement strand
GACAGGACGGGGCTCACCACCTCGGCCCGCAGGTGGACCGGCACATTGATGAGCGAGCCGTCGGATACCACCTTCCAAACCCGGCCGCGGTCGTCGGTGATCTCCCAGGGGTCGAAGCTCCCCGGACTGCCGATGTGGCGGATCTGGCCGCCCACCACCGAGTGGATCGCCTGGGCGACCCGCTCGCGCGTCCGTTTGACCGTCTCGATCTCGATTCCGAAATTGATCAGGCGTAAGTCCATGGTCTCTCCTTGCGTTCTGTAAGCCCTTTCCCGGCAAGGGATTGGCCCTTGTGTTCACACACATACAGGCTTCTTTCCGAACAGAAAGCAAGGCGATTTAGACGTATAACTCCTTTTATTCCAATGTGTTATGTACATGGAGCGATAACCCGCGGAAACACGCGGGGTTGCGGGGTTTCCTGGCAACCGAAGAAAAGAGAGGTGTTCCGGGAATCAGGTCAGCTTCCAGATCGTCCCGGTGTGTTTCTCCCACTTTCCGCCGCCCGCGAGGTCGGTGTTGAACCATTCGTCGCCCATGGATGGAGCAGGGATGGCGGCGTCGCGCTCGGCCTGTGTGCCGATGCCACGGCGGACAGCTTCCCGCGAGGTGAGCCCCTGGCTGAGCCGGTCCGGCCCGAGCAGGTCACGCCATCCGAGGGCCGGTGCCCGCAGACGGGAAACGAAGGTCCGGTAGGCGGTCGCGTCCTTTGCCGCGCGGTAAAGGAGCAGTGAGCCGTCGGCGTCCCGGACCAGGCTCGGCGTGTAGCAGCGCTCGAGGAATGGCCCGCTGCCGTTCTTGAACACTGGGTTGATCTCGGACTTGCGCCAGTGGACGCGATCCCAGGACCATGCGTAGCCGATACCGGCGTTGCCCGCGGCACCTCCGGAGTAGAGCATCCACCATCGCCCATCGCCGAGCCGCTCGACGTGAGCGGCGGACACATAGCCGTTCGCGCCTTCCCAAGGCTGCGGTTCGATCAGGCCGGAAAGAACAGGGCCATTCCCGAACAGCTTCCATTCGACCGCATCGTCGGAGTAGGCCAGACCGAGGCTGTCGTTGCCGCCGGTCGAAGCGATGAAATACATACCGTAGCGCCAGGTGAAAGGTCTCCCTTCGACCGAGGTGGGCAGCGGGTTGTACCAGAGGAAGGACGGCCCGTAATGGCCCCGGTTCCAGACCTGGACGCTTCCCTCGGTAACCAGGTCACCGGAACACGGGGTATCGCCGGTGAACGCGGCGGGGTCGACCGACGGATCGCAAACCGCAGATCGCAGCCCGGCCATGGCGTAGGGTTGATTCGGGACATCCGGGTTCCAGTAGAGAATGCGCAACCGGTTCGCGGTCTCCAGCGCACAAACCACGTGATAGCCGTTGGCCACGATCCCGACGACCTTCTTTTCCGTGTCCCAGACGAAGCCGTCGTCGGAGAAGGCGCAAGTCATACCCGCGCCGTCGCCGTAATAGGCGATGAAGTTCCGAGCCCGGGTTCCATCATGGAAACCATCCACGGCCCGAAGGACACGGACATAGTAAGCGCGTCCGGCGGCAAGAGGCAGAACGTGCGGGTAACGGTGGTCGAAGACGACCGGCGGAAGCCCCTCGGGCGGTTCCGCTCCGGAGGGGACCAGCAGCAGGCCGAGGTCCACGGCGCGGAGCAGGTCCTGGGTCATCGCCGGAACGACTGCGCTCTTACCCGGTCCGAGGGTTCCGGTGAACCCCGGTAGTTCCAGAATCGTATCGGTGTTGCTCTTAATGTTGATGCTCATAGTTGGTTCCTCCCGGCCTGCGCCGCAAGCGCAGCGGCCGACTGGTCTTCATGTAGGTATCCGGCGTCNNCGCCCGGCTTCGATCTCCTCCCGCCTGATGCGGGCCATGAGTCCCGCGAACGCCTCGGCGGCGTCCGTGGAGATGCCGTGTCGCTCCTCGATGCGCCGCATGCGGGCGTCGAGGTTGGCGAGCAGTTGGAGGGCGTGATCCCGCAGGACGCCTTCGCGCTTTTCCTGTGGTGATGGAATGAACTCGGTCAATCCGCCTTGTCTGCGAACGATCATGGCATCCCTCCGATCAGCTCAACGTCGCGCCGAGGGTGTGAATCCTCGGGTACACCAGGTTGTTGCCGGTCATCTCCGCCTTGTAGCGGACCTTGTTTCCGTTCGGATCGGTGAAGGTTCTGGTGAGCGTGTACTCAGTCCACTCCTGATCGATCTCCCGCGTCGTCTGGATCGACATCGGTTCCCAGGTCGCTCCACCGTTGTTGGAGGCGAACCAATTGA
>DCUH01000054.1:43006-53192 GCA_002327765.1 bacterium UBA2219 | reverse complement strand
GCGGAACACTTTATCGAGTGGCTGGGGGATTGGGGGAGGGAGATTCGGCGCCGGCAAACCAGCCTGTTGTTACTGACGGCTCACAGGGCAAAGGGGCTTGAATTCGACCATGTCGTCGTATTGGACGGGGGATGGAACAGGGATGGGGGGCAGAAAGACAACGATTCCGTCCGGCGTCTCTATTATGTTGCCATGACCCGTGCGCGGAAAACCCTCTGTTTGGCATGTTACGATCGGGGCAACCTCATAACGAAATCCATGCCCAACTACTCTTGTTTCCAGAGGCGTGGTCCGATCAATCATCTTTTCCCTACCGATAAATTGTCGAGGGAGTATTGGCGCCTTCCACTGAAAATGATCGATCTTGGTTTTTCCGGACGGAAGCATCCCAAGGATCCGATTCATTCGGCTATTTCCCGCCTAACACCCGGGGATGCGTTACATCTGAATGCAAGCAAAGGTCGTTGGGAACTTCAAGATAGCTCAGGCAATATCGTTGGGCGCCTGGCGAAACAATTCTCGCCGCCGGAGAAACTGAAGCTAGAATCTGCTCAGGTCAACGCTGTCGTTCATTGGCGGAAAGAAGATGATGACCAAGGGTTTGAGAGGCTTCTGCAATGCAACAATTGGGAAGTGGTAGTGCCGGAGTTGGTGTTTTCACCATAATTACTTAAGCTTTCCCCCTCCCTGGCAGATCCAGCTTCCGTACGATGTCCGCCACGGGTTCGAAATAAAAGCGTCTGTTTTGCGTTTTCCTGGTCAGGTAGCCCCTCTCCACCAAGTCCTGCAGGTCCGCCGTTGCTGTCGCGCGAACGACATTATGGGAATTTTTGTGGGAGTCGATCGTGTACACCGCGTTCGCATGCTTCAGTGCGTGCTGCAGCAGGGCGATCTGCCGGTAGTTCAGGTTGGGGACATCGCGCAGTAGGGCGATCGCTTTCCGCATTTCCATTTGCTTGCGGGTCAGGTAGCGCTGCAGCTCCTCCAGCGCCAGGTGGATAGCCTTGAGGTGGTAGACGAGAAAATAGGTGATGTCCCGATCGTCGGTTTCAGCGTAAAGGTAGGCCCGGGCATATTGCCCGACGGATTTCAGGATGATGCGAGAGATGCTCAGGTACTCGAACATCCAGTAATTGTTGGAAAGCATGTACCAGTAGAAAACGGCGCGCGCGGTCCGGCCGTTTCCATCGACGTACGGATGTTCATAGGCGAGCCAGAAGTGGAGCAGGATGGCGCGTATGACCGGGTGGATGAACGGTTCGTCGTTCCCGTCGTTGGCGAATGCCAGGAACTTATCCATTCTAGCGGGTAGATTCCGTGCGGGCGGCGGTACATGCAGCGTCTGACCGTCGCTTTCGTCAATCACGCAGATCGGCTCATCCTCCAATCGGAAGCGGCCTGCCGCGGAAGGGTCGCCCAGGGTTCCTTCCGTCAATGACCGATGAAATTCGTGTAGCAGGTCGATCGTTAGGGGTTGCCCAAGAAAGGATTTGATCCGGCGGATCGTGAGGTAGTTGTTCAGGATCATTTTCTCCGCCTTGCTTTTCGGTGGGCGCCCCTCGCGCAGCATTTCTTTGGCGACTTTCCTAGTCGTCGCCGCCCCCTCGATCTGGCTGGAGGCGATTGCTTCTTCCATCAGGGAACTGACCAGGTAACGCTCCTTGGCCTCGGATGAAAGTTGCGCGTTGTCTGTCAGGAGGCTTCCGCCCGCGTTCTGATCGATGAAGTGCAGCTCTTTCAGGACCGGGTCGGGGAGCCAATAGCCGAAACGGTTGCCCTTTTGATCGGCAAGAGGGATCGTCTTGATGTTCGCCGTCCTGGAAAGCTTTATGAGACACCAGAGATCCTGTGGGGAAACCGGAGGCGAACCGGTCAGGTATTTTGCTTTTTCCCAATGGAGATATTCCCGATTGGCCCTTTCGACGGATTTGCGTGCTTCTTCCGAGGAAAGCAGGGATAAAACCCTTTCCGGGTCGCGGGCAAGGATTGTGCGGAAATCGGGAGCAGGTTCGGGGATTTTCATCGAAACCTCCGCGTGGATTATCCAACAAGATCAAATGTCAATGTAATGTCAATTTATATCAAAATGACATTACGTGCTCACGTTAACCGAAATGTCAATATGTGTCAAATTGACATTAGTACGAGCAAGGCCCCCCGCCTCAAGGGCCTGTTCTTTCTGCCCGGACAGATGACCGGATAGACCGGAATCTCCCGACAACGGATTCCACGGAAACAAGGCGACGCTTACTGTCGCCGCCTCCCCGTAGGGTGTCGATGAGGAATCGATATCCGATGAGGAGGGGGCGAATGATCCGTATGCAATCCAAAAGGTATTCTCGCCGGGAAGCAATGCGCTCTTCCTTTTTCCGGATGCCGCCCTGATCCCGCATTCCCTCGCGGCCTGGCGCATCGCTGTTCAATCCGGAAACAAATTCATGGAGGGGTGAAATGACACGATTCGGGAATTCCCTGGTAGCTTTTTTGATGGTATCTGCGGCGTGTTCGTTTGTCGCTGTCTTCCCCGCATCGGCCGAAAACAGCTATATCAGCGGCGGATTCGGCGTCGCCACGTACCCCGATGCGGACCTCGCCGTACCGGGAGTCGGAACCGCGGAACTTTCCTCCGATGCCGGGTTCATGTTCGGATTGGCCCTCGGGATGAAAAACGATTCTTTTCGTCTTGAGGGGGAAGTCGCTTACAGGACGAACGATGGAGACCGGATATCGGGTCCGGGAGGTTCGGTATCCATAACCGGTGACGTCACGACAACGAGCTTGCTGGCGAATGGATATATCGATATCGGGTCTTCGGGCTCGGTTATTCCGTTTATAGGTGCCGGTTTGGGATTCGCGAATGTCGCCATCGACTCGCCGGGACTGGCGGACGATTCGGATACGGTGTTCGCATACCAGTTCATCGCCGGTGTGGGTTTCAGCATCAATCCGCGGTTGATGCTGGATTTGTCTTACAAGTACCTCGGCACGTCCACGCCGTCTTTCAGTGACGTCGTAGGTGATGAATTCGAACTGGATTACAGCTCCCATGCGGTCCAGCTCGGAATAAGGTACGCCTTCTGACGCATCATTAGGGCAGGGCGGCCCCGGTACGGAGGCAGGTCCGTGCCGGGGCTTCCTTGCAATGGACCGGGAGCCGAGGTATTGGGTTACATGGAAACGGAAGGTTTGGTGGCTCGCTGGTCGGAACGGCGCGATGCGCCGGGGAAGTATTCGAGTGGTTTCACGGGCGGAGGATCCATTGATTCGGACAAGCGTGACGGATCCCTTGAGGATCGATGAGATTACCATCGACGGGATCAACGGCCGGATCGGCCTGACATTCTGCCCCGGGAAGATCCAGAAGGGCGCACTGTCCGGTTCCTGGGAACGCGATATGAATGCCGATATCGCCGCTATCCGGAATTGGGGAGCAACGACGTGGGTAAACCTTCTCACGTGGGACGAGATGGCCCGTTTGGGCGTGAACGACTTGGGCATGTGCGTCGCCGGATGTGGCGTCCGATACATCTTGCTTCCGATAGAGGACGGAGGGGTTCCAGATGCGGTATTTGAACGGAAATGGGAGTCCGACGGAAACTGGATCCGGGAAGACATCCTCCGCGGCGGGAAGGTTCTGATCCATTGCAAGGGGGGACTGGGGCGCACCGGGACGATTGCCGCCAGACTGCTCGTCGAATTCGGGGAGAAGCCGGAAGATGCGATTCGGAAGGTGAGGGAAGCCCGGCCAGGAGCGATAGAGAATTCGGTGCAGGAATCGCATATCCGGACCATCAAGCAGAGGATGCGGCCCGTTGCGGCGTTTCGTCGTGTTCCATCCGATCCCTGGATCCGGTGCCGTTTTCGCGGGTGCCTATTGGGAGGGGCGGTCGGCGATGCATTGGGGCGCCGGTGGAGTTTCTAAAAATAGAAGAGATCCGTCGGAAGTTCGGGGAGGGAGGGATACGGGACTTTTCTCCTGCATATGGCCGATTGGGGGCCATAACCGACGATACCCAAATGGCCCTGTCCACGGCGGAAGGGCTGCTTCGGTGCGAGGTCAGGGGAAGAATAAAGGGAATCGAGGTGCTGTCATCCATGGTGGGCCACGCGTATCAACGCTGGCTATTGACGCAGGGAGAGAAATCTTCCGTGGAGGTTTCCGGCTGGCTGATCACGAACAGGGAACTGTTTCGGAGACGGTCTCCCGGGGACACCTGTTTGTCGGCTCTCGAGAGAAGGAACGCCCCGGCCGACCCGGCTCGCATCCGGAGCAAGGGGTGCGGGGGAGTGATGCGGGTTGCGCCGATCGGCATGGGAATGGCAGGGCTTTCCGGGCTGATCTATCTTTTGCTTAGAAGGGTGCCGCTCGAGAAAGCGCTCGACGATGTGATCGAAATCCTGAAAAAGCAACCTCGCCATGAAGAAACATCGGAGGCGATCCGTAAGGCCGTGGAGCTGGCTTCCCAAAGGCCTGGATGCGCGGAAGCGATCCGCGAATTTGGTGAGGGTTGGACGGGAGAGGAGGTGTTGGCGATCGGGATCTACTGCGCCCTGTCGGCAAAAAGTTACGAGAGCGGCGTGATCCTGGCGGTCAACCACGACGGGGACAGCGATTCCACCGGTTCCATCGCAGGCAATATCCTGGGGGCTGTGCACGGCGTCGAATAGATCCCGTCAAGGTGGCTGGAGCCGCTGGAGCTTCGCCAGGTCATCGAGGATATGGCCGACGACCTGGCAACGGTGATGAAATGGGATATAGGAAGCGTATACGGAAACCCCAGGTGCGAAGACGAAGCGGAATACTATTTCCATCGCTATCCGGGCTGAAAGATATGATTCCGCTTTCCTTCGGATCGCTCCCCCTACCACCCCATCGCGTAGCAATCCCGCCGCGGGTCGGCCCCGGCCGACAGGACGCCGGTCTCCGGTTCGCGCACGATGATCACCATCCCGCCGCTCGACTCCGCCCAGTCGTTCTCCGTCTGGATCTTGTGCCCCATGCTCTCCAGCGCCCGGAGCGTCTCCGGCGCGATGCGCGGCTCCGCCCGGAGCTGCCCCGGCTTCATCTCCTGCGGGTAGTTGGGCTCCGGGCCATGGAGCGAGCGGAACCGGGGAGCCTCGACCGCGGCCTGGGGATCCATCCCGAACTCGACCACGTTGAAGAACACCTGCAGGTTGGCCTGCACCTGGACATCCTCGCCCGGCGTCGTCCACGCGATGAACGGCTTCCCGCCCTTCAGCGCCAGGTGAGGGGTCGGGGTGATCCGGGGGATCTTCCCAGGGGCGATGACGTTGGCGTTGCCCGGATCGAGGGAGAACTGGCGCAGGCGGCCGCTCAGCACGAAGCCGAGGCCGGTCGGGGTGATGCCCGTGCGGAACACCCCCATGTTGTTGCTCGACGTGGTCGAGAACATGTTCCCGTCCTTGTCGACGACCACCAGCGCGATGGTGTCGGTGCCGGGGTCGCCCCCCGGGTCTTCCGCGGCGGAAGGGGCGGGGGAGGAGGCCTTCACCGTGCCGGCCGGCGGGCGGGCGCCCGTCTCGTGCTTCCAGGGGTCCCCCGAAGGCATCTCCATGGCGGCCCGGGCCATGTCGATGAGCCGTCGGCGCTCCTCGGCGTACGCCTTCGACACCAGCCCGTTCACCGGCACCTTGACCTTGTAGGGGTCCGCGTAGAAATCGTGGCGGTCCCTGTAGGCGAGCTTGAGCGCCTCGACGACCAGGTGGATGTACCCCGGGCTGTTGTGCGGCAGGTTCCGTATGTCGTAATGCTCCAGCAGATTCATGATCTCGAGCATCATGGGGCCCTGGGTGTAGGTCGAGCAGCTGTAGACCTCGAAGTCCCGGTAGGTTGCTTTAAGCGGCTCCTCGATCTTCCCTTCGTACCCGGCCAGGTCCTCGTAGCGGATGAGGCCGCCGTTCTCCCGGGAGAACTTGTCGAACGCGCGGGCGAGCTCGCCCTTGTAGAAGACGTCGCGGGCCGCCTTCATCGCGCCGCTGCGTCCAAGCCTGGCGTTTGCGACCTCGGCGTCGCGGATTTTTTTAAGCGTCGCGGCGTATTCCGGCTGCAGGAAGACGTCGCCGGGCCTGGGCGGCTTGCCGCCGGGAAGGAAGAGGCTCGCCGACCCCGGCCACTTCGCGAGGTATTCTTTCGACTTCCCGATCCACTTGACCATGAGGCCGCTGATCGGGTGCCCCTTTTCCGCCAGCGCGATCGCCGGCTCCATGACCTCGGCCAGCGTCATCGTCCCGAACCGGTCCAGCGCCAGGACCGCGCCGTCCAGCGTTCCCGGGACGGGGGCGTTTAAAAAGCTGTCCTCGTGCGGGATGTGCCCCAGCTTTTCGAAGAACTCCCGCGTCGCCAGCCCGGGGGCCGGCCCGACGCCGTTGACGGCGTGGACTTTCCCGTCCCCCGCGGAGTAGTGGAGGATCGCCGATTCCCCGCCCAGGCTGTGGTGCGTGTGCTCCACCACCATGGAGGCGAAGAGCGCCGCGACCCCGGCGTCCGCCGCGTTCCCCCTTTTCTTGAGGATGTCCACGGCGACGCCGGAAACCAGCGGCGAGCCGGTGGACGCCATGCCGTGCGTGCCTCTCACGACCGGGCGATAGGGGGCGTGTGCGGTATCGGCGCTCATGGATGTCACCATGTTCCTTTCATGAAGGGGTCTTTTGCCCTGTCCAGTATTTTAATACCTCACGAGAGCTTCTCGGGCGGCCTGTTTCCCGGAAAAGAGGCGTCGCCTGCCGTCGCCGCATACCCGCAGGGTGCCAAAATGGAAGCGATGCCGAAGTGGGAGGTCGCTGTTGACGGAACGAACGGCCGGATCGGGCTGACCTTTTGCCCTGGCAAGGTCCGGAAGAGCGCACTGTCCGGCCCATGGGAGCGCCTCGGGGGAGGCATCCGCTATTTCCACCTGCCGATCGAGGACACGCGCGTTCCGGACCGGCGGTTCGAGGAACTATGGAAAGACGCCGGCCGGGAGATCCGGGACGACCTGGTCCGGGGCTGGAGGAGGGTTTTCTATAAGGGGTGCCCCGATTCGGCGCCAGGTTGACCGGCCCCCTACGGCCTGATCTCCACCACAGTACCGTCCGGCGCCACCCGGGCGATCTCCTCGATCTCCTCGTCCGACACGGCGACGCACCCCTTCGTCCAGTCGATCCCCGCGTGCGCCTCGCCCACCCACGCCATTTCGTTCTTGATGCCGTGGATCATGATGTCCCCGCCGGGGGGGGCGCCGAGCTCCTTCGCGCGGGCCCGGTCCTTCTCGTTCGGATAGGAGATGCGCAGGGAGAGGTGGTACTTGCTGTCGCGGTTCCGTCCCTCGATGAAGTAGGTTCCCTCGGGGGTCTTGTTGTCGCCCTGCCGCTCCTTCGGCCCGACCGGGTTTCCCCCCAGGGCGATCCGGTAGCTCTTGAGCGGCTCCCCCTGCGAGATCAGCGTCAGCCGGCGCGCGCCTTTCTCGATCAGGATCCTGTCCACCGTTCCCTTCTGAAGGGCGTAGTCGAGGAATTTCTTCTCGAGCGCCTCGATCTTCTTCTTGTGCGCGGCGATCTCGCCCTCCTTGCCCCGCACCTCGCGCCGGAGCGCGTCGATCTGCGCCTGCTGCTCGGCGACCGTCTTGTCCTTGAGGACGACGTTGCGGATGTTGAACGTCATCATCTCGGCGTCCTGCCGGTACTCGCTCCCCGGGTACTCCCGGATGAGCTTCTCGAAAGCTTCGAGGGCCTTCCCGTAATCCTTCCGCTCGTTCCTCGGATGGGCGTGGACGATCCCCGTCTCGAACAGCGCCCGATCCGCCGTGGCGGGATATCTGTCGATGATTTCGGAATACTTGTCGAGGGAGGCCGCGTAGCTTCCCTGGTGGAACAGGTCGTTCGCCTCCGCGTAGACCTTCCTGGCCTGCGCCCCGTCGTTCATGTGGCCGCAGCCGGATGCGAGCAGCGAGGCGGCCAGGAAACAGACGATGAACCTGTTGGGACCGATGTGAAGGATTTCTTGGCCTCCCCGGTTTGCCGACGCCATGGGGACGGGAATGGCAGGGGAGGGCGCTCCCCTGCCACCCTGTCATCCTGCTATTTCTTCATCGACTTTTCGAAAGCGGCTTCCGCCTTCTTCGCCTTCTCCTCGGCGAGCCGTTCCTTTTCCGCCGCCGCTTTTTCCCGTTCCTCCGCCGCCTTGATGGCGCTTTCGGCCTTGGCCGACGACTCGTCCGCCTTCACCTTGGCCGCATCGGCCGCGGCCTTGGCGGCCTGCGCGTCCTGAATCGCCTGGTCGGCTTTCTGGTCGATCAGCTTCTGCTGCGCCTGCACCTTTTCGAGCTCGCCGGTGGTCGCACAGCCGATCGCCAGCGCGCCGATCACAAGCATCATCGCGAACAGAATCAGACTTTTCTTCATCCTGGTCACCCCCTTTCGGTTCCGTCTATCTTACCGGGAAGATGGGTATCTCCCGTCATACATTTTTGTCGGGCTCGATTACGATTCCGTCGATTTCCAGGTCGATTTTCAGCCGCTTCGCCGCCTTTTTCGCTTCCTCGCCGTCCTTGAACGGGCCGGCGATCACGCGGTACCTGTCCTTTTTTTCGAACACCCGTGCGGGTATTTGCGGCCCCTGGTGATTGATGATGGCGGCAAGTCTCCGGGCTTCGATCCTGTCAGGCACGTCGGCGGCTAATACATACCAGGCATGCAATTTTAGTTCCGGAATTTCCGGCTTGCCGAACAACGTCCCCGGGTGCGCGACTTCCACGGGCTCCGCCGCCGGTTTTGCGCTTCCCGGGTTCAACTCGAGGATGGGAACCGGGATCCCCCGGGCCTCGGATTGCACCTCCCTGACCTTCTTCCAGTCGAGCCCGCGCGGCGCCTTCTTTTCGATCGCTTTCAGTTTCGCATGGAGCTTCTCCGACTCGGGAGCGCCCGAATCCTCCAGCGGCGAGTGGGCTTCCAGGTACAGCACCCCGTCCCGCTGCCCGAGGAGATACGGCTGGTCCACGATGAGCACGGGGGTTTTCACCGGGGTCTCTTCGAAGAGCGTCTTTATGTTTTCCGGATAGAGCCGCAGGCAGCCGTTGGTCGCCGTTAGTCCTATGCTGGCCGGCTTGTTGGTGCCGTGGATCAGGTAGGTCGACTTGCTCAGATAGAGCGCGTATTCCCCCAGGGGATTCTCCGGCCCCGGCGGGACGGCCTTCGGGAGAATATCTCCCTTCCTGCGATGGTCCTCGGCGATCGAGGCGGGAACGTGCCAGGTGGGCCGGGCCGCCTTGCGCGCCACATACATCTTTCCTTCGGGGGTTGGCCGCTCGCTGGTGCCCACGCCGACCGGGTAGGTCACGACCGTCGGGGACACGCCTCCCTCTTTAAATTGGAAGAGCCGCATGGTCGCCAGGTTGACCACGATCCCTTTCCTGGGGGCGTCCGGCAGGATGAAGCTTAAAGGCAGGAGGATGCGCTCTCCGGCCTTGGGCACCCACAGGTCCACGCCGGGATTCGCCGTGCGGATATCGTTGATTCCCAAACCGAAGTGCCGGGCGACGTCCGGGAGCGTATCTCCCTCTTCCAGCCGGAGGAGCGCCATCCGTCCGATGACGTCTTCTCCCTGGGCGACGACGAACCGGTTCCGCTCGATTTCCTTTTCCGGAAGGAGCACGGAAGGCCGTTCCGGCTCACGGACGCCTTTCACCGTGGCGCATCCGGCGAGCATGAAAATGGAGAGGAACGCGCAGAGAGCCGCCGCGCGAAGCCGGTTGCGGGAGAGGGAGGGTCCGCGGAATCGGCTCATGGGTCAGGCGGTACCTTGCTTGTTCCTCAGCTCGCGCCGGATGATCTTCCCGACGGGGCTCTTCGGCAGGACGTCGCGGAAGACGATGCGGCGGGGGCGCTTGTATCCTGCGAGACGTTCCCTGCAGAAGTCGTGCATCTCCTTCTCCGTCAGGGAGGGGTCCTTCCGCACGACGAACAGGTTCACCGCCTCGCCGCTTTTCTCGTCGGCGACGCCGATCGCGGCGACCTCCGCCACCCCGGGGTGCTCCGCCACGACGCTCTCGATCTCGTTCGGGTAGACGTTGAAGCCCGAGACCAGGATCATGTCCTTCTTCCGCTCGACGATCGTTACGCAGCCCTCGACGTCCATGTAGCCGACGTCGCCGGTCTTCAGCCAGCCGTCCCGGAAGACCTTCTCCGTCTC
>DCUH01000054.1:28140-42993 GCA_002327765.1 bacterium UBA2219 | reverse complement strand
ACGTCCGTCGACGGGATGGGGAGGCCGATCGTGCCGTTCCATGGGCTGTTCACCGGCAGGCCGCACACGCCGGGCGAGGTCTCGGTCAGCCCGTACGCTTCCGTGAGGCACGTCCCCGTGACCTCCTGCCATTGCTCGGCGACCGGCTTCTGCACCGAGGCACCCCCGCCGACGACGACCTTCAGCGACGAGAAATCGAGCTTGTCGAAGCCGGGCGTGTTCAGGAGCCCCTTGAACAGCGTGTTCACGCCGGTCATGACGGTGAATTTCCAGCGTTTGAGCTCCTTGATGAACCCGGAGAGGTCGCGCGGATTGGTGATCAGGACGTTCAAGGATCCCCATTTCATGAAGGAGAGCGCCGAGGTGAGGCAGAAGATGTGGTACATCGGCAGCGGCGCGATCGCGACTTCGGACCCCTCCTTGAAGGCGGGGGACAGCCAGACGCCGGTCTGCTCGACGTTGGCCAGGATATTCCCGTGCGTGAGCATCGCCCCCTTGGAGATGCCGGTCGTCCCGCCCGTGTACTGCAGGAACGCGACGTCGTCGTGGTCCAGGGAGACCGGCTCGAGACGGGCCCTGGCCCCGCGGTCCATCGCTTCCGGGAACGGGATCGCCCCGTCGATGCGCCAGGGCGGCACCATCTTCTTCACGTGCTTGACGGCGAAGTTGACGGCCCACCGCTTCGGGGCGGAGAGCATGTCGCCGATCTGCGTCGTGACGACGTGCTCGACCGGCGCCTTGTGCAGCGCCTTCTGCAGGGTTTCGGCGAAATTCTCCAGGACGACGATCGCCTTCGCCCCCGAATCTTTCAGCTGCTGCTCGAGCTCGCGCGCCGTGTAGAGCGGGTTGACGTTGACGACCGTCATCCCGGCCCGCAGGATCCCGAAGAGGGCGACGGGGTACTGGAGCACGTTCGGAAGCATCACGGCGACCCGGTCGCCCCTGGCCGTGCCGTCCAGCCCCTGGAGGAAGGCCGCGAAGCGGCGGGACATCCGGTCGACGGCGGAAAAGCTGATCGACCTGCCGAGGTTGTGGAACGCCGGCCGGTCGCCGAACTTTTCCGCGATCCGGTCGAGGAGGTCCGGTATGGAGGAATACCGGGAGATGTCGATCTCCGCCGGGATCCCCGGCGGGTAGTGCTGCAGCCAGGCTCGGTCGCTCATGGTTCTTCGTCCTTTTCGTCGCCGGGGGGGCGACAGCGTAAGGCGTTTTGCTTTAGAATTGTGCATCAAAACACGTAATTCCGGTAAAAAATCCGGTTACCGCTTGCCTAGGCGATCCGGCCCGGGATATATTGATGCCCCCGTTCAGCCACCTTTGGAGGGATGCAAAATGGACGCTTTTACGGTATTTGTCGACCGCCAGGTGAAGGAATTGAAGGATTCGCTCACGCATTTCCTGATGAACCACTCCGCGATCGCTCCGCTGAACATGGATGAAGTCTACAGCATGAGCCCGGAGGGGAATCGCCACTATAACGACATGGACGGCGTCGGGGCGAAGATGCAGTCCTATTTGTCCGAATGCTACGGCCAGTTCTACTCCCTGGTCTCCCAGGTCCTGGATGGGCAGCCGGATGAAGTGATGTCCAAGATGCACAAGTCGAGGGTGCTGATCACCCGGACGATAGAGCACAAGCTCACCTTCTGCAATACCTCGAGGGAGGCGCTGGACCTTGCGCTGGCCGCGCTCGACGGGCAGGCGGCCATCGTGAAGCAGATTTACAAGGAGAAGAATCCGGAGAAGTGAGCCCGGGCAGGTTCCGGGCTACCTGAGCCGTTTCTTTTCCCAATCGGGCCCCAGGTTCTTCGCGATCGCCCTGGCGCAGGCCTTGCACCGGTTTTCGGCGTCGACCCACGTTTCGAAGCACCCTTCGACCAGCGGGAATTCCGTGCGCGTCGACCTGCAAAGCGGCCTTCCGCCTTCGCCGGTGAGGTGCAGCGCCTTGTTCCGGCCTTTGTCCCTGCAGGCGTTGCACGCCATGCACGGCCTGTTCGCGTGGAAGCGTGTCATGAAGCCAGTATACGACGGAGCCGCGTCAGGGCTTGCCGCCTTTCCATCGCCGCAGGCGGGCGACCTCGTCGGAGAGCTGTCCCCACACCCGTTCGGATTGCCGGCGCAGCCGCTCGTCTTGACGCAGCTCGTTGGCCTTCGCTTCCCGCTCGAGTTTCCGGTAGTGCTCCAGGCGCTCGGCGGGGAGCGCTCCCGAATCCACCGCCTCCTTCACCGCGCAGCCCGGCTCGGTGTCGTGGCGGCAGTCCCGGAAGCGGCATCGCGCGGAGAGCGCCGCGATGTCGTCGAAGACCGAATCGAGCCCGTCTTCGTCGACGAGCGCGAGCTCCCGCATCCCCGGCGTGTCGAGAAGCAGCCCGCCCCCGGAAAGCGGGACGAGCTCCCGATGCGTCGTGGTGTGGCGGCCGCGGCCGTCGTGCCCCCGCACCTCCCCGGTGGCCATCCGCTCTTCGCCGAGCAGGGAGTTGATCAGGGTCGATTTGCCCGCCCCGGAAGAGCCGACGAAGGCCGCCGTCATGCCCTCGCCGATGCCTGCCCGGATCCCGGACAGGCCTTCCGAAAGAAGGGCGCTGGTCGCGTGGACCGCCACCATGGGGCAGCGGCTTTCCACTTCGGAGATTCGTTCGGCAGCGTTCCCGCAGAGGTCGGCCTTGTTGAGGATCACCTCGGGCCGTGCGCCGCTCGCCCAGATCCGGGCGAGGCAGCGCTCGATCCTGCGGACGTTGTAGTCCGCGTCCAGGCCGCAGACGGCGAAGACGATGTCGACATTGGCCGCGACGACCTGGGCGCGTCCCGGGCGTCCGGCGGCTCCGCGGGTGAACACCGTGCGCCGCTCGAGGACCTCTTCGATGACGGCGGTGCGATCCGGACCGGGCGCACCTTCAAGGACGACCCAATCCCCGACGGCGGGGAATCCCACTTCCTCGAGCCGGGCGCGGAGCTTCCCCGCGAGCCGGGCGCGGCCGGCCCCCGATGCGGACCAGACCACGTACGCACCGCGGTGCTCGGAGGCGATCCTCCCCGGGACGCCTGCGGAGCGCTCAATGCGGGCGAGTTGTTTTTCGAAAAAAGGGCCGAAGCCCAGGGCAGGCAGTCGGTACACGATCACGTCCTCCATGATGCGCGCCGGAGAGCGCGCAGGGTCGGCCGCATGCCGTCACGGAAAGGCGGGTGGCAGGGCATACGGGCTTGGGATCGACGGTTGAGGTGATGCGGGAGTGCGCCGGCGGTCACCGCCTGGTGCGCACCCGGTCCCTCACGCAGGATCCGTATGGAGAACGATGGCGGACATCCACCCTCTTGCGGGATCGTTTCGCTACGAACTACCGGAGAGAGGATAATCCTTGACGTCAACGTGGTCAATTATGGAATTGCGGGTCCGATCCCCCGAATCGGCGCATCTTATCTGTAGATGTCCGGGATGCTTTTCCCGGAAAGGAGGACGGGATATGTACGCCAAAATCCTGGTTCCGCTCGACGGGAAAGAGTACGGGGAGATCGCGGTCCGGCATGCCGGAGAGATCGGTCAATGCGCCGATGCGGAAATCGTGCTGTTCCAGGTGGTTCAAAACCCGATCCGTTCGTACCCGATCGCCGCCGGCCAGACGGAAGTGACGAAGGCGACGGACGAGGAGACGGGGAAGGCCGCCGCATACCTGGAGAAGCTCGCCGCCCCCTGGAAAGCGAAGGGGATCAAGGTCCGCTGCGACGTGGAAGTCGGCGAGGCGTCCGGCAGGATTCTCGAAAAAGCCGAAAGGGAAGGCGCGGACCTGATCGTGATGAGCACCCACCACGAGGGCGATCTGCACAAGCTGATCAAGGGGAGCGTGGCGGAGAAGGTGCTGCACGGGACGAAGCGCCCCGTGCTGCTGGTCAAGCCGTAGACGTGCGGAAACGGGCCGGGGGGGGCGAATTTTACATGCCGAGCCCCCCGACCCGGTCTTTCAGCACGACGGCATGGTTGCGTTCCCGGTCCCTGGCGCCGTAGACCAGCGTCAGGACCCCTAGGCGGCTTTTGCACGCCAGTTCTTCCAAAAGCGCCCGCTTGCCAGGGGATCGCAGCTCGATCTCGTAGCGCCTCCGGAACTCCTCCCAGCGCGACGGGTCGTGGCCGAACCATTTCCGCAGTTCCGGCGAGGGGGCGATCTCCTTGAGCCAGGAGGAGAGGCGAGCCTCGTCCTTCGCCAGCCCCCTCGGCCAGAGCCGGTCCACCAGGATCCGCTCGCCGTCCTCGTCGGACGGCGGGTCGTACGCGCGCTTCAGATAGATCATCGGCCCTCATTCCTTCCAGCGGATGCAGGCCACCGGGCAAACGTCGATGGCGTTCTTCCCGATTTCCTCCTCCGGGGCGCCTTTCGGGTCGTGACATTCCGCCTTCCCGTCATCCGCCATCCGGAACACGTTCGGGACGTTGTCGGCGCAGAGGCCGCAGCCGATGCACGCCTCCCGGTCGATCAAAGGTTCTTTGGCCATGTCGTTCTCCTTCGTCCGCGTTCGCGGAACATGTATGTTCTTTCAAGGGTTTGTGCACTCGAATGTAAGATGTCCGGCCGAAAGGGCAGGTTCCCGCTCCCGGTCGAGGAAATCCGGGCGGGCGGCGCGTGGAGCTGTCGGGGTATACTGTTCGTAATCTTCATTTATTGGGTGGAGCGCGGCCTGCGGAAAGGAGGGGGAGCCGTCTCGAGGAGCCGCCGCTCATCGATCGCCAGTTGCCTTACGGGGAGGGTATGCAACAAGCATCGAATTTCACGGAGGAAAAACGATGGAAAAGGACGAGAAGGACCGCAAGGAGGGGTTGAACCGGCGAGACTTCATCAAGGCGTCCGCCCTGGGCGTGGCCGCGTTCACGGCGTTGAGCCCGAAGGACGTCATGGCCAAGGTTCCGAAGAAATGGGACGCCGAGACGGACGTCGTCGTCGTGGGCGCCGGGGCCGCCGGCTTCGCGGCGGCCATCGAAGCCGCCGGCAAGGGCGCCAAGGTGCTGATGCTCGAGAAGCTGGATGTCATCGGGGGAAGCACCATCCTGTGCGGAGGCGCCTTGACGTTCGCCGGCACCGACATGCAGGCGGAGAAAAACGTCCAGGACTCCGACGATCTCCTGAAGAAAGACCTGTTCAAGGTGGGCGAGAACAGGAACGACCCCGTCCAGGTGCAGGCGTACCTGGACAACCAGCTCGACACCTACCAGTGGCTGAAGAAGATCGGCGTGACGTTCAAGCAGCTCACCATCGCCAGCGGCATGAGCGTTCCCCGGTCGCACCAGGTCGTCCCGCCCGACGTGATCAAGGTCCTCGACGACACCGCCAGGGCGAAGGGCGTCAAGCTGATGAAGGAAACCCCGGTCACGAGGCTGGTCCTGGACGAGAAGACCGGCCGGATCCGCGGCGTGCAGGTCGAGCAGCGCGGGAAGACGCGCTTCTTCGGGGCGCGCAAGGGCGTCGTCCTGGCCAGCGGCGGGTTCTCGCTGAACCCGGAGCTTCTGGCCCGGTTCGTCCCTCCCATGTCGAAGGCCCGGGCGCTGGTCGGCGCGGGGTGCACCGGCGACGGCCTCAAGATGGCGTGGGCGCACGGCGCGGACCTCGTCGACATGCCCTACATCAAGGCCACCTTCGGGTACCACCCGCAGTCGAAGAGCACGAAGGAGCGGGCCCACATCTATTACAAGGGCGGCATCATCGTCAACAAGGAAGGGAAGCGGTTCGTCAACGAGTCGATCTCCTACAAGCTGCTCGGAGACGCCGCCCTGGTCCAGACCGACGCCGTCGCCTACTCGATCTGGGACACGAAGATCGCGGAGGCGGCCAAGGACGACGCCCTCTCCCGCGTCGACGGCCTGGAGAAGCTGGGACTGGTCTTCAAGGCGGACACCATCGCCGAGCTGGCGGCCAAGATCGGCATGCCGCCGCAGGTCCTGGAGGAGACCGTGAAGACCTATAACGCCGGGATAGACAGCGGGGCCGACCCGTTCGGGCGCAAGACCCTCACGTCCGCGTTCGGGAAGCCCGTCAAGATCGAAAATCCCCCGTACTCCGCGTTCCTGTCGACGGGGGTGATCCTCGGCACGTACGGCGGGATCCGCGTCGACGGCAAGGCGCGCGTGGTGAACATTTTCGGGGAGCCCGTCCCGGGGCTGTTCGCTGCGGGCGAGATCACCGGCGGCATGCACGGCGCCGCCTACATGACCGGCACGGCGTTCGGCAAGGCGCTCATCATCGGCCGCGTCGCCGGCAGGTCGGTCCTGGCGTAGCCGGGAGCGCTGCGATCCTTCGAGCCGGGGCCCGGATGCGCCGGGCCCCGGTTTTTTCCTACCGGTTGTTCAATTTCATCTGCGTGCTTCCGGTCGATTCCACCTTGCTCTTCTCCGGCCGGAACTTGCCTTGTGTCGACTCCATGGAGGACTTGAACTTTCCCTGCTTCGACTCGATGGCGGATTTCGCCGGGTCGGATGAAACCCGGGCCGCCGGGCCGGCCGCATTGTCGGCCGCAAGGGCGTCGGCCACCGGGACTCCCAGGGAAAGTCCCAGGGTTGCGGCCACGGCCGCCACGGCAAGTTTTTTATCGAGGGAATCCATGTGCGTCTCCTTCGTGGTGTTGTGCCGCCCAGGATCGGACGGCCTCGATATGCATTCTCATCCTGGTTTGCGCATCGACGGGTAGGGGCACGCCGTTTTTTTCGCGATACCGGGCCAGCGCCCGGTCCATATCCATCCAGGATAGATCGAATCCATCGGAGCGGCCATCGGAAACGGCCCGCACGGCATCGAGGACGGCTTCGGACCCGGGCGTTCCGGGTACCGGTTCCATCAGGCTCTCCAGCAGATGGCGGAGCAGCTCCAGGTACCGGTCGGCGGCCTCCATGAAAGGGAAAGCGCCTTGCTCTTCCAGGTACCGCTCGACGTCGCCGTTTCCATGGAATATCCCCCGGCATCCCTCCTCGGGTTCCACCTGCGAGAATCTCTCCGCGCCCGGAAGACCGACGTGACGCACAAGCGGGTAGAGACGGCATACCAGGGGCCGGTCGGCATGGACGGAACAGCCCCGGGCGTCGAGAAAGACGCAGGTCCCGTCCTCTTTCGATCGCAGGGCCGTCCCTCCGACCGTCGTGAACCGGTCGATGAACCCGGTGGTGGAGATGCCGAGGCTGCCGGCCAGGCGGGCGATTTCATAAGGATTGAGCTGGATCGTCTTGTGGCGGCAGCACGAAAGGCAGCGGCTGCAGGAATAGCCGAACGCGGAATGGCGGCCGAGTCCCGTCCTGCACAAGGGAATGGCCGTGGGCACCGGTCAGAACCTCGACCGGACCTTTACAGAGAAAACGGCGCTCACTGCGCGCCTTCCGGCGACCGCTTCCACTCGACCTTGTGGCGCCCGTCCTTGTAGTGCGCCGGGCTGTCGTTCGGGTCGTAGTTGTAGTTGTCGGTGTAGAATTCCCGCCCGTCCTCGTTCACCCAGCGGTGCGCTCCCTTCCTCTCGCGGTTGACCTTCTCCCCGCCGAAGGGATCGGTGTAGTCCTCCCGGCCGGAGATCATCAGCCAGTTGCGGTGGGCGATCTGCGAATGCGTCTGCCGCTTGTTGTCGAGGATCTCGTTCATCCTCCGGTTCAGGTACTGCTGCGTCTCCATGGCGTTCTTCGCCCGGATGCCCTGGTGCTGCCGCAGCGACTCGATCCACTTCGGGCGTTCATCGAGGGCTTCAGCGGCATGCCCTGGTAATACCGGCCCTGGAACGTCGATCCCATGGCGCTGTGTCTCAAGTCGGCGTAATTCCAGGTGGGGACCCATCGCAGCATCACGGTGCCGGCCCGGTCCATCTTCACGGACAGGTCGGTCTTCGGGGTGTTGCTGTTGCCCGTCCCGTTCATCTGCGCCGCGTTCACGTTGAAGATGCCGCCCTCGGACTGCCAGCCCTGCGGAAGGAGGAACGAGAAGGCCCGCTCGTTGGGCTCCCAGACCCTTTTCATGGGCATCGCCGCGCCGCCGGCCGGCTGCGTGAACGTTGCCGCCGCAAGGATCACGAAAGTCGGCAGAAAGATCCGAATGGCTTTCCCGTTCATTGCTTTATGCCCCTCCAGGCCGGATTGGCTACAGCACGGTCCCCTCGACGAATGGGCGCCCCTCGGCCAGCGCCATGATGTTCCGCACGGTCACGCGGGAGATGTCCGACAGCGCCTCGTGGGTCAGGAACGCCTGGTGGGCCGTGACGAGGACGTTGGGGAACATCAGCAGCCGGGCGAGCTCGTCGTCCTGGAGGACCATGCCCGAGAGGTCTTCGTAGAAGACCTCTTCCTCCTCCTCGTACACGTCGAGGGCTACCCCCCCCAGCCGCCCCGATTTCAGCGCCTCGATCAGCGCGGCGGTGTCGACCAGCTTCCCGCGGCTCACGTTGATGAGGATGGCGCCGGGCTTCATCAGCTCCAGCGTCCCCCGGTGGATGATGAACTTCGTCTTCGGGGTCAGCGGGAGGTGCAGCGACAGCACGTCGCTTTCGCGGGCCAGGACGTCGATGTCGACGTACTCCACGCCGTTTTCGCTCGCCCATCCGGTTTGCGGGAACAGGTCGAACGCGAGGATCCGCATCCCGAAGCCTTTCAGGATCCCCGCGGTGATCTGCCCGATCTTCCCCGTCCCCAGGATGCCCGCCGTCTTCCCGTGCAGGTCGAACCCGACGAGGCCGGTGAGGGCGAAGTTCTGGTCCCGGACCCGGTTGTAGGCCCGGTGGATCTTCCGGTTGAGCGTCAGCAGGAGGGCGACCGCGTGCTCGGCGACCGCGTACGGGGAGTAATCGGCTGCGCGCGTCACGGCGATCTTCAGCTCCCTGGCCGCGGCGAGGTCGACGTTGTTGAAGCCCGCGCAGCGCAGGACGACGAGCTTCACCTTCTGCTTGGCGAGCGCCTCCAGGCAGCGCCGGTCGAGCTGGTCGTGGACGAACACGCAGACCGCGTCGGCCCCTTCGGCCGAGAAGGCCGTCTCGGCCATCAGGCGGAAATCGAGGAAGCGCCATCGGATCCCCGTCGCCCCGGTGTCCTTCTGCAGGAATTCGCGATCGTACGGCTTGGTGTCGTAGACGGCGACGGTAAGCATCTTTGCCACCTCCGGGAAGCTCCGTGTCTTGCAATAATATCGCCTGTTTCCGGGGGAAAATTCCACATTATAGGGTGGTAGGATGAAACGTGATGACGGACAACGTCTCTTTCGGTTACAGGCAGGTCTCGCCGGCCGAGAAGAAGCGGCTCGTCCGGGAGCACTTCGACCCCATCGCCCGCACGTACGACCTGGCGGACCGGCTCCTGAGCGTCGGCTTCGACGAGCGCTGGAGGAGGGAAACCGTCCGCCTCCTGCCCCTCAGGCAGGGAGACCTCGTTCTCGACGCCTGCGGCGGGACCGGGGGATTGGCGAAGCTCGCCGCGCGAAAGGTTCTCCCGGGCGGCCGGGTGGTGGTCTATGACTTCAACCGGCCCATGATGGAGGCGGGAAGGGAATCTCTGGAGGAGGGCGTTGCGCGGGACGGGATCGCCTTCGTCCAGGGCGACGGTGAGCGGATGAGCTTCCCGGACGCGACCTTCGACGCCGTCACGATGGGATTCGGCCTCCGCAACCTGGCGCATCCGGAGAAGGGGCTGTACGAATCCTTCCGTGTCCTCGTCCCCGGGGGGCGGCTGGCGATCCTCGAGTTCTCGGTGCCGCGGAACCGGCTCCTCGGCGGAATATTCCATCTCTATTCCTTTTACTGGGTGCCTTTCCTGGGCCGCGTCATCTGCGGGACCGGGGCCCCGTTCCGGTACCTGGCGGAGTCCGTGCGGGTCTTCCCGAAGCCGGAAGCGGTGGCCGGGATGATCCTCGGGGCGGGTTTCGGGGAGGTCTCGTTCCGAAGGATGTTCGACGGGCTGGCGGTCGTCTATTCCGGCGTCAAGCCGGGGCCGCGGCCGGGCGGGCGGGGGCGGGGAGGGGACGGGCCATGATCGATCCGGGCGCGAGGCGGACGGCGGCGCAATGCCGGCACTACGCGATGTGCAAGATCGACTACCTGGGGACGGGGGTTTGCGCGTCCGGGCCGGAAAAAGGGTTCGTGGCCTACTACCCGCAGGGGCGAATGGATCTCTATCGCGCGCTGGCGGACGGGCTCGTCCCGGTGACGGAAGGGCTCGTCGATGCCGCGGAAAGCTGCACCTTGTGCGGGATCTGCGACCTGCAGTGCCATTTCGTCACGGGGATGCGTCCCGTCGCGGTCATGCGGGCGCTGAAAAGCTTCGTCCGGAAGCACCTCGACGACGGGAAGCCGGTGCAGGCGCCGGCGGCGGACCCCGTCCTCGAGCGGCTTCGGGCGATCGCGGGGCCTGCGTGGGCGACCAACGACCCCGCCATCCTCTTCACGTACGCGGACGACCCGTTCCCGCTGGCCGGCCCCCGGATGCCGCGGTTCGCGGTCCTGCCCGGCTCCCGGGAGGAGGTGGCGGCGATCGTATCGCTGGCCGCCGAGCTCGACATTCCCTACGCCGTACGCGGCAACGGCGGCAGCGTGTTCGGGTTCGTCTTCACCGACGGGATCGTTCTCGACATGGGGCGGATGCGGCGCATCGATTTCGACGTCGACAACTGGTGCGTCTCGGTGGGCCCGGGCGTCACCTCGTTCGAGCTCCAGCGGGAGGCCGCCCGGCGGGGTTTCCGCGTGAACGCGGCCGAGCCCGCGGCCACGGTCTGCGGCAACATCGTCTGCACGGGGACGTTCTCCCCGTGGTCGAACGTCTACGGGACGGCCTCCGACGGCTTCGTCGACATGGAATTCGTGGGGCGGGACGGGAAGATCTTCCGCCTGAACGACAAGAGCGCGCCCAACGTGTACGCCTTCGAGCACGCGGTGATCCCGTCCCCCGGGGTGTGCACGGAGGCCGTGGTCAAGCTCCACCCGGTCACGGCCGACGAGGAGGCGGTCCTGGTGCCTTTCGAGGAGTTCGGGGAGGCGGTGGCGTTCGCCCGCGATCTCTCCGCAAGGCGCATCGCCCTGGCGCTCGCCGTCCTCGGCGGGCACTACGTCTCGACGTTCATGTCCCCGTCCGAATCGCTCTCGGAAAAGTTGAAGGACGTCCTGCCGGGCGTCCTGGGCATCCGGTACCTGGTGCTTGCCGTGGTCGACGCGCACGGCCGCGCCGCGATCGACCGGATGGCCGCCAGCGTCATCGACGGGGCGCTGTTCCGCACGCTCATGCTCGGCCTGCCACGGCTCGCCGACGGAGAGCTCGTCGAGCTCGTGCGCGCGTACGAGGGGAACCGCGCTCCCTTCGAATTCCTCTGCAGCCCCGGGATGCGGACGCTCCTCGAGACGGCCTTGAGCCCCTCGCCCGGGACGATTGCCGGGTCGGTGGACGAGGATCTTCGCGATGCCTACGCGCGGCTGTACGCCCGGCCCGGGATGACGGACATGGTCTGGCTCACGGCGTTCCGGATCGTCAGCGCCCGCATGTCGCGGCGCAAGCACATGTTCGCCTTCCTCGTCTACGTCCCGCTGGACCGGATGGAGATCATCGATGACATCATCGCCGGGTTCGCGCGGATCGCGGAAGCACATGGGATCGATCACGATTACGGCTTCCTGACCCCGATGGACTTCGGCAAGCGCGCGATCCTCGAGTACGACTACTACATCGACCACGCCGATCCCGCGGAGCGGCGGAAGATCGCCGGCGCGATGGTCGAGGCGGTACCCTGGATGGACGGGCTTGCGGCCTCGACGAAGGGAGTGACGTTCCTGCAGCAGGTCTTCTCCCAGGGCTGCTCCCGGAAAGAGAATTTCCTCTACCGCCCGGGGCCGTTCCCGGCCCGGGAGGGCGGATGAGCGCGCCGGCCACCCGGTTCCTCCTCACGGGCGGCACCGGGTTCCTCGGGAGCCACCTGGCCGTCGCCCTGCTGTTGAAAGGGCACGAGGTAAGCCTGCTCGCCCGGTCCCTGAAAAACCGGCCGGCCCGGGACCGCGTGAGCGCGCTCCTGGACTGGTTCGGCCTCCCCGAGGAATCGCGGCGCGGCTTGCGCGTCGTCGAGGGAGACGTCACCCGGCCCGGCCTCGGAATGGCGCCGGGGCCGCTCGAAGAGCTCCTTCTCCAAACGGACGGGATCATCCACTGCGCCTCCGATACCTCTTTTTCCGCGCGGAAGCGGGCCGAGGTGGAAGCGGTCAACCTCGGCGGGCTGTCGAATGTCCTCGAAGCGGCCGCGGCCGGCCGCGCCTCCTTCTTCCACCTCGTGAGCACGGCGTTCGTGGCGGGCGTCGCCCAGGGGCGGTGCGCCGAAGAGCCGGCGGAACCGGCGGCGTTCTTCAACGTATATGAGGAAACGAAATGCCTCGGGGAGCGGATGGCCATGGCGGCCTGCCGCGAGGCGGGGATGCGCCTGGCGATCTACCGACCCTCCATCGTGTACGGCGATTCGCGCACCGGGCGGAGCCTCCTGTTCAACGCCCTGTATTCCCCCGTGCGGGCCGTGCTCTTCCTCCGGGATCTCTACGAAAAGGAGATCCGGGAACGGGGGGGGCGAAAGGCCGCGGAGGCGGGGGTCCGCGTCGAGCCGGACGGCAGGATCCGGCTTCCGCTGAGGATCGGGGCGTCTCCCGGCGGCGGCGTCAACCTGATACCGGTCGACTACTTCACGGAGGCGTTCCTGGCCGTCCTGGAGGGGGCGCCGGACGGCGGCATCTTCCACATCGTCAACGACCGGGTGACGACCATCGAGGAACTCGTCGGGCACACCTCCGGGTTCCTTCGGCTGACCGGGATCCGGGCCTGCGCCCCCGGGGATTTCGCGGCCGCCCCCCGCAACGCCATCGAGGCGCTCTTCGAAAGCTACGTCGAGCCCTATCTCCCTTATATCCGGGACACGCGCCGTTTCGACGCCGCCAACGCGCGTCCGCTGCTGGAGAAACGCGGAGTCCGTTGCCCCGGATTTTCTTACGATGTCTTCGAGCGGTGCATGTCGTTCGCCGTGGAATGCGGCTGGCGTTCGCCGCTGCCCTGAAGCGATCGATCTACAAGGGCCGCACCGGCCCGATCCGCGCCATCAGCTCGGCGGGGTCTCCCGTCGGAGCCGTGCAGGTGCGCCCCTCGCAGACATAGGCCGTCGCGCGGCCGCCGACCGCTGTTTTTCCGGCCGCCGCCGGGACGATCCGCGCCGCCCTCTCCCGCTCCGCACCTTCCCGGACGACCGACAGGACCCGGTTCGGGACGAACGCGCCGTGGAGCGCGGAGAGAAGGGGCGCCGCCGCGTCCTTAACCGCGTCCTCCGGGAGGACGATCACGACCTGCTTCGGGTCGTCCAGGAAGAAATCGAGCGCGAGCAGCATTTCGGAGAGCGAGAGCGGGTTGTCCTTCAATGCGGGCGCCGCGTAGCGGAGCGCGCGTTCCGCCCGGTCGCGGTACGCCGGCTTCGTCGTGAATTCATGGAGCCGCAGAAGGTTCAGGACGGCCACCGACGTGCCGGACGGTTCCGCGCCGTCGTACAGCGGTTTTTCCCGGACGAGGAGCCCCTCGTTCCCGCTTCCCGCCAGGAAGAAGCCGCCTTGGTCCTTGTCCTCGAAGCGTTCCTCGACGACGGCGTCCAGCGCCACGGCCTTCTCGAGCCAGGCAATGTCGGCGGAGGCTTCGTACAGGTCCAGGAAGCCGGCGACGAGGAAGGCGTGGTCGTCCAGAAGGCCGGGGTGCCTCGCCTCCCCGTCCTTCCACGTCCGGCACAGCCGCCCGTCCCGGAAGGAGTTTTCGAGAATAAACCGCGCGGCCCGGCCGGCCCATTCCACGTACCGGGGATCGCCCAGGACGAGCCCCGCGCGGGCGTGCGCGGAGATGGCCAGCCCGTTCCAGGCGGTCAGGACCTTCTCGTCCCGGATCGGGGCGGGGCGCAGGCTTCGTGCGCGGTAGAGGATCTCCTTCGCCTCCGCGACGACGGCGTCGAGCTCCGCTTCCGGAAGCCCGAGGACCCGGGCGAGCTCTTTCGGGGGGGCCGGCAGGTGCAGGATCGACCGCCCATCGAAGTTCCCTCCCGGGGCCAAGCCGAAATACCGGCAAACGATCCGCGCGCGCTCCGGGCCCAGCGCCGCCTCGATCTCCGCCGGGGTCCACGTGAAGAAGGCGCCTTCTTCGCGCCGGCCGCCCTCGCCCGGGCTGTCCGCGTCCGTGGCGGAGTAGAACGCCCCTTCCGGCGAGGTCATGTCCCGCTCGATGAAGCGCAGCGTCTCCCGCGCAACCCGGGCGAAATCGTCCCTGCCGGTCGCCTGGTGCCCTTCCAGGTAGGCGAGCGCGAGGAGCGCATTGTCGTAGAGCATCTTCTCGAAGTGGGGGACGAGCCACTCCCGGTCCGTGGAGTACCGGTGGAATCCGCCGCCCGCATGGTCGCGGATCCCGCCGGCGGCCATCGCCTCGAGGGTCCGCGCCGCCATTTCCAGGTGCGACCGGTCGTCCGTCCGCCGGTGATGCCGGAGCAGGAAGCGGACGGGGAGCTGGCTGGGGAACTTCGGCGCCCCGGCCGCGCCGCCGTGCACGGGATCGTAATGGGCAAGGCACAGGCGGGCCGCCTCGGTCAACGCTTCGGCGCCGGGAAGGTCGCCGCCGCCTTCCGGCGACAGCGACCGCCGGATGAACGCCGTCGCCTTTTCGCAGATCTCCTCCACGTCCGACGCCTGCGAGTCCCAACTGTCCGACAGCGCCCGGAGGATCTCCAGGAAGCCGGTCCCCGGCCCGTAGCGGCCGTCCCGGGGAGGGAAGTAGGTCCCGCCGAAGAAGGGCCTGCGATCCGGCGACAGCCAGACGTTGAGCGGCCATCCGCCTCTGCCGGAGAAGCCCTGGACCGCCTTCATGTAGATGGC
>DCUH01000054.1:342-28102 GCA_002327765.1 bacterium UBA2219 | reverse complement strand
CCATGACGTGGCACCAGTGGCAGGTGGAGTAGCCGATGCTCACGAACACGGGGCGGCGCAGCCGCCGCGCCTTTTCGAACGCCTCGTCTCCCCACGGATGCCAGTCTACCGGGTTGTGCGCGTGCTGGAGGAGGTAGGGGCTCGTTTCCAGGAACAGCCGGTTCGTGTATCGGGCCCGCCCGTCCGGCCCCAGGTGCCGCGTCCTCGGCCGATACCCTTCACCGCGTTTCCGAAGCGCTTTCTCGTACCGCTCGACAAGATCCGGCCCGGCTTCGGGTGCGCCCGGCAGTGGGGTATCGGAAGGCGACCGCTCCATTTTGGACTCTCCTTGTCGGCGTCCCTTCGAGTTCGGTTGAAACGCCGGCCGTGTTGCCGTCATCTTTTGGATGAAGCGGACCGGCCGGAGTTCCGGTTCCGGATCGAAGAGTTCCCGGCGGCGGAACGGCATGGGGAAAAAGATTATTCCCCGTATCGGGGCAAACCAGGCAACTGTTATGATAATGGCTACTGTTCAATAGGTAGACGACGGCATCGGGAGGCGGCCGGCAATCTTGCACACTGTCAACCGAAGGGACCGGATGGTCGATTCCTGCGGGAACTCCCGGCAGCCCCCACTTCCCGACGAAACCGGGAAGCCCCTTCCTTTATGACAAAGATCTTCCTCTTAACCGGCGGAGCCGTACTGCTGTACATGACGGGATGGTTCATCGCCGCCCGGGTCCGGGATCGCAACGACATCGCCGACGTGGCCTGGGGCCTCGGCTTCATCCTGGCCGCGCTGGTCTCCCTGGCCGCCGCCGGGGAATATTCGCCGCGCGCCCTGCTGGTTACCGGCCTCGTCGCGGTCTGGGGATTGCGGCTGGCGGCGCACATCCATTTCCGGAACCGGGGGAAGGGCGAGGATCCGCGGTACCGGAAGTGGCGCGAGGAGTGGGGAAGCGCGTTCGTCCTGCGCTCCTTCCTCCAGGTGTTCATGCTGCAGGGCGTCCTGCTGCTCCTGGTGGCCGCGCCGGTGACCTACGTCAACGCCGCCCCCTACGCTCCCTTCACCGTTCTCGACGCCCTCGGCGCCCTGGTCTGGCTCGTCGGGTTCCTCTTCGAGGCGATCGGTGACCTCCAGCTGTCGCGGTTCCTCCGGGACCCGGCGAACCGGGGCAAGCTCATGACCTTCGGACTCTGGCGGTACACCCGACACCCGAACTACTTCGGCGAAGTGACCCTGTGGTGGGGGATCTGGCTGTTCGCGGCGGCCGTCCCCGGCGGCTGGATGACGGTGGCCGGGCCGCTGGCCATCACCTTCCTCATCCTGAAGGTGTCCGGGATCCCGATGCTGGAACAGCGGTATGAAGGTCGGGCCGATTTCCAGGAGTACAAGCGCCGCACCAGCGCGTTTTTCCCGTTGCCGCCACGAAGCTGAAGGAGCTGCCCATGCGCCCGTCCGTGCTCGCCTTCGCGCTCTCCATCCCGTTCGTCATCCTGCTGGATTACCTCTGGCTGGGACTCCTGATGAAGCGGTTCTACATGTCCGAGCTGGGCCCGTACGTCCGGCGCCGGGGCGATTCCATCGAACCGGTGTACTGGGCCGCGGCGCTGGTCTACCTGCTGATCCCCCTGGGGGTGGCGCTGTTCGCCCTTCCGCGGGTGACCCCGGAATCCCCCCTGCTCTCGTCGATCGGCTGGGGCGCGCTCTACGGGCTGATCCTCTACGGGGTCTACGACTTCACGAACATGGCCACGCTGGAGCGCTGGCCGGTCCGGATGGTGTGGGTGGACCTCTGCTGGGGCTGCTTCCTCTGCGCCGCCACGACGGCCTTCGCGTGCCAGGTCGTCCTGCGGTTCGGATGAGAGGGAGGGGAATGCGATGAAGATCGCCATCGTCGGGGGCGGCATCTCCGGGCTGACGGTGGCGCACCTTCTCTCCGAAGACCACGACGTCACCCTGTTCGAGGCGAACGACTACCTGGGCGGCCACACCAACACGGTGGACGTCCCGCTCGAAGGAAAAAGCTGGGCCGTCGACACCGGCTTCATCGTCTTCAACGAGCGGACCTATCCCAACTTCATCCGGCTGCTCGACCGGCTCGGCGTGGGGTCCCGGGAGAGCGTGATGAGCTTCTCCGTCTCCAGCGAGCGGACGGGCCTTGAGTATTGCTCCGCGACGCCGAATACCCTGTTCGCCCAGCGCGGGAACCTGGCCAGCCTCTCCTTCTGGCGGATGCTCCTGGAGATCGTCCGCTTCAACCGCGGGCTGCGGCCGCTCTGCGAGCGCGGCGACATGTCGCTCTCCCTGGGGGCCTACCTGTCGCGGGAAGGCTACTCGGCCCGGTTCGTCGACGAGTTCCTCGTGCCCATCGGGAGCGCCATCTGGTCGGCCGACCCGAAGCGGTTCCTCCGGTTCCCGGCGGCGGCCTTCGCGCGCTTCTTCGTCAACCACGGCATCCTCGACCTGGTCGGCCAGCCGAAATGGCGGGTGGTCGAGGGAGGGTCGCGGAGCTACGTGGAGCCGCTGGCGAGGCCGTTCCGCGACCGGGTGCGCCTGTCGTCGCCGGTGGCGGAGGTGCGGCGCGCGCCGGACCGGGTCGAGGTGACCGTTCCGGGTGCGGGGCCGGAACGGTTCGACCAGGTCGTCCTGGCCTGCCACAGCGACCAGGCGCTGGCGATGCTGGCGGACCCCACGGACGCGGAGAGCGAGCTCCTGTCCGCCATCCCGTACCAGAGGAACGACACGGTGTTGCACACCGACGGCCGGCTGCTCCCGAAATCGCCCAGGGCCCGGGCCAGCTGGAACTGCCACATTCCCCGGGAGGAGCGGGGCGCCGTCTCGCTGACCTACTGGATGAACAAGCTGCAGCGGCTCGACGCCCCGGCGGAATTCTGCGTGACGCTGAACGACCCGGGCGCCGTCGCCCCGGAGCGGGTCGTCCGCAGGATCGTCTACCATCACCCGGTCTATTCGGAGGCGGCCTTCCAGGCCCAGAAGCGGCGGGACGAGATCAGCGGCGTCAACCGCACCTGGTACTGCGGCGCCTGGTGGGGGTACGGGTTCCACGAGGACGGCGTCAACAGCGCGCTGGCGGTGGCCTGGCGCTTCGGAAAGGGGCTCTGATGGAAAGCTGCGTCTACGCGGGGACCGTCGAGCATCGGCGCACAGCGCATGCCGACCACCGTTTCCGGTACCGGCTTTTCATGCTCTATCTCGACCTGGGGGAGCTGGACCGCGTCTTCGACGGCCGGTGGTTTTGGTCGGTCGAAAGGGCCAACTGGGCCAGCTTCCGGCGCGCCGATCACTTCCGGAGGCCCGGGCCGCTGGACGCGGCGATCCGCGACGCGGTGCGGGAGCAGCTCGGCTTCCGGCCCGCCGGCCCGATCCGCCTGCTGACGCACCTGCGCTACCTGGGCTACTGCTTCAACCCGATCAGCGTCTACTACTGCTTCGGCGAGGACGGGAAACGGCTCGAGGCGATCGTGGCCGAGGTGCACAACACCCCCTGGGGGGAGGAGTACGTCCGGGCGCTGGACGCCCGCGGCGCCCTCGACGATGACGGCCGGCATTCGTACCCGGTGGACAAGGAGTTCCACGTGTCGCCGTTCATGCCGATGGACATCGCCTACCAATGGCGTTTCACCCCTCCGGGAGAGCGTCTGGGCGCCCGGATCGAAAACTTCCGTGACGGGAGGAAGATCTTCGAGGCCGCCCTGGACCTGGAGCGGCGCCCCCTCACCGGGGGGAACCTGGCCCGGGCGCTGCTCAGATGGCCGTTCATGACCGGCATGGTGATGTGGGGGATCTACTGGCAGGCCCTCCGGCTGAAGCTGAAAGGGGTGCCCTATTGCCCGCACCCGGGGGAGCTCAATGTGACCGGGGGGGCATACCACAGATGAGGAACGGGAAACCGGCGTGCGCCGGAGTATCCGATGCGGCGTCGGCCCGGGTCGGGGCGTTGGATCGCGCGGCCCGGTCGCTGGTCCTGGAAACGCTTTCCCGGTTCGACTCCGGCCGGGTGACGGTGGTCGACGGCGGGCGGTCGCTGGACTTCGGCGAGCCCGGCGCCGCGCTGCGGGCCACGATCCGGGTGCACGCCCCGCTCTTCTACCGCAAGGTGGCGTTCGGCGGCAGCATCGGCGGCGGGGAGGCCTACATGGACCGGCTCTGGGACTGCGACGATCTGCCGGCGCTGGCGCGGATCCTGGTGCGGAACCGCCAGGCCCAGGTCCGGATGGAAGGCGGCGCGGCATGGGGCGCCCTGCTGGTCCACCGCCTGCTGCACTGGCTGAACGACAACACGCTCGGCGGCAGCCGCCGCAACATCCGGGCGCACTACGACCTGGGCAACGATCTTTTCCGGCTGTTCCTCGACCCCACGATGGCGTATTCCTGCGGCATCTTCGAGCGGGAAGAAAGCACCATGGAGGAGGCGTCCGTCGCCAAGTTCGACCGCGTCTGCCGGCGCTTGCGGCTCGGGCCGGAGACGCGCCTGCTGGAGATCGGCACCGGCTGGGGCGGGTTCGCGATCCACGCCGCCCGGAGCTACGGCTGCCGCGTCACGACGACCACCATCTCGGAGGAGCAGTACTCTCTCGCGCGGGAGCGGGTCCGGGATGCCGGCCTGGAAGGGCGGGTCACGCTGCTCAAGGAGGACTACCGGAAGCTGGAAGGCGAGTACGACCGGCTGGCCGCGATCGAGATGATCGAGGCGGTCGGCGACCGCCACCTGCCGGCGTTCTTCGAGTCCTGCTGCCGCCGGCTCAAGCGCGACGGCCTGGCGCTGATCCAGGCCATCACCGTGCCGGACCGGGAATACGCCTGGTACGTGAAGATCCCCGATTTCATCAACCGGTACATCTTCCCCGGCGGCTGCTGCCCGTCGCTGGGGGCGATGACCGCGGCCGTCGCCGCGCGAACCGACCTGCGGCTGGTCCGGCTGGAGGACTTCACCCCCCATTACGCGCGGACGCTTCGGGAATGGCGGAAAAACTTCCACGCCCGCCTGTCCGAGGTGCGCGCGCTGGGGTACGACGACCGCTTCGTCCGGATGTGGGACTGCTACCTGGCTTTCTGCGAAGGGGGGTTCGCCGAGCAGCACACCGGGCTGCTGCAGCTTCTCTACGCCCGCCCGGGCTTCCGCGTGGACGCGGCCTGACGCCGCATTCCAGACCGGGCCTTCACGAGGCCGTAGAGCACGTCGTTGACGGGGGTCGGGATGCCGTGCTTCCGGCCCCTGCGGATCACCTCTCCCGTGATCGCCTCGATCTCCGTCTCCCGCCCTCTCTCCATGTCCTGGAGCATGGAGCTGTGGTGGGAGCGCGTCGACGGGAGGAGCCTGCTGAAGAACAGGGCCAGGTAGGCGTCCTCGTCGGGGAACCCGAGGTCCGCCTCGCGGGCGGCAACCCGGTACGCTTCCCGGATCGCGTCTTCGAGCAGCGCCTTCGCGCTTTTCTCCTCCTCGAGCTTTCCGTACGGGACGTCGAGGAGGCAGGAGAGGGGATTCAGCCCCACGTTGTAGAGCACCTTGCCCCACAGCGCCGCAGCAATGTCCCGGGTGAAGCGGGTCCGGATGCCGCACCGGGTGAATTCCCCGGCCATAGCGGTCGCGTCTGCGACCCCCCTTTCGGAGGAGGGGCCGCCGAGGAGCACGTCGTCCGCCCAGACCGAGACGAACACCCTTCCCGGCTCCCTCGCCTCGGCACCGAAGATGACCCTCCCCCCGACCGCCGCGTCCGGGCCGAACGCCCCGCGGATCTTCTCCAGGTTGCCGAGCCCGTTCTGCAGGGAGACGACCAGCGTGCCTTCCCGGACTAGGCCGGATGCGGCCAGCTCGTCGACCGCGGCGGCGGTGGCGTTGGATTTGACGCAGACGAGCACCGCCCGGGGCGGCGGGTCGGGCGGAAGTTCCGCCAGGGAGGTATGCGCTCCGGCAGGACGCGCCAGATGGTCGCCGAGGAGCCCCTCGATGGAAAGCCCCTTCCGACGGATCGCCTCCATGTGGTCCGGCCGGCCCACGAGGTCCACACGGTGTCCGCCTTCGGCGAGCATCCCGCCGAAGACGCTGCCGATGGCGCCGGCACCGAAGACGATGAAGCGATCCGAAGCGGTCATGGGCACAGTATAGGGAATTTTTTCTTCCCATCACAGCCGGGCGGGACGCTCCCGGTCCGAAGGCCGCGATCGGGGGTTCCCCATGTATACTGTGGGAAAAGCCCGTCCGGGGGACCCTGTGAACGGATATTTTTTCCTCCTGCTTCTTTCCCCCGCTTTGCTGTCCTCGGCCTGCGCGGGCGCGCCGCCGAAACCGGCGACGGGGTCCGCCGAACGCGCGGTGATCGAGGGCACGGCCGGATACCGCGAACGGATCGCCCTGCCGCCGAACGCCGTGTTCGAGGCGACGCTCGAGGAGGTCTCGAAGGCCGGCGCCCCCGCGGAAATTATTGGCCGCTCCCGCGTGGAGCCGGCGGGCCAGGTGCCGATCCATTTCGAAATCCCCTATGAGCCGTCGCGCATCCTGGAGCGGAACTCCTACTCCGTCCGCGGACGGATCTCCGTCGGCGGGAAGCTCTGGTTCACGACGGACACGCTGCACCCCGTGCTGCCCCGGGGGCATTCCGGAAAGGTGGATCTGCTGCTGCGCCGCGTATCCGGCGGTGCGGCCGCCGAGCCGCAGCCCGGCGGAAAAACCGGGGGTCCCGTTCCGGACGCCTCGCTCCTCAATACCTACTGGCGCCTCGTCCGGCTCGGGGAGGACGCGGTGGCCCCGGCCGAAGGGCGGCGCGAGCCGCGGCTTCTGCTGAGGGAGGAAGGCGGGCGGAAACGCTATTCCGCGACCGCCGGCTGCAACCAGCTTTCCGGCGGCTGCTCCGTCGACGGGGAAACGATCCGGTTCGCTCCGGGCGCCACCACCCTGATGGCCTGCCCGCCCCCGCTGGACGCGCTTGAAAGAAACCTCAAGGAAACGCTCGACGCGGCGCGGAGGTGGCGTGTCCGGGGAGACGCGCTCGAGCTCTTCGACGGCGCGGGACGGCCGATAGCCCGCTTCGAGGCGGTGTGTTTTTGACGGAAATAAAGCTCGATAGGAGAGTACCCGGGTGCAGCCCGTGAACGCCGCCATCATCGCCTGCCCGGCGGGGATGAAAACCGGGGACAGGAGGGACACATGCAGGCACGCGCACCGCTAATGATCGAACATCGCCTGATCGAACGGATGATCGCGGTATTGAAGGACGCGCTTCGGCGGATCCGGTCCACCGGCAAGGTCGATCCCCTGCTCGTCGACGCGGCGGTCGATTTCATCCGGGTGTACGCAGACCGGACGCACCACGGAAAGGAAGAGGACATCCTCTTCCGCGCCCTGGAGAAGAAGGAGCTCTCGCCCAAAGACCGGCGCATGATGAACGACCTGGCCGAGGACCACGTATTCGGGCGGGCCACGACGAAAGCTCTGGTCGACGCCAACACGCGCTACCGCAACGGCGATTACGGGGCGCTGGCCGACATCGCGGAGAAGCTCACCACCCTGGTCGAGTTCTACCCTGTGCACATCGAGAAGGAGGACAAGGTCTTTTTCCCGGCGGCCAGGAGCTATTTCACGGAAGGGGAAGACCGGGCGATGCTGGAAAGTTTCCGGGAGTTCGACCGGGAAATGATCCACGAGAAGTACGGTGCCGTGGTCAAGGCGCTGGGGGGGTGAGGAATTCCGTGAGCGAGCCGACCGAAAACGGGATCGGCGAACTGCGATTCGCCAAGACCCTCCTGGAATATCCGAGCGTCGCGGCGCGGCTCGCGGACCTGATCGGCGCCCCGGTCGAAAAAGGGTTCAGGATGCTGCCGTCCGGCTGGCAGGAGGCCGTCGGGCAGGCCAGCAACGCCGCCCTGTTGAAAGGGCTGGAGCTGGCGATCCGGACCACGACCGCCAAGGGGGGGCCGGATTCGAAGGACTGGTTCCACAAGCTGATGGTCACGGCGTCTGGGGCCGCGGGGGGAGCGATCGGGCTCCCGGCCCTTCTTGTCGAGTTGCCGATCTCCACGTGCCTGATCCTGCGCTCCGTGGCGGAGATCGCCAGGGGCGAGGGGCACGACCTCGCGCTGCTGGGCACCCGGCTGTCCTGCCTCGAGGTGCTGGCGCTCGGTGGGAAAAAGGAAGGCGACAACGCGGGGGAATTCGGCTACTGGGCGATCCGTTCGGCGCTCGGGCAGGCCGTTTCGGACGCGGCGGCGTTTCTCGCGAAACGGGGGCTGGTCGAGAAGGGGGCGCCCCCCGTCGTCCGGCTGATCACGGCGATCGCCTCGCGGTTCAGCGTCGTCGTCAGCGAGGAGGTGGCGGCGAAAGCGATCCCGGTGGTCGGCTCCGCCGGCGGCGCGCTGGTCAATTACCTGTTCATCGACCATTTCCAGAAGATGGCGAAGGGCCACTTCATCGTGAAGAGGCTGGAGAAGGCGCACGGCCCGGAAACGGTGAGGGCGGCGTACTACGGGATCGAAATATGAGGAGGGATTCGCCATGAAGCAGTTCGACATCGATTACCTCACCCGCCTGCTGGCCGACCATGAGCCGCCGTGCGTTTCCCTCTACCAGCCGACTCACCGGCACCGCCCCGACTGCCAGCAGGACCCGATCCGGTACCGCAACCTGCTGCGGGAGATGGAGACGTCCCTGCGCGAGAAGTATCCGAAACGGGAAGTCCGCGCGCTCACGGAGAAGTTCCATGCCCTCGCGCGCGACACGCATTTCTGGAACTACCGGACCGACGGGCTGGCGATCCTCGGCTCCGGCGAGATGTTCCATGTCTTCGACCTGCAGCGCCCGGTGAAGGAGCTGCTTGTCGTGGCGGACGGCTTCCACGTGAAGCCGCTCCTGCGCGTGTACCAGTCGGCCGATCGCTTCCAGCTCCTTTGCCTGAACCGGCGGGAGGCGAAGCTGTACGAAGGGAACCGGTACGCGCTGGACCGGGTCGACCTGGCGGGCGTGCCTTCGACGATCGAGGAGGCCCTGGGCGGGGAGCTGACCGAGCCGCACCTCACGGTCTCCTCTCACGGGGAGGGCGCCGGCGGGCGGCCGATGTTCCACGGGCACGGCACGAGGAAGGACGAGATCGACATCGACACGGAGCGGTTCTTCCGGGTCGTCGACCGGGCGATCCTTGAGCGCCACTCGCGCCCGTCGGGGCTGCCGCTGATGCTGGCGGCCCCGGCGGAATGCCACGCGCCTTTCCGCAAGGCGAGCCACAATCCCTTCCTCATGGCCGACGGCCTCCAGGTGAACCCGGAAGCGATGGGGGCGGACGAGTTGCGCGAGCTGGCGTGGCGGAAGCTGGAACCGATCTACCTGGATCGGCTGGCCGGGCTGGTCGACGCCTTCCGGGCCGCCGCTTCCCGGCAGGCGGGCTCGGACGACCTCGAACAGGTGGCACGCGCGGCGGTCGCCGGGCGCGTCGAGACGCTGCTGGTGGAGGCCGACCGGGAGGTTCCCGGGAAGATCGACCCCGCGACGGGCCGCATCGAGACGGGCGACCTCTCCCACCCCGAGATCGGCGATCTTCTCGACGACCTGTCCGTCATCGTCTTCCGGCTGAAAGGGAAGGTCGTCGTCGTCCCGTCGGAGAGGATGCCCACCGCCTCGGGCGTCGCGGCGACGTACCGCTTCTAGAACGCGGGGGGCGCCCCGTCAGGCGAGCGCCGGCAGGCGCTTCCGGACCGCCTTCTTCGCCTTCTTCACGTTCTTTTTGACCTTCTTCACCAGGTCGGCCGTCAGCTTGTCCTTCAGCTTCCGGACCTCGACCTCCTTCTTCTCGAGCTTCTTCGTCAGGCGGTTCACGTCCTTTTCGAGGGAACGGACCTGCCGGGAAAGCTGCTTCTCCACGCTTTCGATCTTCTTGCGGATCGTTTTCCGAAGGGCCATCTCGGTCTCCTTTCGTGTGCCGCTATGAAAATATATTATCACTCGTGCAGAGGGCGGCGGGAAAGCGGTCAACGCGGGCGTTTTCTCTTGCAATCCGTTTTTCATGCCAATAAAAATAAATGCTGACGTTCATCGGACGCTTCCGTCGACGGAAGCGCGTCGCGAAAATTCCAGCCGCCGATCGAAAGAAGTTCCCACGGGGGGAATTCGTTTCCCTTCTTTTATTCCGAAGAGGAGGGGGAGGGGGGTGGACGACGATGAAAATCCGGATGGTATTGCTGTCGATGTGCCTTCTTCTGGCAACGACCGCCGCGGCCGGGGCCGGGGAGCCCTCGAAAGAGGAGAAGCCCTGGAAGGGGCAGGCGGAGCTTTCCTACGTCCGCACGACGGGGAACACACGGACGACGAGCCTGGCCGGCAAGAGCCTCCTGGAGTACAAGTTCACGCCAAGGACGACCGGGTCCTGGAAGCTCGGAGCGCTGTACAGCGAGGACGACGGGCGGACGACGGCGGAGAGCTACTCGACCGAGCTTCGATTCGATCGGCTGTGCACGGAAAGAACGTACACCTACGCCCTCGGCGGCTGGAACAATGACCGGTTCGCGGGGATCGACCACCGCTACTACGGCGGGGGCGGGGTGGGCCGCAAGTTCCTGGGAGGGCCGAAGCATTTCCTGGCGGGCGAGGTCGGGCTGAATTACACCCGGGAGGAGTACGTGGACGGATCCGACAGCGATTTCCTCACGGGGCGCGCCTTCGCGAAATACGAGTACGCGTTCTCGGAGAAGAGCCGGTTCCTCCATTCGCTCGAGTTTCTGTACGATTTCTCGGACTCCGCCCATTACAAGCTGAATTCCGAGACCGCGCTCGTCGCCGCCCTGACGGACGTCTTTTCCCTGAAGGCGGGATACACTGTCCGATACGACCACAAGCCCGTCCCGGCGGGGCTCGAGCGCGCCGATTCCATGACGTCCGTCGCCCTCGTGGCGAATTTCTGAGCGATCCGCGCAACGGGGGAATCCATGAACGACCGACCGACGAACGACGCCGGGCCCTGGACCCGGGAAAGTTTTCTCGCGGAGGCCGCGGACTGGCTTGCGGACCTGGTTCGCGATGTCCCCATGGACGTCACGCGGAAGGCGGTGCTGGACCGGGTGAACCGGATCCACTTCGAGACCTACGCCGAGGACAAGGGGATGCACGACCTCGACCTCGTCGTGGTCCGCGACTGCGCCAGGGCGTGGAGAGGCCTCCTGCACCCGCGCAGCGAGCGGATCACCGGACACGAAACCCTCCGGGCGCTCGTGGAGGCGGCGCGCGGCGTCCCGAGGGACGACCTTTCGCCGGCGTTCTGGGCCGAGGTCTGCCACCTGGTCCGGGGATTGGAAGGACGGGTGCGGCTGCACGAGGGCGATTCCCTGGAGGTCCCCGCCGGCCTGAGCGGGCGGGAAGCGGCCCTTCACCGGTCCGGCGAGCTCGACCGCCTCGGGACGGAGGTTTCCGGCCGGATCGCCCGGTACGAAGACGGGCTCGGACCCGCGGCGGTGGAGCGCCGCGGCCGCCGGGAAACCCGGATCCTGGAGGCCCTCGGCGCGACCTCCCGGGAATGGTCCGACTGGCGCTGGCACGTGCGGAACGTGGCGGTGACGTCGGGGCAGGTAGGGCGCCTCGCGCGCCTGTCCGACGATGAGCGTGCCTGCATCGACCGCGCGGCGGAGAACCGGATCCCCTTCGGGGTGACGCCGTACTACGCCTCCCTGTTCGACGAAGAGCCGGGCGGAAGCCGGGACCGGGCGGTCCGGGCCCAGGTGATCCCCCCCGCGGACTACCTCGACGCGCTCTGCTGCGCCGCGGCGCGCGGGGAGCACGACTTCATGCAGGAGGCCGACACCTCTCCTATCGACCTGGTGACGCGCCGGTACGCGGGGATCGCGATCCTGAAGCCGTACAACGCGTGCCCCCAGATCTGCGTGTACTGCCAGAGGAACTGGGAAATCGACGAGGTCATGGCCGAGGGGGCCGCGGCCGCGCCGGACGCGCTGTCACGCGCCATCGAGTGGCTGGCGGACCACCCGGCGATCCACGAGGTGCTCGTCACCGGCGGGGACCCGCTGGTCCTGTCCAACGACCGGCTGAAGGCGGTGCTGGACCGTCTCGCGGCCATACCGCACGTGGAGCGGATCCGCATCGGCTCCCGCACCCCGGTGACGCTTCCCATGCGGATCACGCCGGCCCTGGCGCGTCTCCTGGGATCCTATCGGGAGCCCGGAAGGCGCGAGGTCTGCCTCGTGACGCACGTGCAGCACCCGTACGAGGTGACCCCCGACCTCGCGGCCGCCGTCGATCGCCTGCGGCGCCGGGGGATCCCCGTATACAACCAGCTCGTGTTCACCTTCTACGTATCCCGGCGGTTCGAGGCGGCGGCGCTGCGGCGCCTTCTCCGGCGGTGCGGCATCGACCCGTACTACACCTTCAACCCGAAGGGGAAGGAGGAGACGGCTTCCTACCGCGTTCCGATCGCCCGCCTGGTCCAGGAGCAGAAGGAGGAGGCGCGGCTGCTGCCGGGTCTCGCCCGGTCCGACGAGCCGGTGTTCAACGTTCCGGGGCTGGGGAAGAACCCGCTGAACGCCTGGCAGCACCGCGACATGATCTGCATAACCCCCGACGGCGCGCGTCTTTACGAGTTCCACCCCTGGGAGAAGAAGATCGGCGCGCAGCGGACCTACGTCGCCCGCGACGTGCCCATCCTCGACTACCTGCACCGGCTCGAGGCGATCGGGGAGGACGTTTCGGAGTACCGCGGCATCTGGTATTACTTCTGATTTATCGGCGACAGGAACTGTCGCCCCCGCCCTGTATCTTCTTCCCATGAGCGACGACCCGCGCGGTCGCCGAAGGATGCGAACCATCCGGACGGGAGGAAGCATGACGAAAAGCAATCGCATGACCACGTTGTCGGAGCTTTCGATCGGCATTCCGAAGGAGGTCCTCAACCTGACGGCGGTTCCGCTGTCGGGGAACCCGGCGGCCGCGCTGGAGTACGTCCTGGTCGACGAGGCGCTCGACGCGAAGAAGGTCGTGGTGGAGGAGGTGAGCGAGGGCGGGTCGGTCCCGGAGCTGCGGATGACGAATTTCTCCGGGAAAGTCGTCCTGGTGACGGACGGGACCGAACTGGTCGGCGCCAAGCAGAACCGGATCGTCAACGCGTCGTTCCTGATACCCCCGGACTCGATCACGCGCATCCCGGTTTCGTGCGTGGAGCAGGGGAGGTGGCGGTACGAAGGGCGGCAGTTCGGCGCGAGCCGGCATTTCGCCTCGCATTCCATCCGGCGCGGGAACGCCGAGTTCCAAAAGGAAACGCTCCGCCAGAAACGCGGCTACGCCTCCGACCAGGGGCGGGTCTGGGACTGCGTGGCGGACATGTCCCACAGGATGGCGGCGCCCACCGCCACGGGGGCGATGAACGACATCTTCGAGCAGAAGCAGGGTTCCATCGACGAGTACCGGAAGGGGATCGCCCCGGAGAAGGGGCAGACGGGCGCGGCGTTCTTCGTCAACGGCCTGTTCCAGGGCGTCGAGCTGTTCGACCGGGAGGCCACGTTCGGGAAGATGTTCGACAAGCTGCTCGCCGGCGTCGCCGTGGAGGCGATGATGGCGCAGGGCGCGCGCCTTTCCGCGCGGCGTGCAAAGACTCCCGCGGAGTCGGCGGGGTACGTGAAGCGGATCCTCGACGAGGTCGGCAAGTCGCTCTTCGAGAAGTACGAGCCGGTCGGGATCGGCGAGGACTGGCGCTACGAAGCGAAGCGCTCCTTCGGCAAGGCGCTGCACCACGAGGGCGACCTGGTCCACTTCTCGGCGTTCGGGAAGTGACGGAGAGGGGGATGATCGGAATGGCGCGCTGCCTGAACATGGGATGGTGCGGGCCGCAGGACCTGGTGTACGGTTTCGACCCGAACAACCTGGCCGCCGCCTTGACCACGGGGAACTGGAAACGGAAGGCGGTCATGCGGCAGGACCGGCACGGGCTGCTGTACGCCTGGGTGGCGAAAGGCGAGGAGACGGAAGGAAAGAGGCGCGCGGTGTACGTTGTCACGGTGAAACGGCTGGACGGGGAGGGAGGACGCTGCTACGGCCGCGACTTCTACTCCCTCGAGGCCGCGCTCCGATACGCGAACGGCAGGGACGGGTCCGGCTTCGGCCGGTTCACCCGCCCGATGGGGCGGATGATCCTCAACGATCGGGGGGCGCGGCTCTTCGGGGGCGAGGCGGGCGCGGATGGATACGCCCGCTTCCTCACCCGGGTGGTCGAGAGCATCCTGGCGGTCGACCCGTCGATGGAGAAGCACGTCTGCAGGCACGGGATCACCCTGCATCCGGACGTGGAAGGGCGGAAGAGCTGCGGGCGGAAGTCCGACCTCCCGGCGCGGATCACGGTCCGCTGCTACAAGTCGAAAGACCAGGTCGCGGCGAGGTTCCACCTGTTCCCGAAGGAACGAGGCTCCGCGCGCGGATCGATGCGGGCGGTGCGCATGCCGGTGTCCCAACCCGGCCAAAAGAAATACAATGGGGGAAATTCGGCTCGCGGGGCTTCCGTTGCCTGACGTCCTTCGTTTCCTCCTCGTTCCCGACCGGTCCTCCGCTCGAAATGTCCGCCGGGCGCTGGCATCCGCCGGCGCCCGGTTCGGGACCGTCGTCGGGACGTGGTCCGAGCTGGTCGACCAGGCGGGCCGGGGCTATCTGCTCGCGCCGCCGGCGCCAATCTGGAACGAGCGGCTGTCCGAGGCCGCGCGGAAGCCGACCGACGCCTTCTGGTCCGAAAGCATGAAGGCCGACCCGGAGAACACCCCGGCAATCGTCGGCCGCGAGCTGCGCCGGCTTCTTGACGCGCTCGGCCCCGGCAGGGAGCTTTCGTCCGCGGAAGGATCCCGCCTGTGCGGCCGCGGGAAGCGGCATCTCGCCGACCTCGCCCGCCTCCACGACGCGATGGGGCGGGCCCTGCCCGAGGACCTGGATGCGATCCGCGCGCTGCTCGAGGCGGATGCTTCCGAGGCAAACCGCCTCGTCGCGGTCCATCGCGTGGAAGGATTCCCCGTACTCTCCCCGTGGCAGGAGGCGCTCCTCGCGAAGCTGGCCTCCGACTGCGGCCGCGCCGCCGACCCGGAGTTGGACGCCGTCCTGGCCGCCGCCCTGAACCCCCGCCCCGCGGGAGGGGCCGGTTCCGCCCTGCGCCGCCTGCAGGAGTCGCTGTTCGCGGAGGAGGCCCCGCGGGGAAGGCCCGACGATTCCGTGACCTGCCTCGCGGTGCGGGACGACCTCGAGGCCGCGGAAGTCGCCGCGGGGATGGCGCGCATTGCGCTGGCTTCCGACCCCGGCCTGCGGACTTCCGACATCGGCCTGCTCCTTCCGGCCGACGGGTCGTGCGATCGCGCCGCGCGGGAGGTCTTCGCGAAGGCCGGCCTGCCGCTGTCGGGGCTCGAGGACCCGTCCCGTCTGCGCAACCTGGGCGGGGAGGCGGTGTTCCACTTCCTGGCGACGCGGCGGCGCCCCGCGCCGTCCATGGCGCTCGCGGCCCTCTACGCCTCCCCCCTCATGCCGTGGGGCGAAGCCGTGGGAAACCGCCTTGCGATGAAGATCATGGAACGGAAGTTCGACCCGAAAGCGCCCGAGGAGCTGTCCCCTTCGGGCAGGCGGATGATGGAGCTCGTCCGGAAAACGCAGGAATCGCCCAGGGCGCTGGCGGACGCCCTGCAGGCCTTCCGGTCGCTGCTGTCCGCGCCGCAGGGGTCGGAGGGGCACGCCGAAGCGGCCCGAAGCGCCGTCGAGACGCTGCTGGAGGCGCTCCGAAACGCACGAGGCAGGGACGTTCCCTGGGAGGAGCTCGCCGCCCTCGTCCCGCAGGACGTGACCCGCCCCGCCGCCGCGACCGAGGCGACCCGGGAAGGGATCGCCGTGTTCCGGGAGGACGAGGAGCCGTGGCGCGCGGTGCGCCTGCTCTTCGTCCTGGGCTTCAAGGAAGGGCGGTACCCGTCGGCGCCCGGGAGGTCGCCGGTGTTCGACGCCGCGGACGCCTCCGTTCTCAAAAACGACCTCGGGTTCGCCGTCGAAACGGCCGAAGAGACCATGTCGCTGCGGCGCGGCCGGCTCCTGCGGCAGCTCCGCGTCGCCCGCGACCGGGCGCTGTTCTTCATCCCCCTGCGCGATTCGCGGGGGGAGGAGCTCGCCCTTTGCGGGACGATCGCCTTCATGGCGCGGCTGTTCGACGGGATCGGGGCGCCCGAGGAACTGCTCCGCACGCTGGAGAAGGAATCGGACCGGGAAAAGGTCGCCGGGCTGGCGCTCGCCTCCCCGGGCGTCGGCGTCGCCCCGATGCCGCCCGACCCGCCCGACCCGGAGCTTTCCGCCGACCTGCTGACCGACGATAGCGGGAAGGTGCGTTATGTTTCCCCGTCCGGGCTGGAGACGCTGATGGTCTCCCCGCTGGCCTGGTTCCTCCATCGGATAAAGGCGGAGCCGCTCTCCTGGGCCCCGGAAACGCTGGACCCGGCATTGAAGGGGACGCTGGCCCACTACGTGTTCGAGAAGCTCTTCGCCGCCGGGGCGCCGCTGCCGGCCGCCGCGGCGATCAAGTCCTCGGCCGAGCGGTTCCTGAACGACGCGATCCGCGAGGAAGCCCCCTTCCTGACGGCGACGGAATGGTACGTGGAGCGGCGCAACCTCCTCAAAGACATCGAGACGGCGGCGCTGCGCTGGCGCGAGATCCTGGAGAGAAGCGGAGCGAGGATCCTCCTGGTGGAAACCGGGCTCAAAGGGGAGTTCGAAGGCGTCCCGGTCCGCGGCCGGACCGACCTGGTGCTTTCGCTTCCCTCGGGGCAGCTTTACGTCGTCGACTACAAGAAGTCCGGCAGCGCGACGCGCCGCAAGGCCATGGAGGAGGGGTACGACCTCCAGGCCTCCCTTTACCGGGCGATGCTCCGGGACGGGACGGTCGCGGACGAGGGCGGCGCGGCGCTGGCCGACGCGATCAAGGCGGGGGCGGAGATCGGCGTCCTCTACTACATGATGGACGACCAGAAGGCGCTCTGCGACACGTCGGAGGCGCTGCCGCGCACGGTGACCGGCATCTTTGAGATGGGCGACGGGATCTCGGTCAACGCGGAAAGGGTGGTCAGGGAGCGGCTCGGGGAGCTGCGCGCGGGGAGGATCCCGCTGAACAATGACGACGACGAGGAGCGCTTCCGCAAGCTCGGCGTCAAGACCTACGCGCTGGAGAACAACGCCCTGGTCGCGAAATTCACGCACCCCGCCCGGGAGGAAGAGGAGGCGGAGGAATGACGATCCCGCCCCTCACCATCGTCCCCGCCGGCGCGGGCTCCGGAAAGACCTACCGGATACAGAAAGCGCTCGCCGAATGGGTCGTCGGCGGGCAGGTCGCGCCGGACCGGATCGTCGCGGTCACCTTCACGGAAGCCGCCGCCTCGGAGCTCAAAAAAAGGATCCGGTTCGCGCTCGTCGACCGCGGCCGGATCGGCGACGCCCTGCGCCTGGAGGAGTCCTACATCTCCACGATCCACGGCTTCTGCATGCGGGTCCTGATGGAGTTCGCCTTCGAGGGCGGGATCTCGCCGTCCCCCCGCCTCCTGAACGACGACGAGGAGAAGTTCTTCATCCGCCGGTCGCTGCCGCGCACGGGGAAGGCCGACCCCGTCGCGGTGGAGCTGCGGAAATTCGGCTACCGGTACGACTACGCCAAGAAGACCGGCCCCGAGGACAACTTCCGGAAGGACCTGCTGACGCTGATCGGCCGCCTGCGGTCTCTCGGCGCGAAGGGGGAGGACCCCGGGCTGTCCGCCCATGCCGTCTCGCTGCTGCGGGACGTCTACGGGAAGACCGGGAACGCGGCCGCGATGAACACGGTGCTGCATGAAGCCGTCCGGACGCTGCTCGCCCGCTTCCCCCGGGACCTGTCGCAGGACTTCAAGGACAACAAGTCGGCCTGCCGGGAGTTCAAGGACAACTATCGGGCCCTGCGCCGCGCGGAGGAGCTCGAGGAACTTGCGGCGGATTGGGCGCTCTGGGCGGCGCTGCGCAAGCTACGGGTCACGGTGCGCGGGGGGAAGCTGCCGCCGGGGTACAAGGAAACCGCCGAGGCGGTGATGGCCGCCGCTGGTGAGCTGCACCGGCACCCGGGCCCCCTGGCGGACGCGGAGCTGTTCGTCACCGCGATCCTCGACGCGGGCCGGGAGTGCCTGCGGATCTACGGCGACGAGAAGCGAAAGGCCCGCCTGGTCGATTACCCCGACATGATCGCGGCCGCCCACGGGATCCTCTCGGGCCGCCCAGACGTGCTGGAGATCCTCAAAAACCGCGTCGACTGCATGGTCATCGACGAGTTCCAGGACACCAATCCGCTGCAGTTCTCCCTGCTGTGGAAGGTCCACGAGGCGGGGGTCCCTGCGCTGATCGTGGGCGACGTCAAGCAGTCCATCATGGGGTTCCAGAACGCCGACCCGCGGCTGTTCCGGGAGCTGGAGAGGAAAAACCCCGGGGCGTGCGAGCCGCTGACCGCAAACTGGCGCGCCTCCGCCCGCTTGATGGAATGGGTGAACGAGGTGGGAAAGGGGCTGTTCGGGGAGCGGTACGCCCGGCTGGCCCCGAAGGCCGACTTCAAGAGCGCGCTGGCGCCGCTGGAGGTCGTCGAGGCCCCGAAATATATCAAGAAGACCCGGGACCGGGCGTCGTGGACCGCCGTCCGCGTCAAGCAACTGCTCGACGACGGGAAATGCATGGTCTGGGACAAGGCGGCGAAGCGCCCGCGCCGGATCCGCGGCGGGGACGTGGCGCTCCTCTGCCCGACCCACGCGCTGGTGGACGAGTACGCGGAGGTGCTGCGGGCCTTGGGCATCCGGACCCGCATCCGGCGGGACGGCTGGCTCGGCGCGCCGGAGGTCCAACTGCTGTACCACGCCCTGGCATGCCTGGCGGATCCGGCCGACCGCCACGCCGCCCTGTACCTCGCGGTGACCGAGCTGGGGAGCCGTTCCCTGGAAGAGGCGCTCGGAGTCTTGCGGCGCGGGGAGGTCTTGACGGACCCCGTGCTCGACCTCCTGGAACCGCTGCGGGCGGGGGCTGCGGAAAAGACCGTCGACGCCCTGGCCGCCGACGCGATCGACGCGCTGGACCTCTACGGCAGGGTCGCCTTGTGGCCCGACGCCGCGCAGGCCCGCGCCAATCTCCTCAAGTTCCAGGACGAGGCGCGCGAGTTCGGGGAGGCGAACCGGCAGGTGCTGCTTGCCGGCGGTTATTACGGCACCGGCATCAAGACGTTCCTCGCGTGGCTCTCGGCGAAGGTCGAGAAGGCCGACCGGGAGGAGAAGGCCGACCGGCAGCCGGAGCCGCGCGTCCTCGACGAGGACGCGGTGACCGTCACCACCTGGCACGGCTCCAAGGGGCTGGAATGGCCGGTCGTGGCCGTCTGCGGGGCGCACAAGAAGGTGGAGCCGCGCCTGCCCGACATCTCCGTCGCCTACGACGACTTCAAGGAGCTGGGGAACATCCTGGAGAAGGCCCGCATCGAGATCGTCCCGACCTTCGCGGCGGAGGAGACCAACGAGGCGTTCCAGGCCCGCCTCCGCCCGGAGCTCGAGGAGGAGGCCAGGCGCCTCCTCTACGTCGCGCTGACGCGCGCCCGGGAAAAGGTGATCGTCGAGTGGCCGAGCCATCTGGCGAAGAACGACAAGGTCCATTACTGGCACCTTCTGGCGGGATCCGCGGCGATGCGGGTCGAAAAGGACTCGATGGAGGTCGGTTTGAAACGGTTCCCCTGCATCGTAAGCCCGGCGGAGAACGCGACCGCCCCGTCGGTGGCGGCGGCGGGGGACGCATCGTCCCCGCTGGAGCGCTTCGGGCGCCGGGCGGTCGAATACCGCGACCTCCCGACCGGGTTGACGCCGGAGACGGTCACGCCCTCCCTGCTGCGGGCGGCGCCGGATGGTGTGCCTCCGGAAGGCCTCCGGGAGGAATCGTACGCCGCACCCCTCGACGCCGCGCTGGAGGTCGCCGGGGCGGAGCGCGGGCTGGCGCTGCACCGCTTCTTCGAGCTGGCGGACCGTCATGGCGGGCGCGCGGAGCGGTTCGAGCGCGCCGCCGGGATGAAGCTCGACGGCGAAACGTTCAAGCTCCTGGAAGGAAGCGCCGCCGGTTTCGCGCGGTGGCTGGAAGGGACGTTCCGCCCGGTGCGGATTCTGCGCGAGCTTCCGCTGCTCGGGCTGGACGACCGGGGGAGCGTGGTCTCCGGCGTCCTCGACCTGCTCGTGGAGACCGCCGGCGGCTATTGGATTCTCGACCACAAGTCCGATATGGCGGACGACAGGCCCGCCCGGTTCGGGAGCTACCTGCCCCAGCTCCGATCGTACGCCGGCCTCGTCCGCGCGGCGTTCCCCGGCAAGCCGGTGCTGGGGGTCGGGCTCCACTGGATCTCGTACGGGTCGGTCACCCTGCTCCCCCTGGAGAAAACCCCATGAACAAGCCGGCGATGATGGACTGCGCGCTCCGCCTCCTGCGGCTACTCAACGAAAGGAAGTCGCTCACCTCCGCGATCGTTGCGGAGGAGTTCGACGTCTGCATCCGCACCGCCCAGCGGTACCTGCTGTATCTCGCGGCGCTGCCGTGCGTGAGCGTCGACGAGGAGAAGCATACCTACTCGTTGATCTCCGACTACGTGATCAACGACAAGATCTACAAGGCCTCGGAGATGGCGATGGTCTGCGCCATGATCGACTACGCCACCCACATCTTCGGCCCGAAGGACTCGAGCTTCCTGCAGGAGCTCAAGCACAAGATCTTCCGGATGCCGGAGGTCTACCAGGTGCTGTCGGAAGAGCCGATCGACATGGAAAAGGTGGCGTCGGTCCGGCAGACGCTGGAGCGGCACGTCAAGCAGAAGGAGGTCGTCTCCTTCTCCTACAGCAAGAAGGGGAAGCGGTACACGGTCGAGCCGTACAAGATCCTCTACCACGAGGGGTTCTGGTACCTCGTCGGCCAGCACGACGGCATCGTGAAGAAGTTCGTGCTCGACTTCATCGAGCGGGTCCGCCCGACCGGGCGCCTCTACATGGACATCCCGGAAAGCATCGGGAAGACGCTGCACGAAGCGAGGACCATCTGGTTCAACGAGAAGCAGCCGGACCGGGTGACGGTGGAGTTCGACCGGGAGGTGGCGCATTTCTTCGAGCGAAAAAGCATCTTCCCGCGGCAGGAGATCGTGGAGCGGAAGGGAAACGGCAACGTCGTCCTCTCCTTCGACGTGCACAACGAGATGGACCTGCGGGAGCAGGTGGCGCGGTGGATGCCGTATTTCCTGGTGCTGGATCCCCCCAAATACAGGGCATTTATCCGGAGCATGGCGACTGTCGCGGCGAACCGGCACGAAAATCCCCTGGCCTGATGGTCCAAAACGAAGGGGCTGGGCGATTCGTCCGGCCGCACCCCCCTGTCCCCCCGCCACATCTTATTGGAAACGGTTCGAGGGGGACTTCGATGAAAAAGTGGATCGTTCCGGGGTTCCTGGTCCTTCTGACCGGCTGCTCGGGCGCCCCGGTCAAGGACGTTCCGGCTACAGCCCCTTCCACCGGGAAGCTGGTCGAGCTGAAGGCGGATAATTACTCGTTCGCCCCGGCCCGTCTCTCCGTGCCGGCGGACACGCCCGTGGTCATCCGCATTCATGACGCAAGCAAACTCATCCCTCATTCGTTCGTTCTCGAGGGTCCAGGCGGGAAGGTGATCGTCCGCCAGGAGCTCGCCAAGAGCGGCGACACGATGGTTCGCCTCGCCCCCCTGCCGGCAGGCAGCTACGTGTTCTACTGCGACAAGTCGTTCCTTGGGAGCAGCCACCGAGCGAAGGGGATGGAGGGGAAACTCGAGGTGACGCCGGCGACGGTGCCCCCGAGATAGCGGCGGGCTAATGATTCCTTTTTGCCGGTAAACGGAGGGGGGTTTCCCGGGAAACGTGGTCTCGGAGACCAGACTTTTTCGAATACCCCCCTGCGTTATCGGCAGGGTTCCTTCTCATCTGGATTTTGCTAATTTGTAAAAGCAGCGCGGAAGCATTCCACTTGCACCACCCGGAGGTAACCGCATGGCCTACCCGTCCGTCGTCTGCCCGAATTGCGGCCAGGAGATCGAGATCAGCCAGGCGTTGACGCACTCCATCGAGGAGAGGGTCGCGCGCAAGTATGAGGAGGACTACCGGAAACGCCTTGCCGGCATGGAGGCCGCGGCCGCGGAAAAGGCGCGGGGAGAGCTCACGGTCGAGCTCGAAACCGCCGCGAAGGAGCTCGAGGAGGAGCGCGGGAAGGTCCGGGAGCTCGCGCGGCGCGAGCTGTCCCTTCTGAAGGAGAAGAAGGAGCTCGCGGACAGGGCGGAGCGGCTCGACCTCGAGGTGGCGCGGAAGATCGACGAGGAGAGGAAAAGCATCGCCGCGGAAGTGGCGACCCGCAAGGACGAGGAGTACCGGCTTCGGGAGGCGGAGAAGGAGCACATGATCGACGGTCTCCGCAAGCAGATCGACGAGCTGAAGCGGCGCGCGGAGCAGGGGAGCATGCAGGCCCAGGGCGAGGTCCAGGAGCTCGAGCTGGAGGGCATGCTCCGGGCCGAGTTCCCCGCCGACGCCGTGACCGAGATCTCGAAAGGGGTGCGCGGGGCGGACTGCATGCAGGAGGTCTTCACGGGCGGGGGGAGGTCCTGCGGGAAGATCCTTTGGGAGTCCAAGCGGACGAAGAACTGGAGCCACGCCTGGGTGGACAAGCTGAAGGAGGACCAGCGGGAAGCGAAGGCCGACATCGCCGTCATCGTGTCGCAGGCGCTCCCGGAGGGGCTGCGGCACGTGGGGCATCTCGGCGGGATCTGGGTCTGCGACTTCCCCTCGGCCGTCGGGATGGCCTACATCCTTCGGGCAGGGCTCGTGGACGTCACCGCCGCGCGCGCGTCGGTCGTGGGGAAGAACGAGAAGATGGAGATGCTGTTCGAATACCTCTCGGGGGTCGAGTTCCGGAACGCGGTCCAGGGAGTCATCGAGTCGTTCGGCCAGATGAAGGACGACCTCGAGTCGGAGAAGCGGGCGATGGAGCGCCAGTGGGCCAAGCGCGAGAAGCAGGCGACGAAGGCGCTCCTGAACATGGCGCGCATGTACGGGGGGATCCAGGGGATCGTCGGCAAGTCGCTCCCCGCGATCCCGGCGCTGGAGCTGCCGCCGGGGGAGGAGACGGAATAAGGCGCCGGGGGGGACGGCCGCCCGGGCGGCCGGAAACAGGCAGGAGGCCGGTTTGAAACCGGCCTCCTGCCCGAAGGGCTATGCCTTCTCGGCGGCGGCCTTTTGTCCCGCCAACCTGCCGAAGACCACGCAATCGGCGATCGCGTTCCCGCCCAGCCGGTTCGATCCGTGGATGCCTCCGACGATCTCCCCGGCGGCATAAAGACGGGGAATCGGCGATCCCCAGATATCGATCACCCGGCATTCCGTGTCGATCCTCAATCCGCCCATGCAGTGGTGGACCGCCGGCCACTGCGCGATGGCATAGAACGACCCCTCGTTCAGCGGCATCATGCTCTTCGTTATCGGCTTGTTGAAATCCGGGTCCTTGTTTTCCTGTAAATACTTGTTGTGCTTTTCGACCGTTTCGACCAGGGCGTCGGCCGGAACGTTGATCTTGCCCGCAAGTTCCTGGATCGTGTCGGCCTTTATGAGGCGACCCTTCCTGAGGCCGTCCTCGACCTCCTGCTTTCCCTCAGCCCCGCGCATCTTGGGGATCATGGCTTCGCGGATGATCGTATAGGAAGGCCTGGCCCCGAGCTTGATCTGCGCCTGGGAACAGACGTCGCGCCGCTCCATTTCGCTGACGAACCGCTTGCCCTGCTTGTTTACGTATATCCCTCCGTATCCAGGCGCCCCGAAACAGAAGCTCGCCCAGGTGTCGAGCGTCCCGCTTTCGGGTTCGGCGAAGGGATATTGCTGGATGAACGCCAGCTGCAGCGTGTCGGCGCCGATCGCCTGGGCATAACGGATCATCTCGCCCGTCGCGCCCGGCTGGTTCGTGGTGTTGTACTCCGGAACGATGCTCGGGTTGAAGGAGATGCGCATTTTCTTGTCGGCCCCGAAACCGCCCGACGCGAGGACGACCGCTCGCTTCGCACGGATATTGCTTTTCCTCTTCCCCCTGGCGACTTCAACACCGAGGATGGGGCTGTTGGCGTCTTTCCGCCAGAGCCAGGTAACTTCGGTTCCGAGGCGGATCTTCGCCCCGCGACTCTCCGCGATCTTCTTCATCGGGTCGGAGATCCCTCTCCCGATGCCCTCGGTCACCTTGCGGGCCCTGTAGGCCGAGTGCCCGCCTCCACGGTTTATGGACTCCCGGAAAACCACGTTCCCTTCCTCGATCAGCCAATTGATTCCCGGCGTCGCTCCGCTGACGAAAATATCGACCAGTTCCGGGACCCCATAGAAATCTCCGCCTTTCAACGTGTCCTTTTTATGCTGCTCGACGCCGTCCTCCCCGAGATTGAGCCGCTGGCGCATGTGCGTCTTGTCGTCCCACGCGCAGTACGTGCCGCCGCTGATGATCGAATTGCCTCCATAGGTGGGCATTTTTTCCAGGATGAGGACGCTTGCTTTCGCCGCACAGGCTTCGGCGGCCGCGGCAAGCCCGGCGAATCCGGACCCAACCACGATCACGTCGACCTGTTCGTCCCACTTCGCCGGCAGTTTCCGTTCCGGCGCCGCTTCGGCCCTGCTCCCAGACAGGTTCAAAGCTGCCCCGGCAACCGTGGCCAACGCGGCGGTGCCCACGGTGGTCTTGAGAAAACCGCGACGGGTCAGGCGCGCTTGTCCGTTGGAAGCTCCTTCGGATTCCGGTATTTTCTCGTCATCTCTTTCTTTCATGCCTTTCCTCCTTTCGGGTGGAGGTTGTGAGAAGGGAGCGGGACACGATGAAGGGGGCGCGATCGCCCGACATGGGCGCTTCCCCGTTGCCGGAGGGTTCGACGCGGATTACCGGCCAGGTTCCTGCATCGAATCATGGAAATGATACACCCCCATCGGGTGGAACAATAGAACAGGCCCCGCTTACATGCTTTCCCGATGATGTCGGATATACGACTCCAGCACCGGATAGTCCGCCTCCGCCCAGTCGAGCGATGCGAGCTCTTCCGGCGCCATCCAGGCGCACGCCGCATGCTCGTGAAGCGTGATCTCGCCGGAGCGGATTGCGCAGACGAAGGGGTAAAGGGTGATCGTGAAGGAAGGGTAGTGGTGGGTCGTCGTCTGCAGGGCGGCGCCTACCGACACCCGGACGCCCATTTCCTCGACCAGTTCCCGTTCCAGGCACCTTTCCGGCCGCTCGCCTTCCCGGATCTTGCCTCCGGGGAACTCCCATTTGAGCGGCATGCTCATTGCCTCGCTCCGCCGGGCGGCGAGGACGCGGCCGTCCCGCTCGATGATCGCGCAGGAAACGTGGATGTGCCGCCGCGGGGGCGTCATTCCGGCATCCATACCCCCAAGATCTTATCCCTGAAAACGGTGCGCCCGCGGGGATATTATCGCGAACGAGGAAACTTCTCCGTCGACGAAGCACCAAATCCTCATCATCGAAGGTTGCGGAACCAACGGGTCCGTGCCGGGAGGTGGGCCATGACGATTACGATATGCTGCAAGAAACTGGGGATAGATTGTTATTTCGTGGCGGACGGGGAAACGGGCGAGGAAGCCATCGATTCGCTGATGCAACATGTGAGGAAGGAGCACGGCGAGGAGTGGTTCGAGGTCGAGGAGATCTACCAGGCCGCCTGCCGGGTTGTCCGGGAAGGCCCGGGTTGATTTCGGGGGAACCTGCTCGCCGCCCCGCTTTTGTATGTCGGTGCGCCGACCGTGCCCTGCGAGAACCATTGATGCGCAGGGACGGTCGACTGCCGCAGATAGGGAATGCCCCATTTAGAAATATCCGATAAATGACCTGCATAAGAAGAATCCGTGGTAATGTTGTTTTAGTAAAAGATTTTCTGGGAATATGTAACCAATTGGTAGTTGGATATCGGAGGAATAAATAAAAGGCATGACGAAAACGCACCGCATTGAAAAAGAATCCGAAGAGTCTAGTAAAGTTCTGGAGCCGGGCCGACTGCTTGCTTTGCACAAAAAATATAAATACATTTGGATATTCGCATACATTGGTGCGCTGGTCGTGTTGTTCGCCTACATTAAAATGACGGTGAATCCAGGCATCGTGGCGTTTCTGTTTTTCATTGCAGCCTTCGGGCTGGTCGCGATTTACGCTTACAGAAAAATCGGGAGGAGTTACCAGGAAGAGCGAAAAGTAATCACCCGGGGGAAGGAAGACTCGTACCCTTTTAATTAGGGGAAGGGTACGCCCGACAACGTGCTGCCGTTGTCCTGACCCACCCTCCCCCTACTGGCTCCTGTCCGATCATCCGGTTCCGGCGGCTCACCGAGGGGCCGGCATCGCTTGACCCTGCGCGGGATTCCGCGCCGCGGCGGGGTCCCTGATTCCCTTCGTGTCGATCGGGTTCGGGCGCTCCTGCGTCGGTTCGTCCTGGTCCTTGTCGTGATAGCCGGTCGCCGAGAGCTTTTCGCGGGTGCCGACGCTCTGCGGCTTTCCCACGGGCGTGGCCTTCATCGGCTTGACCGATTGCTGCTTCTGCACCGCCGGATCCGTCCGTTTGTGCTTCTCCATGGCTTCCGCGGCGTCGGCCGAAATGAACGCGGCCAGCGCGCAGGTGAAGACCAGCAGGGCGAGTTTCCGCATGTCTTCGATCCTCCTTTACGGATTTATCAGGAACGTGATGCTTTCGGCGACCCTCCTCAGTACCGCAAGCTGGTCGTCGTTCGTGCTGTACATGAAGGCGTGCGCGTCACGTCGGGATGAAAAAGCGCCGCGTGTCACAGCCGTCATCTCCGTATCATCGGAAAAATGAAGCGGAAACCTTACATGGAATCGGAACGGGCGCCGAGGGGCGGGCCCGGGCGCAATCGGTCCGGCGGCGGTCGCCCGCAGGGGGAAGTCAGCTCGGCTTGTCGCCCGGAGTGTACTGAAGACTCGCGATGATGTCCATGACGAACGGCAGAGATTCGTCGGCCACCGCCGGAAGGTACGCGCAGAAACGGTCACCGAGCTCGACGACCTTCCTGGAGACGATTTCGAGCGTTCCCGGGAGGGAGTCCCTGGTCTGCGCGTAGACCACCAGGACCCCCCCTTTGCGCTTGCTGATCAGCGACACCATGAACTCCCACTTCAATTCGCCGCCGATGAGGTTCATCCGCTCCAGTTCCGGGTAGTCCTTGAGGGCGGATTCCAGGGTGTCCCTTCCCATCTCGCTCCTGTCGATGATGACGGCGAGGCAGTCGGCGATCTTCATCCGTTCGCTGTTTTCCCCGAGATAATCCTTCACATCGCCCATGGCTCCAGTATAGCGGCCCGGGATCGGATATGATTCGATAATACGCGCTCGGAAAGACATTCCCGCGCCCGGGGGTGCACCGTGACGATCCGCCCGTTCCTTCCGCCGACGAGGACCCTGCTGGGGCCCGGCCCTTCCGACGTCCACCCGCGCGTCCTGCAGGCGATGGCCCGCCCCACGATCGGCCACATGGACCCGGCGTTCATCGGCATGATGGAGGAGGTCAAGGAGCTCCTCCAGTACGCGTTCCGCACGAGCAACGGGATGACGATGGTGGTCTCCGGCCCGGGGTCCGCCGGGATGGAGAGCTGCTTCGTGAATCTCCTGGAGCCGGGCGACAAGGTCGTCGTCTGCCGCAACGGCGTCTTCGGCGGGAGGATGCAGGAGAACGTCGAGCGCTGCGGCGG
>DCUH01000054.1:0-256 GCA_002327765.1 bacterium UBA2219 | reverse complement strand
TGGCGATCGTCGACGCGGTGACGTCGCTGGGGGGCGTTCCGCTCGACGTCGACGGGTGGGAGATCGACGTCATCTACTCCGGGAGCCAGAAGTGCCTTTCGTGCCCGCCCGGCCTCTCGCCGGTCAGCTTCAACGAGCGGGCGATGGAGGTCGTGCGGAAGCGCACCCGGAAGGCGCAGAGCTGGTTCCTGGACCTCGACCTCGTGACGCAGTACTGGATCGGCGGCGCGCAGCGGGTATACCACCACACGGCCCC
>DCUH01000102.1:9121-9379 GCA_002327765.1 bacterium UBA2219 | reverse complement strand
CGTCGTCAACCTCGCGTCGAAGTGGCTGCTCGAAAAGATGGTCAAGAGCGCCTCCGGGGGGATGTGATCCCATGACGACGATCGGTTTCCGGCGGAAGGCGGTCGACGCGGGGATGCGGTGGACCTTCTACCTCTGCGCCCTCCTGGTCATCCTGCCGCTGTTCCTCATCTTCTTCGACCTTTTGGCCAAGGGCGCGAAGGAGCTGCGCTGGACGCTGCTGACCGACCTCCCCCGCCCCGTCGGGGAGACGGGGGGCG
>DCUH01000102.1:8200-9097 GCA_002327765.1 bacterium UBA2219 | reverse complement strand
CCCTCCATCATCATGGGCATCTTCGGCTACATCCTCGTCGTCCTGCCGATGAAGCGCTTCTCGGCCTGGGCGGGCGCGGCGGCGCTCACCATGATCTTCGTCCCCATCGTCGCGCGGACGACGGAGGACATGCTGCGCACCGTGCCGCGGTCGGTCCGGGAGGCGGCCCTGGCGCTGGGGATCGAGCGGTGGAAGACGACCCTGCATATCGTGGTCCGGACCGCGTCGGCGGGGATCCTCACAGGGATCCTGCTGGCCATGGCACGCATCGTCGGGGAGACGGCGCCCCTCCTGTTCACGGTCCTGGGGAACCNNTGCAGGTGTTCTCGTACGCGATATCGCCCTACGCGGACTGGCATGACAAGGCGTGGGCCGCGGCGCTGGTCCTCATCACGCTCGTGCTGGTCATCAACATCGGCGCCCGGGTCCTGACCCGGGAAAGGAAGTAGGAGGCAGGATGGACAACGTCTTCGAGATCCGGGACCTGAACGGCTGGTTCGGGAGCAACCAGGTCCTGAAAGGCATCCGGATGGACATCGCCCGGTTCTCCGTGACCTCCGTCATGGGGCCGTCGGGGTGCGGGAAGAGCACCTTCATCCGGTGCCTGAACCGCATGCACGACATGACCCCCAGCTTCCGCATGACCGGGGAGATCCTGCTGGAAGGCCGCAACATCCTCTCCGACCAGGTCGACCCGGTGAACCTCCGCCGGAGGGTGGGAATGGTGTTCCAGCAGCCCAACCCCTTCCCGCGGATGTCCGTGTTCGACAACGTCGCCGTGGGGCTGCGGCTGAACAGCAGGAAGATCCCCAGGGGGGAGCTTTCCGGCACCGTGGAGAGGGCCCTCGACATGGCGGCGCTCTGGAACGAGGTGAAGGACAAGCTGGACAGCCCCGG
>DCUH01000102.1:0-8168 GCA_002327765.1 bacterium UBA2219 | reverse complement strand
ACAACATGCAGCAGGCCGCCCGCATTTCAGACAACGTCGCTTTTTTCCTTCTCGGCGAGCTGATCGAGATGGACAAGAGCGGAAAGATGTTCACGAACCCGTCGGACAAGCGGACCGAGGAGTACATCACCGGAAGATTCGGGTGAAAACGGCCGGACCACTAATTTCGGGAAGGCGGTGACCGGGGCATGGCGAAGCGGATCTCGGAGCATTACACGGAACAGCTGGCGAAGCTCAAGGAGCAGGTCCTCCGGATGGGGGGATTGGCGGAGGCGATGACCCGGCAGGTGGTGCAGGCGCTGGTCCGGCGCGACGCGGCCCTCCTGCCAGAGGTCCGGGCGATGGAGACGCAGGTCAACCAACTCCACGTGGAGATCGACGAGGCGTGCATCGAGATCATCGCGCTGCGGCAGCCGGCGGCGTACGATCTTCGGTTCGTCACGGCGGCGATGAAGATCATCATCGACCTGGAGCGGATCGGGGACCAGGCGATCAACATCCTCGAGGCGGCCGAGGACCTGCTCGGCGTGCCGCCGCTCAAGCCGCTGATCGACATCCCCCGTATGGGCGAGATCGCGCAGGGAATGCTGAAGGACGCGCTGGACGCCTACGTGGGGGGGGACGACGAGCTGGCGCAGCGGACGATCCTTCGGGACGATTCCGTGGACCAGCTCAAGGACCAGGTGTTCCGGGAGCTGCTCACCTACATGACCTCGGACCCCTCCACGATCCCCCGGGCGATGGACCTGATCCTGGTCTCGCGCCACCTGGAGCGGATCGCCGACCACGCCACCAATATCTGCGAGGACGTGATCTTCATGGTCAAGGGGAAGGACATCCGCCACCAGGCGCCTTCCAAGGTAGAATAGGCTCTGTCCCTTTCACCGATGGAGGACGCCCATGAGATACCTGATCCTCGGAAGCGGGCCGGCCGGGATCGCGGCCGCCAGGGAGGCGCGCCGTCTCGACAAGGCCGCGGAGATCGTCGTCGCCACCGAGGAGCACGCCGCCCCGTACCTGCGGCCGGCGCTGCCCGACCTGGTCTCGGGCGAGCGGGAGCTGCCGGCCATGGCGAACCCGCTGGCGAAGGACCTCGAGGAGCTGGGAATCCGGCTCCTCCGCGGGAAGCGGGCCCGCCGCGTGGACGCGGGAGGGAACCGGGTCCTCTTCACCGACGGCACCGGGGAGGGCTACAATTTCCTGTGCATCGCCACGGGGGCGCGCCCGCTCGCGCCGCCGGCGCTGGCGGCGGTGCCGGGGTTCTCCCTCGTCCTCAACTCCCTGGGCGACGCGACGCGCCTGCGGGAACGGGCGATGCGCTCCGATCACACCGTGGTCTTCGGCCCCGGCTACCTCGGCATCGAGGCGGCGCGGGCGCTGCGGATGGCCGGCAACCAGGTCACCTGGATCAGCCCCGGCCCGCCTCGTACCGGGAACCCGATCCCCCCGGACGTCGAGGCGCAGATCGTCGAACGCCTCCGCTCGAAGGGCGTCAAGACCCGGGAAGGCGCGGAGATCGCCGACGTGATCGACGTCGACGGCAGGAGCTGCGACGTTGTGACGACGGCGGGCGAGACGATCCGCTGCTCGCTGGTCGTGGCGGCCGTCGAGCGGTTCCCGGGCGTCGACTTCCTGGAGGGAAGCGGGGTGAAGGCGGCCACCGGGATCCTCGTGTCCGAGTACCTGGCGACCGACGTTTCCAACATCTACGCCGCCGGCGACTGCGCAGAGGTGCACGACATCCTCCTCGGCAAGAGCCGGATCAACTTCGGCTGGCGCAGCGCGGTCAAGCAGGGGCAGCTCGCCGGCGGGAACATGGCCGGCGGGGGAGGCGTCTACATCCGGAACGCCGAGGACTACTTCGGGCAGCTCCTCGGCGACTCGCTGCTCGAGCGGATCGGGTGACCGCGCTACGGGGTCCCGTCCATCTCGTGGATATAGGGCCGCTCCTCGCCGGTGGGAATCAGGAACTCCCCCACGGTGAACCGGACCCGGCAGGAGGGGCACACCAAAACCACCTCGTACCGCCGGTCCTCCCTCCTGCGGAAGCCGACGTGGAACCCCCCGCCGCCCCCGCATTTCGGGCACTCGAACAGATCTTCCGCGACATCGACCCGACCGATCTCCATGGCCGCCCTCCGGGAGATGCCCGGAAACGGGCATCGTGTGGAATAATAGAGGCATGGAAAAGCACCGCTGCATGATCTGCGCGAAGCCGGGCGCCTTCCAGGGGGGGATCTGCGACCTCTGCAAGGCGAAGGTGCGCGGCGAGGCGCTCCAGGAGCAGCAGCAGGTCAAAAAGGACGCCGACCGTTCCCTCCACAAGGAAGGAACGGCCGGCGAAAGCAAGCACCGCGGGTAAAGGCGTTACGCCGCCTTCCCCCCCACGGCCTCCCCGTACTTCTTCCCGAACTCGAAGCAGGTCGCAAGATCCGCCTCGGTCGGCGTCATCTTGAACTTGATCGGCTCGGGGAACACCTTGATCCGCATGGCGGCCATGATGTCCGTGACGATCTTGGTCGCCTCCCCGCTCCAGCCGAACGAGCCGAAGGCGGAAGAAGTGAGCCCCTTCACGTTCAGGACGACCAGGTACCCGAGCATGGAGTAGATCGGCTCGGGGAGGTTGCTGTTGAGCGTCGGCGCGCCGACCAGGAACCCGATCGACTCGTCGAGGTCGTCGAGGATCTGGTGGATCGACACTTCCGCGGCGTTGACCAGCTTCGGCTTCAGCCCCGCCGCGGCCACCCCCTCGGCCACCTTCTTCGCCATCATGGTCGTGTTCCCGTAGGCGGAAACGTAGATGATGGCCACCTGTCTTTCGTTCTTCCGCTTCTCCAGCGGCAGGGCCGCCCGGTCCCGGTAGAACGCCCAGGCGTCGCGCCAGCTCTTCCGGAGCACCGGCCCGTGGGACGGCGCGACCATCGCGATCGGCAGGTCCTTGATCCGCTCGCACCCCTGGAGGACCTGCTCCTTGAACGGCCGGAAGATCATGCTGTTGTACACGACCATCGCGTTGTGCAGCTTTTCGGTCTGCTCCAGCTCGTCGTCGAAGACTTTCTCGGTGGCGAAGTGGCGCCCGAGGAAGTCGCACGAGAAGAGGACCCGGTCCTCCACCGCGTAGGTCATCATCGTGTCGGGCCAGTGGAGGAACGGCTGGACCATGAACCGCAGCGTCTTCCCGCCGAGGGACAGCTCCTGGTTGTCCTCGACGACGTGCGCGTCGTACGGCCCGTTCACGATGTTGTCGATGAACGTCTTGGCGGAGCGGGTCAGGTAGACGGCGATCTTCGGGTTGCGCTTCAGGAGGTCGACGATCCCGCCCGCGTGGTCGGGCTCCGAGTGGTTGACGATCAGGCAGTCGACCTTCTCGGGGGGAACGATCCCGCCGATGTTCCCGAACCAGCCGTCGGCGAAGCTCCTCTTCACGCAGTCGATCAGGGCGGTCTTCTCCGTGCCCTTCACGAGATAGGAATTGTATGTCGTCCCGCACTCGGTCGGAATGACGATGTCGAAATGGGTCAACCCGGGATCGTTGACGCCGACGTAGAAGATGTCTTTTGTCAGGGTCTTGGTCACTTTTCTTCCTCGAAATCTTCCTTGCCCACGCCGCACTTCGGGCAGATCCAGTCGGCCGGAACCTTTTCCCAGGGGGTGCCCGCCGGCACGCCGTGCTCTGGGTCCCCCTTCGCGGGGTCGTAGACCCAACCGCATACGTTGCATCTGTATGATTTCATCGGCTCGCTCCTTTCTTGGAAAAACGGGGTTGTTGTCGGGGCCGTAAGGTACTTCGCTACTTCACTTCCTCGAAATCTTCCTTGCCCACGCCGCACTTCGGGCAGTACCAGGTGTCGGGAATCTGCTCGAAGGGGGTGCCGGGCGCCACGCCGCCGTCGGGGTCGCCTTTCGCCGGGTCGTAGATCCATCCGCATACGTTGCATCTGTACTGTTTCATGGGATCGCTCCTTTCGGGAGGGGTCTATATGAAACGACTGCCGTTATCCTATTTACTTCACTTCCTCGAATTCTTCCTTGCCCACGCCGCAGAGCGGGCAGACCCAGTCGGCCGGCAGCTTGTCGAAGGGGGTTCCCGGCGGCACGCCGTTGTTCGGATCGCCGTTCGCGGGATCGTAGACGTAGCCGCAGACGCTGCACCTGTACTGTTTCATGCGGGAATCTCCTCTCCAAACCCGGAATTGGTTATCGATAAATGCTAACTTTGGATGCGGCGAATTGCAACACGGTGCAAACTATTTCCCGCACGGTGCGAAGCCCGGCTCCCTTCCTTCGGCGAAGCCGCTCCCACCGGTCCTTCGGGAACCCCGGCGGCGGGAGGACCAGCCCCGGTCGCACGAGCCCGACGCGGATCCCCGGCGGAAGGGTCCCCGAAAGCCCCCTGGCGTACGCCTCGACCGCGATCTTCGAGAGGCAGTACGGCAGGTAGGACGGCCAGAGCTCCCCGGCCATCGCGTCCCCGAGGAAGCAGATCCCCGCCCCTTCCGGCGCGCGTCGCATCAGCGGGAGCAGCTCCCGGGTCAGCAGGGCCGGCCCGCGGAGATTCACCGCGAAGACCGCATCCCATTCGGCGGCGGTCACGGTTTCCGGCGGCGTCCGGGGGAAGACGGCCGCGTTGTGGACCAGCAGGTCCAGCCGCCCGTACCGGGCCGCCAGCCGTGCCGCGAGCCGGGCGAAGGACGCGGGGCGGGCCAGGTCGAGACGCATCGCCTTCCCGCCGATCTCCGCGGCTTTGCCTTCCGCCTCGCGCCGGGAGGCCAGGTAGGAGAGGACGACGTCGTACCCCGCCCGCCCGAGGGCGGCGGAGATCTCCGCCCCGATCCGGCGCCCGCCTCCAGTGACCAGGGCGACTTTCTTCCCGGCCGGCGCGTCCCGAACCCGGTTTTTCATCGGGGGCCCCCGTTCGGTGGTATCTTTTTCCTATCAACGGCACCAGGTGAAGGATTGAAGCCCGAAGCGAACCGTTTCCTGGAGATCCCGTACGTCGCGGCGGACGTGGAGACGACCGGCCTCTCGGCGGCCGCGGGGCACCGCGTGTGCGAGGTCGCCTTCCTGCGCTTCCTCCGCGGATCGGTGATCGACTCCTTCGTCTCCCTGGTGAACCCGCTGCGTCCCATCGACCCCGGAGCGAGCGCCGTCAACGGCATCTCCGACGGGATGGTGGCGGGCGCGCCCCCCTTCGCGGAGCTCTTCCCCGGCATCCTCGAATTCCTGGGGGACGACCCGCTGGTGTTCCACAACGCCCCGTTCGACCTCTCGTTCCTGCGCGCCGAGGCCCGCATGGCGGGGGGGGCCTGGCCGGGGAACCTCGTGGTGGACACGCTGGCGCTGGCCCGCCGCACGGGCCGGTTCCGCTCCAATTCCCTGCCCGCCATCTGCCGGGAGCTCGGCATCGGGACCGGGTTCCACCGCGCGGAAGCCGACGCCTGGGCGGCCGGGAAGCTGCTCCTGCACCTGGCCCCGTCGGCGGGGATCGTTCCTACCGGGACACTTCGCGCTTCCGGGTGACCGCTTCGGCGTCCACCTTCCGGCGGTACGCCCGCGTCATCCGGTCGAGCATCTCCGCCCGCCGGTCGTAGAGCCGCTTCAGCGGGCGCTTCCCGGCCCGGTCGAACGCGTAAGCGCACAGAAGCGGCAGCGCGACGGTCGAGTCGAGGTAGCACACCACCGTGTCGGGCAGCTTGTCCGGGTCGACCTTCCCCCAGGAGACCGCCTCCGACGGCGTCGCGCCTGACAGCCCGCCCGTGTCGGGGCGCGCGTCGGTGACCTGCAGGAAGTAGTCGTGCCCCTTCTCGTCCAGCCCCAGCACCTCCTGGATCTGCGGCTCGGTCTGGAGCATGAAGTTCTTCGGAGAGCCGCCGCCCAGGATCCATACGGCGCTTTTCCCTTTGTTCCTTTTCGCGGCGTACACGATCGCCGCCGTCTCGTTCACGTCGAGCGCCACGTCGATCTTCACGCCCTTGCCGTCGAGCCGCATCGCCGCGATGTTCATCCCGATGGACGAGTCGCCGGGCGAGGAGGTGTAGACGGGGACTCCGTAGCGCCACGCCGCCGCCAGCAGGCTCACCTCGCCGGCCTTGAGCGCCCGCTCCCGCTTCGCCATGTACGCGCCGAGCCGGTAGTGGAACTCCGCCGTCCCCATCTCGGCCTGGAACTCCGGCAGGTCGAGCACCTGGCGGAAGAAGGCGTCCGTGTCTAGGAGCACGTCGTATGAGAAGAGCACGTCGTAGATCCGGACGACCCCCTCCTCCCGCAGCGCCCGGTCGTCCATGAACGGGGAGCCCGCGTGCAGCGGGAGCCCCAGCCCGAAGTGGGCGTCGTGGTACAGGTTCGCCCCCGTGGAGACGATCCAGTCGACGAAGCCGGCCTTGAGCAGCGGAACGAGGCAGGAGACGCCCAGCCCCGCGGGCGTGAGCGCCCCGGTCAGCGACAGCCCGACGGTCGCGTCCGGGGCGAGCATCCGCTCGGCGAGGAGCCGCGCCCCCTCCCGGAGACGCCCCGCGTTGTAGGCGAGGAACGACTTGTCCATCAGGTCGGAGGCGGACATCCCCTTCCCCACGGGCGGGGGAAGGATCCGCGCGCCGCCGAGGAACCTCGAACGTTTCGTCATGAGAGAAAGCCCCCATTAACGGGAATATTGTCGGATTATACCACCCGGGCCGGAATCCCCCGCTGCCGCAGGTGAAAGACCCCCGGGGAATTATTTCCGGTTGAGATGTTCCGGGCGGTTTGTCAGGATGGATCATCGGGAAAAATACCTACGGGAGGTCCTTCAGGGATGATTATCACAATCGTATCGACGCTTCTCGCCCTGCTTGTGGCCGCTCCATCCTTCGCCGCCCAGGCCGTCACCTACGAGAAGGACATCAAGGGGATCATCGAAGCCCGGTGCCTCCTCTGCCACGGTCAGCGGTCGCCCACGATGGAGGAATTCGACAAGGACAAGGAAGGGTACAAGAAAAAGATGAAGGGGCCCAGGTACGACAGCTACGCGAACCTGATGGTCGTGGTCAAGGGATCCGACGCCGGGGCCCTGATGAGAAGGCTCGACGACGGGACGAACACCAAGGACGGGAAGCCGGGGAACATGTACCAGTACCTCGGGAAAACGGATGCGGAGAGGAAAGCGAACCTCGAGACCTTCAAGAAATGGGTCGGCAACTGGACCCTGAAAAGGAAAAAGGAACTCAGCGAGAAGGAGCTTGAGGCGATCAAGGCGCCCGAGAAATAGGGGCGCACCGTGACGATCGCCGCCTGAAGGGATTCCGCGTGCAGCAAAGAGCCGAGATCGCGGCCATCCACGAGGTGGCCAAGATCCTCACATCGACGCAGAACCTGGAGCGTGCGCTGGGGATCACCCTTCGCACGCTCCAGAGCTTCCTGGGGTTCGACCGCGCCGCCATCTTCCGCCCCGACGAGGCCACGCGCGAGATCCGCATGGCGGTGGCGGCCGGGTATACGTCGGAGCAGCGCGAGCGGGCCCGGTACGTCTGGGGCGAGGGGATCGTCGGCAAGACGATGAAGACCGGCAGCCCGATCGCCATCCCCGACGCCCGGAAGGAGCCCACGTTCCTCGACAAGTCCCGGGCCCACGGGAAATCGCCGGGGACCCCGATTTCCTACGTGGCCGTACCCATCCGCATCGGCTCGGAGACGCTGGGGGTGATCGCCGCCGAGCGGAGCGGGGCGGCGGAGGGCCGCTCGCTGGAAAGCGACGCGCGCACGCTGGCCGTGGTCGGCGCCCTCATCGGGCAGTCGATCAAGCTAAACAAGGCGATCGAGCGGCTGCAGGAGGAGTTCCGCCGCCAGCGGCGCGAGTTCGAGAAGACGATCCGGAAGACGTACCGGATCGAGAGCATCATCGGGCAGAGCAAGCGGATGCAGGAGGTCTTCGCCGCGGTGACCAGCGTTGCGTCGTCGCGCGCCACCGTGCTGCTGCGGGGGGAGAGCGGGACGGGGAAGGAGATGATCGCCCGCGCGATCCACCAGGGGGGCCCGCGGGCGGAACGGCCGTTCATCGCCGTCAACTGCGCCGCCCTCCCGGAGACGCTCCTCGAGTCCGAGCTGTTCGGCCACCGGCGCGGCGCCTTCACGGGGGCGGTCGACGAGCGCAAGGGGCGCTTCGAGGAGGCCAACGGCGGGACGATCTTCCTCGA
>DCUH01000119.1 GCA_002327765.1 bacterium UBA2219 | reverse complement strand
GCTGCCGGATCATGCCGCGGGTGTCCTTGCCGTACGACCCCGCCTCCGCGCGGAAGCAGGGCGTGTAGGCGGTCATCTTGAGGGGAAGGGTCTCGCCGGGGAGGATCTCGTCCCGGACGATGTTGGTCACGGGCACTTCCGCCGTCGGCACGAGGAAATAGTCGGTCCCCGCGACCCGGAACAGGTCCTCCTCGAACTTGGGGAGCTGGCCGGTGCCGACGAACGAGGCGCTGTTCGCCATGAAGGGGGGCAGCACCTCCAGGTAGCCGTGCTCCCGCGTGTGGACGTCGAGCATGAAGTTGATGAGGGCGCGCTCCATGAGCGCCCCCGCGCCCTTCGACAGGCAGAAGCGCCCCCCGGCGATCTTGGCCGCCCGGTCGAAGTCGAGGATGTCGAGCTCCGCGCCGAGGTCCACATGGTCCTTCACCGGAAAGGGGAAGGAGCGGGGCTCCCCCCAGGACCGGGTGACGGGGTTGTCCTCCTCCCCCGCCCCCTCGGGAACGGAAGGGTCCGGAACGTTCGGGATGGACAGGAGGAACTCCTCCATCCGGCGCTCGATCTCCGGGAGCTCGCCTTCCGCGCTTTTCAGCCGCTCCGAGAGCGACTTCATCCGGGCCAGGATCTCCGATGCGTCCTTCTTCTCCCGCTGCAGCCTGCCGATCTCCCCCGACGCGGCGTTGCGCTCCGCCCGCATCTTCTCGACCTCGGCGAGCCGGGCGCGGCGCGCCTGGTCCAGCTCGACGAACCCGCCGAGCGACAGGGTGGAGCGGCGTTTCCGGAGCATCTCCTCCACCGCCGGGATGTTGTCTCTCACGAATTTCAGGTCGAGCATGATCTCGTTCCCCTCTTGCCGTTAATGGTTCTCGATATCGAGCCGCAAGGGTGTCCCAGGAGAAAAAGTGTGGTCTCCAGGACCACACTTTTCAAGGATAAGCCCCCCGCGTATCGATAAACATGATTCTTCTTTTCGGGGTCTGGTTTCCCGGCCCCGCCAGAAGGCCCGCGTCGTGCGTTACCGCAGGGGATGCGCTGTTGCAGCACCCATTGTGGCACATGAGAGGTCTCCCGTGAAGCGGCGGGGGTCGCGAGGAGCGGCGTCTGTTTCGAACCGGGAGCCAGGGATGGCCGACGAACCGTAGCTCCGAGGGACCCCTGCCGCGGAACAGGAGACCTCTCCCGGTCCTGTACACAGGGGTGGCTGCATCATCGGGTAGCCCCTGCGCCGGCCGCTCACGACGCGGGCCTCCGGGCGGGGGTGAACCCCGCGTCCCGGATCGTGGCGACGATCTCCTCCTCCGTCATCCGGAAGGACACCCCGGCGGAGGCCACCACGTTCTCCTCCATCATCGTGGAGCCGAAGTCGTCCGCCCCGAAGAAGAGCCCCACCTGCGCCACCTTCGCACCCATGGTCACCCACGACACCTGCACGGTCGGGATGTTCGGCAGCAGGATGCGCGACAGCGCCAGCACCTTGAGGTAGCCGACCGCGTTGCCGAAACCCGCCCGCGTCCCCTCCTCGAATCCGGGGGCCTCCCGCAGCTCCGTGTTCGCCGGCTGGAATGTCCACGGGATGAAGTTGGTGAAGCCGCCCGTCTCGTCCTGGAGCGCGCGGACCCGGAGCAGGTGCGCGACGATCGCCTCGGGCGTCTCCACGCTCCCGAACATCATCGTCGCCGTGGTGCGCAGCCCCTGCCGGTGCGCCTCCCGCATCACCGCGGCCCACCGCTCCCAGCCGATCTTCTTCGGGCTGATCCTGCGGCGGACCGCGTCGTCGAGGATCTCCGCCCCGCCCCCCGGGATCGAGTCGAGCCCGGCTTCCCGGAGCGTCGATATGACGGAGGAGACCGTCATCCCCGACTGCTCCGCGAAATGGCAGATCTCGGGCGGAGAGAAGCCGTGGAGGCTTGTGGGGTGCCGCTTCACGGCGCGGACCAACCGGACCGCGTCGTCGATCCCCCAGTCGGGGTGCAGGCCGCCCTGCAGCAGCACGCGGACCCCGCCCGCCGCGATCGTTTCCCCGATCTTGGCGGAGAGCTCCTCCTCCGAAAGGACGTAGGCGCCGGGCGCGCCCTTCTCCCGGTAGAACGCGCAGAAGGAGCAGCCGCAGGCGCAGACGTTCGTGTAGTTGATGTTCCGGTCGACGATGTAGGTGACCGTCCCGTCCGGGTGCAGGCGCCTGCGGACCGCGTCGGCCGCGCCTCCGAGGGAGAACGGCGGCGATTCGCGCAGAAGCCGCGCCCCATCCGCGACGGTCGGTGCGCGGCCGCGTACCGCCTCCTCGAGCAGCTCCCCCGTCCCACGGCTCACGTGTCGGGACCCTCCGCCGGCCACTCCCGCACGACGTTGTACAGCGTGTCGCGCTCCACGGGGACCCTCCCCGCCTGCCGGATCATCGCCACCAGGTCGCCGACCGTCATCTCCTGCCCCGTCGACGCCCCCGCCGCGTGCGAGATCTTCTCCTCCACCACCGTGCCGTCGATGTCGTCCACGCCGAAGTGGAGGGAGACCTGGGCAAGCTTCGGGCCGATGTTGATCCAGAACGCCTTGACGTGGCGGAAGTTGTCGAGGTAGAGGCGCCCCACGGCCAGCGCCAGCAGGTCGTCCACCCCGGTGGTGCTTCCCTTCTCGATGTCGGTGTTCGCCGGGTGGAACGCCAGCGGGATGAACGACTGGAAGCCGCCCGTGCGGTCCTGCAGCTCCCGGAGGCGCCGCATGTGGTCCACGCGCGACGCGAGCGTCTCCACGTGGCCGTAGAGCATGGTCGCGTTGCTTTTCAGCCCCGCCGCGTGGACCGCCTCCATCACCTCGAGCCACCGGTCCCCGGAGATCTTCTCCGGACAGATCTCGTTGCGGACCTCCGGGCAGAAGATCTCCGCGCCGCCGCCGGGAAGGCTTCCCAGGCCCGCTCTTTTCAGCCGCGACACGACCTCGGAAAGCGGCAGTCCGGAGATCTTCCCGAAGTAGTCGATCTCGACGGCGGTGAACGCCTGGATGTGCATGGAGGGGTGGCGCTCCCTCAAGGTCCGCAGCATCTCGAGGTAGAAGCCGAACGGCAGGTCCGGGTGCAGCCCGCCCACGATGTGGATCTCCGTCGCTTTCTGCTCCTGCGCCTCCTCCGCCCGGCGGAGGATCTCCTCCAGGGTCATCGTGTAGGCGAGCGGCTCCTCCCTGCTCTTGCTGAAGGCGCAGAACCGGCACCGGTTCACGCAGACGTTCGTCGGGTTGATGTGGCGGTTCACGATGAAATGGACACGGTCCCCGTTCACCCTGCGGTTCGCGAGCTGCGCCATCTCCCCGACGGCGAGCAGGTCGCGCGACCGGTAAAGAGCGAGGGCGTCCGCCTCGGACAGGCGTTCCCCCGCCTCCACTTTCCCGCGGATTTCATCCAGATCCGTTTTCATGGCCCTCGCTCTTCCTCATCCGCTCCAGTATCCGGTCCCCCGCTCCCGCCTCCTTGGGGAAGAGCGGCAGGAAGATGGAGAAGGTTACGCCTTTCCCTTCCTGGTTGTCCAGATGGATCGTCCCGCCGTGCCGCTCGACGATCGCGTGGACGATGGTGAGGCCCAGTCCCGTGCCCTTCGCCTTCGTGGTGAAGAAGGGGTTGAAGATGTTGTGCACGACGTCGTGGGGGATCCCGCCGCCCGTGTCGCTCACCCGGAGGGTCACGCCCGCCTGCTCGGGGGGAGCGGAGGGCCGCGTGGTGATCGCCAGGGTGCCGCTGCCCTCCATCGCCTGGATGGCGTTGTTGACGAGGTTCCATAGCACCTGCGCGATCTGGTCGGGGTCGGCGGAGATCGCCGGCAACTCCGGCGACAGGTCGACCGCCGTCGCGATGTGGGCCTCCTGGAGCTCGTCGCGGAACGTCGCCAGGGCGTCGCGGATCACCCGGTTCACGTCCACCTTGCGCAGCTCGGGGGCGACCTCCCTGGAGAAATAGAGCGTCTCCTGGATGATCCTCTCCAGCCGCTGCACCTCCTTCAGGATGATCTGGGCGTACCTCTCCACGGAAGCGCCGTCGGCCGAGGGCTTGTCGGGCCGGGCCATCCGCCGGGCGAACCCCCCGATCACGGTGAGGGGGTTCTTGATCTCGTGCGCGATCCGCGCGGCCATCTCGCCCAGGGCCATGAGCTTCTCGCTCTGCAGGAGGCGGTCCTGCGTGGAACGCACCGTGTGGAGGGCGGTCTCCAGCGACTCGTAGAGGGAAACGGTCTCCATCGCGAGGGCCGCGTTGGAGGCGAAGGTGGTGAGGACCTGGATGTCCTCGTCCGTCAGCTCCCGGTCGCGGAACATGTTGTCGACGTAGATGACGCCGCGCGCCTCTCCCTTGACGATGAGGGGAACGACGACGAACTCGCCGGGATGGGTCCCGCAGAACCCCACGCAGAAATCGGTGCCCTGCTCCCGCGCGCCGGCCTCGCACCGGCGCTCGGACCGGACCGGGCGCTTCTCCCGCACCGCCCGGCTCACAAGGCAGGCGGTCTCGCCCAGGGGGATCCTGAGCTGCTCCACCTCCGGCCAGAGAAGCTCCCGGGGCCCCTCCCCTGCTCCCTCCGACCCCTCCTCCTCCAGGTTCCGCGGGAGGCGGTCGATCCACCGGAGCTCCTTCCGGTCGCGCGGGCCCATCGCCATCCGGCCCACGAGGGAGTTCCCGTCCTCGGACAGGAGGAACAGGATCGCCCGGCTGAATTTCAGCCCCTCGGGGGAGATGAGGGAGAACAGGATGGACTGTAGCAGCCGCTCCGTCTTCACGGTGGTCATCATCACCCGCGCGATGTCGTACATCGCCGAGATCCGCCGCACCTTCTCCTGGTTCTCCTGCGCGAGCCGTCGGGCCTTCTCGAGGGTCGTCGCGTGCTCGATCATGTTCGCGAGCTGGGAGCACACCGTCTGCATCAGGTGGACCGCCTCCATGTCGAACTGCGCGCCGTGGGTGGCGGAGTAGTAGCTGATGACGCCCAGCGAACGGTCCTTGGAGACGATGGGCAGGCCGAGGAACGAGGTGATGCCCCTCCGGGAAAGGTCCTCGTGGAACGGCGAGTCTTCCGGGCCGTTGATGAGCAGCGGGCGCCTCTGCTGGAAGACCTGCAGCGCCAGCGCCTTCCCCGGGGACCGGAACTCGCGGCGGAAGCCGGGCCGGCCGTACCCTTCGTCCATCATCACCCGAAGGCCCCCGCGCCCCTCGGCCGACAGCCGGACCGTGCACCCGTCGGCCGCCAGCAGCCGCGTCGTGGACTTGGAGACGTATCCCAGGATGTCCTTCACGTCGAACGAGGAGATGATCGCGCGGCCGATCTCGTTCAGGGTGATGAGCTCCGACACGCGCTTCCGGGCGTCGTGGTACAGCTTGCTGTTGCGGATCGCCCCCGCCGCCTCCGTCGCCACGACCTGGAAGAACGCCATCTCCTCCTCGGTGTACCGGACCGGGTCGAGCGAGGACAGGTTCATCACGCCGTACAGGTAGACGTCGTCCATCACCGGGACGGAGAGGATCGAGGAATAGTCCCCGAGCTCCCGCGAGATCGCCTGCGCGGGAGGGTGCCCCTTCACGTCGGGGAAGAATGCCGGGGCCCGGCGATACGCCGCCTTGCCGGCGGCGCCTTCCCCCGATCGGATGACGAAGTCCAACCGCGAGCACTCGTCGATCCCCATGGCGGAGGAGATCCAGGGAACGAGGTCCTCCCCCCTCGGCTCCCGGCGGAAGAAGCAGATGGAGTCGAAGCGGCCGTCGCGGCACAGGAGGTCGCAGATCGACTTCAGCCGGTTCTCGACCAGGATGTTCGAGTTGGATATCTCGACGACCCGTGTCAGTAAGGATAGGAAGGACTGCTTGTCCCCGCTGTCGGGCATGCGGCTCTTTGCTACCCTTTCCTCCCCCGCTTGCGGAGGGCATTCTCGTACAGGTCGACGTACTGCCGGGCCGATGCCTCCCAGGAAAAGTCCTTCTCCATCCCGCGCCGGACGATTTCCTTCCAGCGCGGCCGGTCGGCGAAGGCGGCGAGAGCCCGGGAGACCGCGTCCTTCATGTCGCCGGGATCGTACTCGTCGAAGACGAACCCGGTCCCCGCCACGGGGTCCGCGTCGGCGTCCCTCACCGTGTCGGCCAGCCCCCCCGTGTTCCGGACGATGGGGACGGTCCCGTATTTGAGGCTGTAGATCTGGTTCAGCCCGCACGGCTCGTAGCGCGACGGCATCAGGTAGGCGTCCGCGCCGGCCTCGATCTTGTGCGCCAGCGCGTTGTCGTGCGCGACCCGGATGGCGACCCGCCCCGGGTATTTCCGCCCCAGCTCCAGGATCGCCTCCTCGTACCGCCGTTCCCCGCTGCCGAGGATCACCAGTCGCAACGGCTGCGCGGCCAGCCAGTCCCCGGCCTGCTCGATGAGGTCGATCCCCTTCTGCACGGTCAGCCGGCCGATGATGCCGATCAGCGGCTCCTCCCGGTCGGGAAGGCCGAACTCGGCGAGGAGGTCCCGCCGGCACTCCTTCTTGCCGGAGAGGTCCGCCGCGGTGTAGTTCGCCGCGATCCACCGGTCGGTGGCGGGGTTCCACTCGTCGTAGTCGATCCCGTTGACGATGCCGTAGAGGTCCTCCCGGCGCTCGTAGAGGACGCCCTCGAGCCCGTGGCCGTACTCCTCCTTCTGGATCTCCCGGCTGTAGGTCTCGGAGACCGTGGAGAGGACGTCCGCGAACACCAGCCCCCCCTTCATCAGGTTGAGCTTCCCGTAGAACTCCAGCCCGCGCGGCGTGAACAGGTCCCATCCCAGCCCCGTCAGCGGCAGGTCGTGGTTCCAGAACAGCCCCTGGTACCCGAGGTTGTGGACGGTGAAGACGGTCCCCGCGGAGCGGAACGGCTCCATGTCGGCGTAGAGCGTGTTCACGTATACGGGGACCAGGGCCGTCTGCCAGTCGTGGCAGTGCAGGACGTCGTAGCGCCGTCCGGAGCGCAGGATCCACTCCATGACGCCGCGGCAGAAGAAGGTGAACCGCTCGCAGTTGTCCACGTAGTCGCCGTCGCGGGTCCCGTAGAGGAACTCCCGGTCGAAATACCCGTCGTTGCGCACGAGGAACGCGCGCCCGCCGTCGGCCTCCTCCGTCTCCTCCACGACGCCCGGCTCCTCCCGGTGCCCGAGCGGCACGCGGATGTCCCGGGGCCCTTCCCACAAGGGGAACCGGTCCTTCCCGATGCAGCGGTAATAGGGCAGGATCAGGTCCGCCTCCACCCCGATCCGGCGCAGCGCCCTGGGGAGGGCGCCCGCGACGTCGGCCAGGCCTCCCGTCTTCGCGTAGGGGACCGCCTCGGCGGACGCGACGAGGACCTTCATTCCCGTTTCCCCCCCCTCATTCCGGCAGCTCGCGCATGAACTTCGCCGACTCCTCCGGCGGGGTCGGGTTGATGTAGAACCCCGATCCCCATTCGAAGCCGGCCACCTTCGTCAGCTTCGGCATGATCTCTATGTGCCAGTGGTAGAAATCGGCGGCCCTCTCCTGGAAGGGGGCGCTGTGGATGATGAAATTGAACGGGGGGTTCTCCAGGGCGATGTTCAGCCGCCTCAGCGTCCGGCGGAAGACGGCGGCAAGCGCCTTCGCCTGCCCCTCCTCGATCATCTCGAATGCGCACTGGTGCCGTTTCGGGACGATCCAGGTCTCGAAGGGGAACCGCGGGGCGTACGGCGCGAAGGCGAGGAACTCGCCGGTCTCCTCGACGATGCGGGCCTTCTGGTCCATCTCCTGGACGATGATGTCGCAGAAGACGCACCGGTCTCGGAACCGGTAGTAGTCCTTGCACCCGGACATCTCCTCCAGCACCCGCTTCGGGATGACGGGAAGGGCGATCAGCTGGGAGTGGCTGTGGGAAAGCGACGCGCCGGCGGCCGAACCGTGGTTCTTGAAGATGATGACCGACTTGAACCGGTGGTCGTTCTTCAGGTCGAGCAGGCGGTCCCGGAAGGCCCAGAGGACGTCCCGGAACCGGTCCTCCGGCAGGTCGAACAGGTCGATGTCGTGGCTCGGCGTCTCGATGACGACCTCGTGGGCCCCGATGCCGTTCATCCGGTCGTAGATCCCGTCGGCCGCCTTCCCGAGCTCCCCTTCGATGCGCAGGGCGGGGAACTTGTTGGAGACCACCCGCACCGTCCAGTTCGGGTCGTTGGGGCTTCCGCCGTTCCGGTAGGCCAGGATCTCGGGCGGGGTCATCCGCTCGCTGCCGGGGCACAGGGGGCAGACGCCGCCCTTGCGCACCGACGGCTCCCTGGCGAATTCCTGCGGGCGCTTGGCGCGCTCCGTGGAAATGATGACCCATCGGCCCACGATCGGGTCTTTGCGCAACTCCGTCATATGTCCTCCGGCGGCAGGGAAAACTTGCGGGGGCGTCCCGGAAAGAGGCTACCGGACCTCGATCTCCTCCTCGTCGGTCTTGCAATCGATGCAGAGGGTGGTCACCGGCCTTGCGAGAAGCCGTTTCTCCTCGATCTCGCCGCCGCATCCCTCGCATACGCCGAACGTGCCGTTCTCGATCCGCTTCAAGGCGACCTTGATCTTCGCGACGAGCTTCCGGTCCCGGTCCCGGAGACGAAGGGTGAAGTTCCGGTTCGACTCGAGAAGGGCGCGGTCGGTGGGATCGGGGAAGTTCTCCTCCCCGACGGTGGTCATGTCCACGACGGTCCGTTCCGCTTCCGCCGTGATCTCGTCGAGCTGCCGCTGCAGCTCGACACGGCACATTTCGATGAGGCTGCGATCCATCACGCGAGGCCCCCCGGACGAACGCGTCTCTGGTTGAAATAAGTTATCGCGTTTCCGCGGGGGTGTAAAGGCGGGGAGGGGCCCTGGACGTCCCTCCCCGCCGCGGCATCAGATGGCCAGTTCCACGCCCACGAGGAAGCCGATCCCGGGGGAAGGGTATCCCTTCCTTTCCTCGTAGTCGCGGTCCAGAAGGTTCCGCACCTTCCCGTGGAACGCGATCTCCGGCGCCCCGGGGGATCCCGTCTTCCAGAGGTACCTGCCGAAGAGATCCAGCCGCGCGAATCCCGGCCGCCGGATGTCCCCCCCGTTCGGCGGGGCGTCGAGCATGTCGCCCTCGACGTGCCAATCCGCCCGGCAGGTGAGGCCCCGCACGGGCGTGAGGACGAGCGACGCGCTCCCGCGGTGCTCCGCCTGCCCGAGGATGCTCCGCCGCGCGTCGGAGTCCCAGGTGTCCGTCCAGGTGTAGGAAAGCTCCGCGGCGGCGTTCCGGTGGAAGTTCCAGGAGGCGGACGCCTCGACCCCGCGGGAAAAGGCGCGCCCGGTGTTTCGGAGCTGGCCGAAGCCGACGGGCCCCGCCACCGCGCCGTCCCACTGGATCAGGTCCCGGAAGGACTGGTAGAACCAGGCGGCGGAGACGATGGCGTCGCCCCCGGCCAGGACCGCGTCGGCCCCCGCCTCGTACGACACCGTCACCTCCGGGGACAGGGATCGGTTCCCGATGGACGGGTCGGTCTTCTCCGAGACCGTCGGCGTCCGGAAGCCGCGGCCGGCGGCAGCCCGCAGCCGGATCCCCGTCGCGCCGACCTCCTGGTACGCCGCCAGTCGCGGGTTGACCTCGGTCCCCGCCTCCGAGTTCCGGTCGACGCGGACCCCCGCGCTCAGGCCCGTCCCCTTGCGCGGCCTCCATTCCTCCTGGGCGAAGAGGGAGCGGTTGATGGTCGTCCCGGCGGTGTCCGCGTCCCCGTAATTGGAGCGCAGCGTGTCCGTGGCGCGGTCCCGCACGAACTCCGCACCGACGAAGGTCTCGGAACGCTTCCCCCCGGTGATGCGCGCCGTGAGCCCGACAGCGGTCTTCCGGGTCTTCGTCTCGTCGTCGAAAACGTACGGGAACGCCTCGCCGGGGTCGGCGTCGTCCTTTTCCCGGGAGTTCTCGTCGTAGACGCTCCCGGAAGCCGTGACCGACAGGGCCGGGGAGAAGCGCGTCTCCCACCGCCCGCCGGCGAGGAAGCCCTGGCGCTTCCAGTTGTGGTCGTCGTCGCGCTCCGTGCCGTAATCGATCGGCACCTCCTTCGAGGAGTCCGTGGCCATCAGGAGGAAGTGGAAGCGGCTCCGGTCGCCGGCCCGGACGTCGCCTCCCCCGAGGAAGGAGGCAAGCCGCGCGCCGTCGTTCTCGTGGAGCCCGTCGCTGCGGAACCCCGTGCCGCCCGCGTGGAACGAGCCTGTCTTTCCGCCCCCCCCGGCGAAGCCGCTCCACTGGACCGTCCCGAAGCTGCCGGCGGAAAAGGTCGAACCGAACCGCGCGCCCTCCACCGGCGCAGGCGGGAGGAAATTCACGACGCCGGACATGGCGTTCGACCCGTACAGCGCGCTCTGGGCCCCCCGCACGACCTCCACCCGGTCGAAGCGCGCCGCCGGCAGGGAGCCGATGTCGAACTGGCCGAGGCTGGGGCTGTTCACCGGGAACCCGTCGATCAGCACGAGCGTGCCGGCCGCGGAGCCCCCGCGGATCTTGATGTTCTCCCGGCTGCCCGGGGCGCCGGACCGCTGGTCGCTGACTCCCGGAATCCCCTGCAGGACGTCGCCCGCCAAAGCGGGGGCCGTAAGCTCGATCGCGTCCCGCTCCACGACGCTCACCGACGATGCCTGCTCCGAGACCTTCTCCTCGATCCGCGTCGCCGTGACCACCACGGGCTCCATGTTCACCGGGCCGTCCCCGCCCCATGCGCACGGGGACCACGCGGAAACCCACGACAACAACAGGACCCTTGCCGCCAGAACCGTCACCTTCATCGCTTCTCCTTTCCCTCGAAAGGGTGCCGTATTCAAGGAGGGCCGGGTATTCTGGCTTCCGGCGGCCTAATTCCCGCGCCTTCCCGTCCCGGTTCGGGGACAGTGGCCTTGCCGCGGGTTTCGTTCCGGTGACAGATGCGGGGCAGCGACGGATTCGCACCGTCTTCCCCGGATCCCTCCCAGTCTCAAGATCCTTCGCGCACTCCCTCGCTCCGCAGCGGGGTGACGCGGACCGCGCCGGTCGCGGGGTTCCGGTCGCAGGCGACCGATACGCCGTACGCCGCACGGATGTTCTCCGGCGTCAGCACCTCTTCGGGCGACCCATGCGCCGCCTCCCTCCCCTCCGACAGAAGGACGACCCGCGCACCGTACTCCGCGCACAGCGACAGGTCGTGCGAGGCGACCAGGACGGCGGCCCCCCGGCGGCCCGCGAGGCGGGCGACGACCTCGTGGAACGCCACCCGGTGCCGCAGGTCGAGGAACGCGGTGGGCTCGTCGAACAGCATCACGTCCCCGCCCTGCGCGATCGCCCGGGCGACGACGGCCCGCTGCCGCTCCCCGGCGGAGATTCCCGAAAGCGGCCTTTCCCGCAGGCAGGCGAGCCCCGCCATGTCGAGCGCCCCCTCGACCCTCTCCCGGTCCTCCCTCGTCGCCCCGCCGAAGAGCCCCCGGTGCGCGTAACGGCCGAGCGCGACGTACTCCTCCACGGTCATCGGGAAATCCATCGGGAGGCTTTGCCCCACGGACGAAAGCCGCCGGGCCATCTCCCGGCGCGGGTACGACCGGGCAGGGCGGCCGAACAGGAGCGCCTCGCCGGCCGCGGGGACCAGCGACCCCGACAGGACGCCGATCAGCGTGCTCTTCCCCGAGCCGTTGGGGCCCAGCAGGACCGTCACCTCGCCGGGGTAGAGGTCGATGCCCACCCCGCGCAGCACCTCCCGGTCGCCGTAGCGGAAAACCAACCCCCGCGCGGACAGCGCCGGGTTCATGCCCGCCCCCCCCCGCGGCGAAGGAGGAAGAGGAAGAACGGCGCGCCCGCGAACGCGGTGACCGCGCCCACGGGCAGCTCCCCGGAAGGGGACGCCGTCCGGGCGATCACGTCGGAGAGGACGAGGAACGCGGCCCCCATGAGGAACGCGGCCGGAAGCAGCCGACGGTGGGCGGAGCCCACAAGCGCCCGGGCGCCGTGCGGGACGATGAGCCCCACGAACCCGATGAGCCCCGAGACCGCTACGACGGAGCCGGCCAGCAGCGACGCGGTGAGATAGGCGGCCGCCTTCACGCGCTCGATGTCGAGCCCCGCGTGGAACGCCTCCCTCTCCCCCAGCAGCAGCAGGTCGAGCCCGCGGGACAGGAGGAACAGCGCCAGCGACCCCCCCGCGACGTAGGGAAGCAGGACCGCCACGCGCTTCGGGGTGCCCTGCCCCAGGTCTCCCATCAGCCAGTACAGGGCGCCGGGGATCCTGCCCGGGGGGGAGAGGGACACCATCAACATGATGACCGCGTTGAGGAACGCCCCCACGACCACCCCCATTAGGATCAGCCGCTCCGGCGACACCCCGCCGCCGCGGCGGGCCAGCAGGAACACCGCGAGCGCGGAGAGCGCCGCCCCGAGGAAGGCGCAGGCCGGCAGGACCGCGGAGGCGCCCGCCGGCAGGAAGAGGGTGGCCGCCAGCGCCCCCACGGCCGCGCCCCCCGAGACGCCGAGGATGTACGGGTCCGCGAGCGGGTTGCGCAGCAGCGCCTGGAACGCCGCGCCGGAGGACGCCAGCGCCCCGCCGACCAGCATCCCGAGGATCGCGCGGGGAAGGCGCAGCGACAGGACGACGCGCGCGGGGGTGTCCTCCCCGCCGCGCAGCAGGGCGTCCACGAGCCCGCCGAGCGAGACCGGCACCGGCCCGGTCGCCGCCGAAAGGGCCAGGGCCCCCGCCAGCGCGGCCGCAAGCGCGGCCAGGACCGCCCGAAAACCGGCGCCGCCCGCCCGCTCGCCGCTCACCTCCCGCCTCCCCGCCGGCGGCCCAGCCCCGCGAGCGCCTCCGAGATCTTCTCGAGCGCCGTCACGAGCCGCGGGCCCGGCCGGGTGACGAGGTCGCCGTCGACCTGGAACACGGCGCCGTCCCGGAAGGCCGGGACCTCCTTCCACGCTGTGACTTCCGGGGCGAACCGCTCGGAGCTTCCCATACCGGCGATGAAGATCGCTTCGGGACGCGCGGCCACGAGGTCTTCCACGGACAGGCGCGGGTACCGGCCGCGGAAGGATCGGGCGGCGTTCCGCGCGCCCGCCAGCCGGAGCAATTCGTCCATGAACGTGCCCTCCCCCGCGACGATGACGGGCGAGACGGAGACGACGAAGAGCGCGCGGGGCGCGTCCCCGCCCGCCCGGGCGGCCGCGGCGCGCGCGGCGTCCATGCGCCGCGAAAGCGCGGCGGCCTCGGCCCGCCCCCGGGCGGCGTCGCCGAGCAGGGCGCCCAGCCGCTCGACCGTCGCGAGGACCCCGGGGAGGTCCTGCGGCGCCGCAGCGAAGCAGGGAATCCCCATCTCCTCGAGGGCCTCCACCCTGTGCCGCGGGTTGCCGTCCGTCGTGCAGAGGACGAGGTCGGGCGACAGGGAGACGATCCGCTCCACGTCGGGGTCGGCCATGCCGCCGATCCTCGGAAGGGAGGAGGAGGCGGCGGGGTGGTTGCAGAAACGCGTCGCCCCGGCGAGGAGCTCCCCCTTGCCGAGAAGGAACACGATCTCCGTGAGGCTGGGCGCGAGCGAGACGACGCGGCGGGGAGGGGCGGCCAGCCGGACGGCGACGCCCCGGTCGTCGCGGATCTCCAAAGGGAAATGGTCGGCGGAGAGCGACGGATGGGCCGGCCCCGAAACGAGGAGCAGGAGGAAAACGGCGGCGGGAAGGCCCCGCCGCGGACGTCCCGCCTGGCTGCGGATGATGGGAACCAAGAAGCCTCCCGGCCCTTCTCCCTCGAAAGGCGCTTCGGGTTTCACACCCCGCCGGGTAAGGTCTCCTGGCTTCCGGCCCCCGCGGCCCGAAAGGATCGGGCCGCCCGCCTACTATCCGCGCCTTCCCGCCCGCGTCGATCGACGTTTCCGGGCAGTGGCATCGCCTGCGGATTTCGTTGCCGGTCACAGTTGCGGGGCAGCGACGGCTTCGCACCGTCTTCCCTGGCCCCGGCGGAACCTGTTTGGTCGTTTCAGGTCATTTTGACGGGAGGGGGGATCCCGAGTCAAGCCGGGATCCGGCGTCCCAGGAACGCAGCCGTTCCCGGACCCGCGCTTCCGCTGCGGGACGGGCGCCGCCGGCAGAGGCAAGGAACGCGGCGTACGCTTCGGCGCTTTTCCCCCGGTCCCCCATCCGCTCGTACACCGTCCCGAGCTGGTACAGCACGTCCGGGTCGCCCGGGAACCGGCTCCGGGCGGCCAGCAGCGTCTCCTCGGCCTCCGTGGTCCGGCCCGACCGTGCCAGCGCCACGGCGAGGTTCACGCGCGGGGCCGGCGAGCCGGGCGCGACCTCCGCCGCCCGGGAAAACAATGCGGCCGCCTCCTCCGCCCTGCCCTGCGAAAGGCGGAGCAGACCGGCGTTGAGCAGCCCAGGGACGTAGCGCGGCGCGAGGGCGAGCGCGCGGGCGAAGGCCTCGTCCGCCCCCCGCGCGTCCTTTGACCGCAAGAGGGCGAGCCCCAGCCCGTTCCACGCTTCGACGAGCTCGGGGGATGCCGCGGCCGTTTCCCGGAACAGCCGGGCCGCTTCCGCATCGTCGCCCCGATCCAGCGCCTCCACCGCCGCGTTGAACCTCACCACGAGGGGATCCTTCCCCGCCGTTTCCCGCGGGGCGTCGCCCGTTGCCGTACCGGCGCCCGGGGCGGTGCGGGAAACGGAAGGCGCCGGCGGGGACTTCACCGGGCCCGCGGCCCGCGCGGGAGATTTCACCGCGCCGGCGGCGGGCGAAGCGGCCGCGGGCGCCGCCGAAGGGGACACCGGGGCCGGGGCGCCGGGGCTTTCCGCCGCGGGAGCGGCGGGCGTTGCGGCAGCGGGCGGGGAGGGCGCCTGCGCGACCCGGGCGGCCGGGACGACGATCCGCGGCCCGGAAGGATGCCGCGCCAGGAGGAAGACGCTCGCCGCGCCCAGGATCAGCGCCGCCGCCAACAGGGCGGCCAACAGCCTCCACCGCGGTTTCGGCTTTTCGGGCGGGAGATCGGGGAAGGGGGCCGGGGACGGCGGCCGGCCCCCCGCGTTTTTCTGCGCCCGGCGAAGGGCGTCCTGCAGCAGGCTCACAGTCCGCCCCCTTTTCCGAGCCGCAGGGAAAGCAGCAGCGCCGCGAACCACGACGCGCGGAGCAGACGGCGCAGGGAACGCCGCCCCGCGTCCCGGTCGTCGGAGAGCGACTCCCACGCCCGGGCCACGTCTTCCCGCTCGACGCGCGCCCCGTCGCGCAGGCAGGCCGAAAGCAGCGCCCGGTCGCAAAGCTGGTTGACGCGCCGGGGAACACCGCGGGACCGGCGGTACAGCAGCCTCTCCGCGGAGGGGGACAGGAAGGCGCCCCCCTCCCCGCCGGCCACGCCGAGCCGGTGCTGCACGTACATGGAGGTCTCCCTCCGGTCCAGCGGGAGGATGTCGGCCCGGACGGTGATCCGCTGGTCGAACTGCCGCAGCTCCGGCAGGCGGAGCTTCTCCCGCAGCTCCTTCTGCCCGAACAGGACGATCTGCAGGAGCTTGTGCTTCTCCGTCTCCAGGTTGGACAGGAGCCGCACCTGCTCCAGGAGCGGCGGGGCGAGGTTCTGGCCCTCGTCGATGATGAGGACCGGCCTGCGGCCGCCCTCCGCCTCCGCCAGGAGGAACCGGTTCAGCCCGTCGAGGAGGTCCTTCCGCGTCCCGTCGGGCACGGGGGCGCCGAAGTCGTCGAGGATCGTGCGCAGCAGCTCCTTCTCCGTCAGCAGGGAGTTCACCACGAGAGCCGTGGTGAAGGCTTCCGGCATGCGCCGAAGCAGGGCCCTGCACACCGTGGTCTTTCCGACGCCGATGTCGCCGGTGACGACGATGAACCCTTCCCCCGTCTCCAGCCCGAACAGCAGGTGGTCCAGCGCGCGCCGGTGGCTTTCGGAGAGGAAGAGGAAATCCGGGTCGGGCGTCAGCGCGAACGGCTTCTCTCTCAGGCGGAAGTGTTCCTCGTACATGTCAGTTCCAGGGGCGGAACGTTTCCCGCTCCCCCTCCGTGCCGTATAGCCACGGCCGGCCCCCGAGGAGGTTCCCCCTCTTTGTTTCCTCCAACCGGTTCCGTTCCCTCGCCGCGAATTCCGTGCTTTCCGTCGAACGGACGACCCGCGGCGTGATGAGGATCACCAGCTCCGTCTTCACCTTCTCCTGCGCGTTGGATCGGAAGAAGGCCCCCAGGTAGGGAATGTCCCCGAGGAGCGGGACCGAGGAGACGGTCTCCTGCATCCGCTCCTGCATCAGCCCCCCGATGAACACCGTCTGGCCGTCCATAACCGACACCACCGTGTTGGTCTCCCGGATGTCGAGGATCGGCGCCGTGTTGTTGTCCGGCGCCCTGGCATCGCCCACCTTCTCGGTGATCGAGGGGTGGATGGAAAGCATGATCCGCCCGTCCAGCCCGATCTGGGGGGTGACGCTGAGGATGATCCCTTCCGTGATGCTTTCCGGCGAATACGTGGTGAACGCGGCGGAGGTCGTGCTCGCGGGAGTGACCGTCGCCTTGAAGAACACGTCCTGCCGCCCGATCCGGATGACGGCCTTCTGGTTGTTGAGCGTGGCGACCTTGGGGGCGGAGAGGACGTTCAGGTTCCCCTTGACGGCCTCGGCGTCCAGGAACGCGGAGAACTTCGACCCGGCCACCCCGATCTGGAAAGTGGTCGTCCCGGAGGCGAGGTTCTGGGCCGCCGAGGCGCCGCCCGCGAGCGTTCCGGATAGGTGGAGCGACGACTGGAGATCGGGGAGGGCGGACCAGTTGATCCCGTATTTCGTGCTGTCGTCCAGCCGGACCTCGAAGATCTGCGCCTCGATGATCACCCCGGTCCGCATGCGCGCCTCGATCGCCTTGAGGTGCCGCGCGACCCGCTCCACGTTCTCCGGGAAGTCCGTCACCACGACGGTGCCGGCTGTCCGGTTGACGATCGCCTTCCCCCCCCCGGCGGACACCATCTCGGCGAGCTCCTCCGACAGGTTGGTCCAGAAGTCGCCCTTTTCCTCCGTCTGGATGCTGTTCGTGCTCTGGCTCTCCGAGCCGGTCCCCGTGTCGCTGCCGGCGGCCGAGGTCGACGCGACGAGCGATCCCTGCCCCGTCCGGACGGTGATCAGGTAATCCACCGGGAAGACCCGCGTGACCCGCCGCGCGGGGGTCACCCGCACCGTCCTCCCGTGGAACGACGCCCGGCAGCCGGTCATGCCGCAGACCTCGTCCATCAGCTCCTCGGCCGTGGCGTCCTTGATGTCGAGCGTCACCGTCCCCGTCACGTCGGGGGAAAGGACGAGGTTGAACTCGTTCTCCCGCGCAAGAGAGAGGAACAGCTCCCGGACGTCCGCCCCCGACATCACGAGGGTGTACCGTTTCGAGGGCTTGCGGAACTCGCCGGCGGACCGGCGTGTCTCTAACGCGCCCTCGAGCGGGGCGTCCGGCAGCGGCGCCGCCGTCACGGCCGGCGCGTCGGCCGGCGCGGCGGCAGCGGGCCCGCCGATCGCCGCCGCGGGCTCCGGGGGGGATTTCCGGACCGCCTGGCTCTTCGCGCAGCCCAGGCCCATCGCCATCCACCCGATCAGGGCAATCACCAGGGTCTTCAACGGCTTCGCCTCCTTGTGTCTCCGCCGCCGGGACGGCGGTCCCTACTGTCGGTACAGCTCGACGATCCTCGTTTCCTTTCCTCTCTTCAGGAACACGCGGTACGGCTCGACCGACGCGAGGGTCCAGCCCGCGATGCTCCCTCCCGCGGGAACCAGGACGTCCCCGCCGTCCGGCCGTTCGCCCCGGAAGATCGCCGACCCGCCCCCCTTGCCCGCCACGGTACCCAGCAGCCTCGGAACCGAAAGGTCCGCGACGTATTCGTCCGCGGCACCGCCCGCCGGCCCGCTCGCGCCCGGCGCGTCCGCGGCGGACGGAGCAAGGAACGGGTTCCGGTCCCAGTTCCACGCCGGCCCCGACCATCCGGCCGGGACGGAAAGACGCGGCCGCCCCCCCGGCGAAGCCGCCGTCCCGGTCCGGTCCGCTGCGGGTTCTCCCGCGGCCGACCCCGGGGGCGGCGCCTCGACGGCCTGGCCCGGCGTGGAAACAGCGCGCGACTGCACCATGCGATACCCCACGGCCAGCAGCGCGACCGCCGCCAGCGCGGCGGCCACCCGCCTGTCCCTCATGTATTGCCGGATCGGCTTCATCGCGCCCCCCGGTGCCACGCCGAGACCTCGACCGTCGCCGCCATGGCGCCTTCCTCCCCCTTGATCGACACGGACCGCACCGACAGGAGACGCCGCATCCTGGGGATGTCGTCGAGGAATCCGGCAAGGTCCCGGTAGGAGGACCGGAAGGTCATCCGGTACCGGACCTCCGGCATCCGCCCTCTCTCTGCGGCCGCGCCTTCCGCGGCCGGCGCCTGCGGGGCGCCCCCCGCGGGCTCGACGGAGATCACGGACAGCGCGAACGACCGGAGGCGATGGCGCGCGGCCTGCTCGCCGATCTCGGCGAGAAGCCGGTCGGGCTCGGGGGAAGCCGGCACGCGCTCCTCCCAGGAACGCAGCTTGAGGTCCCAGCCTTTCTCCCCGCTCCTGCGCGATTCCTCGACCGCCGAACGGAGCGCCATCGTCTCCGCCACTTCCGCTTCCTTCCGGGCGATCTCCTCCTTGAGGGCGCGGACCTTCGCGACCTTCGGGGCGAACGCGAAATGGTACGACGCCGCCGCGAGCGCCAGGAGGCCGAGCAGGACGGGAAGGACGCCCTCCTTCTTCCAGATGTCGAACGGCATCGGCTACCTTTCCCTCATCGTGAAGTGGACCAGGAACTCCTGGTCGTACCCGCCCGAGGATTCCTTCCCGGCGGGACGGAGTTCGAGGACCGAGTACTCCGCATCCGCCACCACCGGCTGGGCGCGGAGCGCGGCGAGGAAGGCGTTCACCTTGCTCTGGACCTCCGCGGGCGTGCCCGAATGCACGATCGCGCGCACCTCGGCCCGCCCGGCGGCGGATTCGGCCGCGCCCGGCTCCGACGGCGTGAACGTGGCGGCGAGGAGCCGCATCTCGGGCGGCACGGGCGCCCCCAGCGCGGCCAGCAGCCCCTTCCACCTCGTGAAGGAGTGGGCGTACGCCTTTTCCCACGTCGCCGCGTGGCCGAGGGCGGCCCGCATCTCCCTCCAGCGGGCGGTCTCCTCCTCCGGCAGGGCCACGCTGCGGGTGACCGTGTCGTAATTCGCCAGGACGTTGCGGTAACGGTCCTCCGCGTTGCGCAGCCCGAGGAACAGCCCGGCGTTCGCCGCCAGGAAGGCGAGCAGGATGACCGCCAGCGCGATGTAGCTTCCCCTGCGCGCCTTCCGCTGGAGGAACTTGACGGGGAGGAGGTTGACCCGGTCGACCCCCCACTCGTCCGCCGCCATCCCGATCGGCACGGCGAAGGCGGAGGGGTTTGCCTTCACCCCCGCCCCGAAGACCGATTCTTTTTCCGCGGGGTGCTGCCCGATGTCGAGCTTGAGCCTGGCGGAGATGAGCTCCTTCGCCTCGTCGGTCGGCGGGTCCCCGCTCCAGTAAAGCCGCGTGATGGCGCCGCCCTGGGAGATCTGCCGAAAATAGAGCAGCGACCGGGTGAGCTCCATGACGAGCCGCTCCGCGAGGTCCGGGCCGTCGGTGAGCTCATGGTGCAGGCCGTCCTGCCCCTTGAGGGCGAACTCCCGCGCGAACCGAAGCCCCCCCGCGCCCGAGACGCAGATGACGCACCGGCTCGGCTCCAGGTGCAGGAAGCCGCACAGCTCGTCGGCCGCGTCGGCGGGATGCAGCCCCGCGAGGGCCACCGGAACGGAGACCACCCGCTCGGGGGTGAGGCCGGCCTCGACCAGGATGTAGACGAGACGCCGGATCTCGAATTCCGGGGTATAGAGCGTCATCACCTCGTGCCGCTCCATCCCCTTCTCCGACACCTTTCCGATGACCTCGCCCGTCACCCGGAGCTCGGCCACGGCGATCGACGTATCCTGGGCGATCCGCCCGCGGAGCAGCTCCTCGCGCGTGACGCCCGTCACCGGCGGGATGGTGTGGATCCGGTGGTCGATGGCGGGCCCTAGGTATCCCACCAGCGCTTCCTTCGCGGTGAAGCCGTTCCGGTCGAGGAACTCCCGCAGGAACTGTCCCACCGCCGCCGGCTCGCCCCCGGGACGCTCCGCTACGGCCGCCCGGAAGATCCGCACCGGCCGGTCCCCGGGCTGGTATTCCGCCACCCGGATCACCTTCGGCGAGAACTCGACCGCCAGCATCCTGCCCATGCGCGTCGCTCTCCTTTTTCCCTTTCAGCCGTTCACTTCAGGTACAAGTTCACCTGCGTCTGCCGGTTGTTCCCCGGGATGTACACCACCGCCTGCCCGCTCGCCTGGGGGTGCAGCGGGAGGGTGCACGTCGCGGTCACCGCGTGGAACCCCGCGTGCGTGGAAAGAGGGGCCGAGGAGTCGGGCGACGTCGGGGAGAAGAGGTACGGAGGCCCCGTCCCCGGGGGCGTCCCCGAATAGGACCTGTACGCCTCGATCCCGTTGGCGGAGTAGTACATCCGCACGTCCATCTGCATCCCGGGGAACGCCGCGGGCTGCGGGTTCAGAACGTACTGCCCCGTCGTGTTGTCCGTAAACCATACGTACAGGTTCACGAGGAGCCGCCCCGTGGGGACCACGGCGGAAGCGGAAGCGGGGAACCAGATGTCGTCCGCCGTCGTGGCCGTGCTCGGGCCCTGGCTGTAGATCCGCCCCGTGGCGGAGGAATAGACGAGCGCCCTTCCCCACCCGTCGTACCGGAAGGCGTTGTCGCTGTACCCGATCCGAACGTAGGGGCCGTCCCACCCGTACTTGACCCCCAGCGTCCCGTAGCTCCGGAGCGGGAGCGCACCCCGGGCGAACAGGTGGTCCAGGGAGGCCGGCATCGCGCCCATGTCGCCGACGTATCCCCCCGTGGGCACCCCGGGGTCGCCCAGGATCGCGTCGTGGATCTGCTCGAGCTGCCTGCGCGCGCTCTCCATCCGTCCCTGGTCGATGAACTTCACCGCGTACGGAACCGCCATGGACGCCAGGATCGAGACGACCGCGATGACCACGATCACCTCGATGAGGGTGAATCCGCCGCGACCCCCGCGCGCCGTCACCTGCCTGCTCCCATCGCGCCCACCATCTTGTAGAGGGCGAGGAAGAAGGAGAGCGCCGTGCCCATGACCACGACCGCCAGCAGGAGCGTCATCGCGGGCTCCAGGATGGCGAAGGCCTTCTTGACGGTCGCCGGCACCTCCCGGTCGTAGAACGACGCGACGTTCTCGAGCGTCGCGTCGAGATTCCCCGACGACTCCCCCGCCGAGACCATCCGGATGACCATCGGGGGGAACTCGCCGGACTTGTGCAGCGCCACGGAGAGCCCTCCCCCCGCGATCAGCTCCTCGCGCGCCCTGCGGACGACTTCCGCGATGACCCGGTTGCCGATCACCTTCTCCACCACGGCGAGCGTCTGCGTCATCTCGACGCCGGCCCGGAACAGCGAGGCGGTGAAATGAGCGAACTGGCTCATCTCGATGGAGCGGATCACGTCGCCGGCCAGCGGGATCTTCAATTTCCAGCCGTCGATCCGCAGCCGCCCCGCCTCCGTGCGGCCGTACAGCCGCAGGAACACGACCGCCAGGGCGAGGCCGAGCGCCATCCAGGGGCCGTAATCCCGGAAGAACCCGCTGATCGCGATCACGATCCGTGTCGGGAGCGGCAGGTCGGCGACCGCCCCCTGGAAGACCGAGAGGAAGCGGGGGAAGACGAAGGTGAAGAGGAGGACGATCAGACCCAGGACCAGGGTGACGATCGTCGCGGGGTAATAGGTCGCCTGGCGGATGGTCTTGCCGAGCTCCTCCTGCCAGGACAGGAAGCGGTGCAGGTCCTTGAGAACGCCCTCCAGGTTCCCCGTGGCCTCGCCCGACCGGATGATGGCGACGAAGACCTCCGGGAAGACGTCCCCGTGGAGGGCGAACGCCCCCGAGAGCGAGACGCCGGACTGGACGTTGCGCCGGACGTCGCGCAGCACCTCCTGGAACCCCGCGTTGCCTGCCTGGTCGGCCACATCCGAGAGGGCGCTCATCAGGGGGACCCCCGCCCCGATGAGCGTGTGCAGGTGGTAGGTGAGCTCGATCAGGTCGGCGCGCCCGACCTGCTTCCGGAAGAGGGCGCGGCCGCCGTCCTCCTCGACCTGCCGGGCGGAGACGAGGTAGAGGCCCATGCCGGCGAGAGCCCCTCGCAGGCTGTTCTGGTCCGTGGAGGAGATCGTCCCCCGCGCCGTCTTGCCGTAGTCGTCCACGGCGCTGTACTCGAACCGCGCCAAATCCGCCCCCTTTACGTCAGCTGGACCACTTCCTCCAGCGTAGTCAACCCCCGCAACGCCTTCGCGATCCCGTCCTGCCGCATCGTGGTCATCCCCTCCGCCATCGCGGCCTCGAGCAGCTCCCGGGCGTTCGCCCGCCGCATCACCATCCGGGAGATCTCCGGCGTCACCTCCATCAACTCGTACACGCCCACGCGGCCGCGGTACCCCGTCTGGCCGCACTGCGGGCAACCGTTCCCCCGCTGCACCCGGCCGCGCACCTCGTCGGGGGAAAGCCCCGCGCGCGCCAGGATGTCGGGCGACGGCTCGTACTCCTCGCGGCACGCCGCGCAGTTGAGGCGCAGCAGGGCCTGTCCGATGATCGCCCGCAGGGAAGACGCCACGAGGAACGGCTCCTGACCCATATTGATCAGCCGCGGGATCGCGCCGGCGGCGTCGTTCGTGTGCAGGGTGGAGAAGACGAGGTGGCCGGTGAGGGCCGCCCGGATGGCCAGCTCGACCGTCTCGGCATCCCGCATCTCGCCCACGAGGATGACGTCGGGGTCGTGGCGGAGGATCGACCGCAGCCCCGTGGAGAAGGTGAGCCCCGCTTTCACGTTGATCTGGACCTGCCGGATGACCGGCAGCTCGTACTCCACCGGGTCCTCCAGCGTGACAATGCTGCGGTCCACGTTGTTGATGTAGGCGAGCGCGGAGTACAGGGTCGTCGTCTTCCCGGACCCGGTCGGGCCGCACACGGTCACGATGCCGTTGCGGCTCTCGATCGCCTTGCGCAGGCGCGCCAGGGTGTTCTCGTCGAAGCCCAGCGTCTCCAGCCCCAGGACCAGCTTCGACTTGTCGAGGACGCGCAGGACGATGTTCTCCCCGTGCACCGTGGGCAGCGTGGAGACGCGCAGGTCGATCTTCTTCTTCCCGTAGTAGAAGTTGATCTTCCCGTCCTGCGGCAGCCGCGTCTCCGCGATGTTCATGGAAGAGAGGATCTTCACGCGGGCGGTGACCGCCGGCTGCAGGATCTTGGGGAGGGACGGCCCCATCCGCAGCTTCCCGTCGATGCGGTACCGGAGCCGGAAGATCCGCTCCTCCGGCTCCATGTGGATGTCCGTCGCGCCGTCGTTCACCGCGGAGAGGAAGACCTGGTCGACGAGCCGGATGATGGGGGCCCCCGCCGCCATGTCCGCCTCGGACAAACGACCCGCCTCCACCTGCCGGATCGACTTCTGGACGATCTCCTCGAAGGAGACGCCGCCGGCGTAGTACTGGTCGATCGCGCCCGCGATGCCGCTCTCGGTTGCGGAGACCGCGTCGACCACGTACCCCGTGACGCGCTGCACCTCGTCGATCGCGACCATGTCGAAGACGTTGGCCAGCGCGATGGTCAGCTTGGGCGGCTCGAGGAGGATGGGGATCAGCTTGTGCCGGCGGGCCAGCGCCTCGGGCACCGTCTTGAGCGCCGACGGCTCGATGAGGTAGCTGTCGAGCTGCACGAAGGCGACGCCGGCCTGCGACGCGAGGACCGAGGAGATCTGCTCCTGGGTGACGAACCCCAGATTGATGAGGATCTCGCCGATCCTCTCCCCCGTCCTCTTCTGCTCGCGCAGCGCCAGGTTCAGCTGGTCGGGAGTGACGAGCCCCGAATCGATCAGCCGCTCCCCCAGCTTCATGCTCCTGGGGGGGGACGCCTCCGCCGGCTTCGGTCCCGCGTCCGTTTCCGTCATGCGCTAAACCTTTCCCCGCCGCCTAAAAAAAAAGCCGAAGCGTTTGCGCTTTCGGCTTTTCGTCGCGGCTGCATCCTCTCCTACCGTACGCGGAACCCGATGTCGTCGCCCTTGACCACGTTGTCGGTGACGGCCGTCTGGACCTTCAGGTTGGCGCCGGCGGACAGCACCCAGATGGGGCCCGCGGCGGCGTAGTTGACGACGTACGGCTTCCCCCACGGGTCCACGGGCAGGGCGCCGCCGACGTAAGGCCCCCGCCACTGCATGTCCCCGTTCGGCGGGTAGGCGTTCCCGGTGCCGTTCGTCAGCAGGCTGTTGTCGAGGTAGGTGCCGGTGCCGGTCCAGGGGGCGACCGGCGGGACAACGGGCGGCGTGGCGGAGAAGACGGCGGCCGTGGAAGGCGTTACGGTCCCCGTGTAGAGGTACGCGACCGCCCCGCCCGTGGCGTTCCTGCTCGGCCACACGCCGGTGTCCTTGTAGAAGTTCGTCAAGGCCCCGCCGATGACCTGGACCTCGTTGCGGGCCTTGGCGACCCGGGAATCGTCTATGTATTTGGTGATGTAAGGCGTGAGAACGGCCGCCAGGATGGCGATGACGGCCAGCACACCGATCATTTCGATCAGGGTGAAGCCCTTGGATGAGTTGTTCTTTAGTGTGTTTAGTTTCATACTACTTTCTTTTGGTTTTTGTTTGTTCTGTTTGTTACTCTACTAAATGGCAAAGGACCCTCCCCTGCCAAAATTGAAAGGCTGAAGGCTGAAGGCTAAA
>DCUH01000113.1 GCA_002327765.1 bacterium UBA2219 | reverse complement strand
ATCGCCCCTCCCGCACGAGGGAGGAAAGGTCGCGATTCGTCGCGGCGATCACGCGGACGTCCACTTTCTGGGTGGAACGGCTCCCCAGCCTCTCGAGCGTCCCGTCCTGCAGCACGCGCAGCAGCTTGGGCTGCATATCGAGGGGCAGCTCCGCGATCTCGTCGAGGAAGAGGGTGGAGCCGTTCGCCTGTTCGAAACGGCCTATCTGGTGCGTCATGGCGCCCGTGTAGGCACCCTTCTCGCGGCCGAAGAGCTCGCTCTCGATGAGCGAGGGGGGGAGGGCCGCGCAGTTCACCCGAACCATCAGCCTGCCGGCCCGCCTGCTCATCTGGTGGATCGCCTCGGCGATCAGCTCCTTGCCGGTCCCGGTCTCCCCGGTGATCAGCACGCTCGTGTCGGTGGGGGCCACCCTCCTGGCGGCCGCGAGCGCCTTCAATATCGGCTCGCTCTCCCCGACGATCGCCCCCTGGCCGATCTCCTGGTCGATTTTCGCGCGGAGGATGATGTTTTGCTGCTGAAACTCGTCGCGGAGACGGCGCACCTCCTCCAGCGACCGGCGAAGCTCGACTTCCACCCGTTTTTGATCGGTGACATCGTGGATGACGCCGATGCTGCGAACGCCTCTCCCCTCCCGGTCGCGCTCGAGCATCCGGATGGAGTGCAGGAACCACAGCTCGCCCTTTTCCGGGTGCAGATAGCGGTACTCCATGGTCAGAAATTGCTTCCCCTTCTCGCGCAGGGCCTCGCGGGAGGCGAGCACCTTTTCCCGATCGTCGGGGTGGACATGTTCGAACCAGTAATCCAGGGCGCGTGGTTCCTCCTCCGGCGGCAAATCCAGCAGATTCCGGATGCCGTCCTCGAGGATGATCTGCTGTTTGTCCCAAACCGCTTCGTAGAAACCCAGGCGGGCCACGTCGACCGCGGCGGCCATCCGCTCGAGGTTGCCCCGCAACATGCTCTCGGCCTGCCTGCGCCCGGTGATGTCGATGGAAAAACCCATCACCCGTTCTCCCGCCATGGAATGCACGAGGGAGCCGGCCGATTTGATCCAACGGATCTCGCCGCCCGGGTGGAGAATGCGGTACTCGACCTCCCCTTTCTTTCCGCTCTCCCGGACCTCTTTCAGAACAAGACGCACCCGCTCGATGTCCTCGGCGTGCACCACCCGGAGGAATTCGTCGAAAGTGAATTCCGCATCGGGCGGGAAGCCGAATACTTCCCGGGTGGCGTCCGCGATCCATATACGCCCTGTCGCGAGATCCAGGGACCACAGGCCGGCGCCCGCGGCCTCTGCCGCCATGCGCGTGCGTTCCTCGCTCTCGCGAATCAGCAGATCCCAACGCTTTCGCTCCAGGGCGTTGGCGAACATCTCCCCCAGCAGCCGCAGCCGCGGGACGTACGCTTCGGGAATTTCGAGCTCGTCGGCGTTGTAGTTCAGCGTGAAGATGTAACGGACGCCGCCCCCGATCCGGATCGGGATGTCAAGGACGGACCGGACACCCATTTTGAGGTGACTGTCGCGGTCGAGAGAGGGAGGCTCGTCGCCGACTCTCGAGATCAGGCTGACCTTTCCCGACAAGAGTTCCTCATACAACCTCGGGAAGAGGGCCGCCAGGTTGACATCCCGGGAAACGGGCTCGTACCCCTCGGCGTATGCGGCATGGGTGACGAAACAGAGGTTCCGGTCCTTCTGGACCCGGAGCAGGCCGAAGCGGTCCGCGCGGAAAAACGTCCGGATCGACTCCATCGAGCGCTCGATTTCGGAATCGATTTGATCGAGAGAGGAAAGGATCAGTCGTGCGGAAATATGGGAGATAAGTGTTTCGAATCCGGGATAATCATCGGACGTTTTGGTTTCAGCGCGCGATTCGCACTCCATGGAACAGCCCCCGGCCATCGATCCTGATTCATTGTAATATTCGGACGATAAAAAGGGGGAGACGATATTTCGCCTCCCCCGATGCGCTGCCGCTGTCGCCTGGCCCGAGGCGGGAACCGCCCCGTTATTTCACCGAATAGCCCCGGCCTTCCATGCATGCTCCGAAGGCCTTGTTGAATTGCTGGCTTGCCCCGGCTTTCGCCTGCTGGGCCTGCTGCTGCTGGGCCGCCTGATTCGTCCTGGCCTGCTTGCCTCCGGCCATGGTCCCGGCCACGGCGCCGATTCCCGCGCCCTTCCCGGCGTCGCCGGCGATGGCGCCGATCGCCGCCCCTCCGACCGCGCCCCGCGCAGCGCCCCGGACCCGCTCCCCTCCTCCCGCCGCCGGTGCGGCCGCGGGGGGAGGGGCGCTCGCCGCCGCGATCGGGTCGATCCCGGTCTGCTGCTTCGCCCACGCAAAGCATTCCCCCTCGTCCTGGTTCTGCTTCTGGGCGGACTGCCCCTTCGAGGGATACGGGGCGACCCCGAGGGAAGAGGCAAGCGACCCCGCCGTCGAGATTTCCGCCGCCGCGGCGATTACCAGCAGAACGGCCAACAGAAAAAAGATCCCCCTTGCAACCGTGCTTCTCTTCATGAACGTCTCCTCCTGTAGTGACGGTCCGGCGCTCCAGCGCTCGTGATCCACAGCTTCCCCCTACTTCGGAAAAAGGAACGTCAACTGCACCCGCAGCCCCCAGCCGTCCGGACCGTCGTCCGGCGACTCGGCCCAATATTTCGCGCCCACGGTCAACTGGCAGATCTGCGGACCGACCTTGAACATCTGCGCCACCTGGGCGATCACCGGCACGGACCACGCCTCGTTCTTCCAGTCGTAGGTCGACTCCGTGTTGATACCGAAAGTCGTCCTGGTCTTCGTGATGTAGCTGACGAACGGCTGGAGGAACGTGGCGTTGATGTCGGGGCGGTCGTCATCGCCGGCCACGGACCAGATGTGGTTGACCAGCATCCCGACCGTCCACGGCCCCCGCTGTTTCAGCACGACGGCCGTCGGGCCCAATCCCCACTTGTCGGCGCCGAGATATTTGTCGGTGGCCGTTGGCAGGTACTCGACCGGCCCCACGCCCCAGATCCAGCCCCGCGCCGTCGGCGCTTTCGGAGAAAAGAACTGGCTTGCGGTGATGTCGCCAAGGCCCGATTCGTTCATGGCGTCGAGCGGGAAATCCCGCTGGTCGAGAAGCGGAACGATGGTCCGCGTGATCAGGTTCCAATCCGCATTCAACGAGATCGGGATCACCGGCTGGATGTTCAGCCGGCTGACGGAGGCCCCGTCGTTCCGCCCGCCGTACTCGTCGTAGTTGTACTGCATCGGCACGCTGATCAGGGAAGCGATCGGATTCGCCAGCTTCTTCGCCAGCTCAACGGCCTCATCCTGCTGGGCCCCGGCCTCGATTGCGAACGTCGAGGCGACAAACACCGACAGGATCAGCCATCCGCAGGCTTTTTTCATAGCGTTCCCCTTTTGGCATTTCTGCTGTCGGGTCAATTGCATGATCCGTGCGAATTGGCCTCAAGAAGAACACCGCTCTTTAACTGCCTGATAGGAATGAAATTTTTTTTATACCCCGGGAAGGAAACAGAAATGCAATAGCGACGGAAGGCGGCATTTCGCCTCGCAGACGATATTTCGTCTCCGCCTCTCGCAGGGAACTGCCCGCCTGGCAGGAGCTTTTGGTGGGCGCGAACGGTGCGTATGCCTTTCCCGAAAAATCCCCCTCTCGCCACACCGCGCAGCGCAGCTCAATGGATCAGCTGTCGTTTCAACAGGTTACTTGAAGCATGCGCGATAAAGTCCGCGGCCATCCCTTTCCTTGGACGATCCGCCCGCACGGCTCCCTCGCCGCCCCCGTCAGCGGGGAACGGTAAAACATACCGGTCGGAGCCTGCTAGCAATAAAGGTATGGGAATTGAAGGATCTCTGATAGGTTATGGAGCGATCGAAAAACGACGGCGGGTCACCGGATGCAGGGATCGAATCGAAACTGGCGGAATGGGGTCGATTTATCGGTCGGGGCGGCTGCCGTGATCTTCTTCCTGGCCGCGGCCGTGCAATCGCAGGCCGGCGAAATCGAGCCGAGGGCCTACGTCAATACGCCGGTCGGGGTCCATTTCCTGCTCGCGGGCTACGTCCATTCGGATGGCGGCCTGTCGACCCCGGGTTCCTCCCCTCTCAAGGATGCCGAGCTGAAGATCCACACCGGCATCCTGGCGTATGCGCGTACGCTCGACGTTTGGGGCAGGTCGGGGAAGTTCGACGTCATCCTGCCGTTTTCGGACCTCTCCGGCACCGCGATGGTCGCGGGCCAGGCGCGGGAACGCGACGTTTCCGGGTTCAACGACCCGCTCTTGCGTTTTTCGGTCAATTTCTTCGGCGCCCCTGCGCTGTCGGTGCGGGAATTCGCGGACTACAGGCAGGATGTGATCCTCGGGGCGAGCGTCCAGCTGTCCGCCCCCCTCGGGCAATACGACGGCACCAAGCTGGTGAACCTCGGCAGCAACCGCTGGTTCGTCAAGCCCGACGTCGGGATCTCCAAGGCGTGGGGACCTTTCACGCTGGAGCTGTCCGCGGGGGCGTATTTTTTCACCAGGAACGACGACTACTTCGGGGGGAAGACGCTGGAGCAGGACCCCGTCTATACGGCGCAGGCGCACGCCACCTACAACCTGGGCCGCGGCGTCTGGGTTGCGGTGAGCGGGACCTACGATCACGGCGGGCGCACGACGACCGACGGCGTGCGAAACGACGACCTGTTGAACAATTCCCGGGTGGGAGCCACGCTCGCGCTGCCCGTGGACCGGAGGAACTCGGTCAAGCTGTACGCCAGCGACGGAGTGCACACCAGCTCGGGGAACGATTCCACGCAACTCGGGATTCTCTGGCAGCACCGCTGGGGACTTGACTTGTGACCAACCCCTTGAAGAAGGAGGTAGTTATGAAGCGAACTGCTCTCTGCCCCGTGGTCCCCGCACTTCTCGTCCTGCTGCTCGCGATCTCCCTTCTTTTCACCGCGGCTCCCGCCATCGCCGGAACCGCCGCCGAGATCGACAAGGAGGTCGCGCTCGCCCTGGAGAAGCTTTACGCGAGGTCGCCGGCAGCCAAGGAACTTTCGAAAGTGGCCAAGGGCGTCCTGGTCTTTCCGGATGTGATCAAGGCGGGGCTGATCGTCGGCGGCCAATACGGCGAGGGGGCCCTGATCGTCGGGGGGAAGACCGCCGGCTACTACAACACGGTTTCGGCATCGTACGGCCTTCAGGCGGGGGCCCAGTCGTTCGGCTACGCCATGTTCTTCATGACCGAAAAAGCCATCGGCTACCTCGATAAAAGCGGAGGGTGGGAGGTCGGCGTCGGCCCCACCGTGGTCGTCGTGGACGAAGGCATTGCGAAGAACCTGTCCTCGACGACGGCCAAGGAGGACATCTACGGGTTCATATTCGGCCAGAAGGGGCTGATGGCCGGGATCGGCCTGCAGGGGTCGAAGATCACGAAGATCACCCCGGGCAAATGAGCGGTCGCGGCGAGGCCGCGATCGCCCGGGACGGACAATGCGAACCTGCCGGCGCGTCTCTCCCGGAACCGTACGCCGAACGGGAAGCGGGGCTCGGGCCGGTCAGCCCTTGACGACGTTGACCGGCGTCCCCGCGATGAAGCGGGCCAGGTTTTGCACCGCGATGTCCATCAGCCGCTGCCGCGACTCCTTCGGAGCCCAGGCGATGTGCGGCGTGATGATGCAGCGCTTCGCCTTGAGCAGCGGGTTGTCCGCCTTGATGGGCTCGCTCGACACGACATCCACGCCCGCCCCGCCGATCTTGCCGCTCTCGAGCCCTTCGTAGAGATCCTGCTCCACGACAAGGGGGCCGCGGGAGGTGTTTATGATGAACACGCCGTCCTTCATTTTGGCGATGTTCGTCTTGTTGATGATCCCCTGGGTGGAGGGGAAGAGCGGGCAGTGCAGCGAGATCACGTCCGAGGAGGAGAACAGGGTGTCGAGGTCGACGTAGCGGCAGCTCTCGCTCTCGAGCCCCGGGACCTTGTGCACGTCGTGCGCAAGGATCTTCATCCCCAGGGCCTGTGCGATCCGGGCGGTCGCCTGCCCGATCCGGCCGAACCCGATGATGCCCATCGTCTTGCCCGCCAGTTCGACGAGGGGGAATTTCCAGTAGCACCAGTCCGGGCTGTTCTGCCACTCGCCCGCGAACACCGAGTCGGAGTGCGCCCCGACGTGGTGGCAGAGCTCCAGGAGAAGGGCTATGGCCATCTGGGCCACGGCCGCGGTACCGTAGGTCGGGATGTTGGTAACCACGATGCCCCGTTCCGCGCAGGCGGCGACGTCGACCACGTTGTAGCCGGTCGCGAGCACTCCGATGTAGCGGATGGAGGGGCACGCCTCGATGGTGGCCCTGCTCAGCGGGGTCTTGTTGACGATCACCGCCCCGGACGATCCGATGCGCTCGACGATCCGGTCGACGGGCGTCCGGTCGTATACGGCGAGCGGGCCGAGCGCCTCGAACCCGCCCCAGGAAAGGTCGCCCGGGTTCTCGGTGTACCCGTCGAGGATCACGATGTTCATGGGGCCTCCCTGGGAGCTAGCGCAATCCCGCCGCCTCGGCGACGATCAGTTCGATCGCCGTCCAGTCCATTTGCCCGCGCCCCTTCGCAAGGGAATCGGCCAGGCGTCGGTGAAGCAGCTCCGCCAGGGGCATCTGAATTTCCGACGACCCGGCGGCTCCCTGCACCAGTTTGACATCCTTCATGCCCAGTGCGAGCTGGAAGCCGGCCGGCTCGTACGCCCGGTCGGCGAGGATGCGGCCGTAGTTCCGGTAGATGGGACACCCGAACAGCGTCTCGCCGAAGAAAGCGGCCACCGCCGCGCGGTCGATGCCGTTCTTCTCGGCCAGGGCGAAGGCTTCCGACATCGCTTCGACGGCGGACAGGATCATGAAGTTGCCGCAGAGCTTGACGAGGTTCGCCGCGCCGGGATCCTCTCCGAAATCGTGCACCGACTGCCCCATCGCCTCCAGCAGCGGGCGGGCCGCCAGCTTGGCCTGCGCGGCGCCGGATCGGATGATCCAGAGCTTCGCCGCCGCCGCGGCTTCCGGGCGGCCGAAGACCGGCGCGGCCACATATTGGCCGCCGAAGGACGCATGCAGCTTCGCCAGTTCGCGCGAGGTGTCGGGGGAAATCGTGCTCATCGAGACGTGGATGCCGGCTCCCAGGGCCGCGGCAACCCCTCCGTCGCCGGCGACGATCTCCTTCAGCACCTGGTCGTTGCTGACCATGGTGACGACGATGCCGCCGGGGGTGACGGCGGCGGCGGGGCGGTTCGCCGCACGGCCGCCTGCTTCCGCAAGCGCCGCCAGCTTTCCGGGCGTGCGGTTGTACGCCGTGACATCGAACCCCGCTTTCATCAGGTTCATCGCCATCGGGGCGCCCATGCTGCCGGTGCCGATAAACGCGACCGCCTGTGCCATGTCTTTACCCCCTCTAATCGTTGTCGGCGAGCGTCTTCAACCAGCCCAGGCCGTCCCCGGTCCTGCCGCGCGGCCGGTATTCGCAGCCGACCCACCCCTCGTAGCCGAGCTCGTCGAGCAGGCGGAANNAAGGTCGTGGCGAGGTCGCCTTCGGCGATCTGCGCGTGGTAGAAGTCCAATTGTACCAGAAGGTTTTTCGCCCCCACTTCCTCGCGGACGGCGTGGGCCTCGGCCTGGGTGTCGAGGAAGTAGCCCGTGATGTCGCGCGTGTTGATCGGCTCGATCAGCAGCGTGCGCCCGGCCTTTTCCAGCTCGGCGGCGGCATGGCGAAGGTTGTCCACGAACACGGATCGATGCCGCGCGCGGTCGGCGCCGGCGGGAAGGATCCCCGCCATGGCGTGGATGCAGGGGGTGCCCAGCGCCTCCGCGTACCGGAGGGCGAGCGCCACGCCGTCGCGGAACTCCCGCTCCCGGCCGGGAAGCGAGGCGATGCCGCGCTCGCCGGCCCCCCAGTCGCCGGGCGGCATGTTGAACAGCACGTTGCGCAGCCTGTGTGCCGCGAGCCGGCCGGCGACCTCTTCCGGCGCGTATTCGTAGGGAAAGAGGAACTCGACGGCCGCAAAGCCCGCCTTTGCCGCAGCTTCGAAGCGCAGCGGAAAGGCGACCTCGTTGAACATCGTGGTCAGGTTGGCGGCGAACCGGGGCAAAGCGGCTCCTTTCGGGCCGGAATCGCCCATTCCGGGCATCCGGAATCCGGTTGATTGCCATATTTACAGTAGAAAATCCTATCAGGTGCGGGCGAGAATAAACACGTTTCATCTTGAAGCGGGAACGACACGGGCCCCCGTATCGAATCCACCCCGGAGACAGGGAAAAATCAATCCTCCATCGGCAGCGATACCAGCGGCCTCTCCTCAATTGATCGGAAAAACTCCGCGGCATCGAAGAAACCGGCCTCCGACGCATCCGCAAGGGTCTCCCTTGCCGCATCGAGACCCGCGCCCGATCCGTCCCGCGGGAGGATCTCCGGCAGGAACGGCGGCGCCCGCCTCGTATAGAAAATCATCTCGATCTCGACCCATGCGCCATCGGGTCCTACCGTCAATGCGAACATCCCGTGCCCGGTATTCGACAAAACCCCTTCCCGGAAACGGGGAGCATCCTGAGCGGACGCCGACAGCTTCAGGAAAACCGTCCCGGAGATCCCTCTCTCCTCCCATTGGGCGCTCGAGTAGCCTCCGGTCGCCTCCTCCAGGACGTATTCCCCGACGGGAACACCCGCGTTTTCCTGGTCCATCCACCCGATCATTCCGGCGACGAAACGGGCAAGGACGGGAAAATCGCGCAAGCGGGCCTTGGACATCTTCGTTCCTTCCCCTCTCCTAAAAATTTTTCTTTTAAAGAGAGTTTCGGCCCTTCAAGCGACAGTTACTGTCGCTCGTGTGCGGGATATTCCCTGTTGAGAAAGATGGCGGTCGCGCGGTCAGGCGGCCAAGGGGGGTGCCGAATGCTGAGCCGGAGAAGCCTGCTGAAAGGATTGATCGGCGCGGCGCTTTTCCCGTCGGCGGCGATGGCGGCAGCGGAAAACCGGTCAAACAGGAACTGCCTGGAAGAAGTCCCTTTCGGGCCGTTCCGTGTCGGAATCGGCGGGAAGATCGGATTTATGGACAACCGGGGTAACGTGGTCGTCCCGATCCGGTTCGAGGACGCCCTCTGGTTCTCCGAGGGATCGGGCCCGGTCGTCCATAGGGGAAGGTGGGGGTACATCGATCATCACGGAGATTGGGTCATCGAGCCGCAGTGGAAAGAGGCCACGGTTTTCCGCTGCGGACTGGGGGCCGTACGCGGTGACGACGGCTGGGTCGTAATCAATCGGCGGGGAAAAGCTGCATTCGAGGGGAAATTCCGAAACCCGCCGCAATTCTCGGAAGGATTTGCGGCGGCCCGGAGAGGCGGTTCCTTCGGATACCTGGATACCGCCGGGCGGTTCGTCATCCCTCCGGCATTCCCCGCCGAAGATGCGGGGGGCGGTTCATCTTGGTACACTGCATCCCCGTTCAGCGAGGGGCTGGCCAGCATCCGCGTCCCCGGGGGACTGCACGGTTTTATCGACACCGCCGGGAGGTTTGCGGTCCCTCCGATGTTCTGCGGCACGGAGCATTTCCAGGAGGGGCTTGCTGCCGTCATGTTGCCGCCGCCCGACTGCCGCTGGATATATATCAATGTTTCAGGGGAGGCCGCGTGCGGCGGAAGAATTTTTTCCGAGGCGAACCCGTTTTCGGAGGGAGTTGCCGCTGTCCATGCGAGAGGGCACGGCTGGGGTTTCATCGACCGGCACGGAGATTGGGCGATAGAGCCTCGCAAGGAATTCCTGTGGGCCCGCGAATTCTCCGAAGGGCTGGCATCGATCGCCTTCCGCCGGGGAGGCATCGGCTACATCGACCGGTCGGGAAACGTTCGCATCCCGCCGAAGAACTGGTCCTGGGGCGGGAGATTCGAGGGAGGGACCGCTCCTGTACAAAGCGAAGGCGATTGGAGAAAATGGGGGTACATCGATACGAGCGGGAAATACATTTGGGAACCGACGGCTTAAGGTAAGCGGCCAAGGAGGACATCCGGTATGGAAAGCGGCCGTCTGACGCGGGCGGAACGATTTCTCCTCGCCTGCAACGAGCTCGGATGGGGCGATGGAACGAAGAATGGCCTGTGGTTTTTCGGAATGGAGGAGAGGCTTCCCTGGGAACCGGGTCAGGAAAGCAGAATCGAGGACCATTACGGCCACGACAAGTATTTCCGGGATCGGGAGGTCGAAAGCGCGCTATATGGGGAAGGCCGCAAATATCCCAAGAGAGACTTCAAGCCTTCCGATGGAGACTTCGTCGAAGCGAAAATCTGTGCCGAGCTGTCCACTTCGCGCATGCCGGAAAATGACATCCTTAAGAATATCGTAAACGTCATGCCGGGCACCGGGATCGCCCACGGGAACCTCTACCCGCTCGGGAAGCCCGGGTGGAAATCTACCTTCCCGCCCCATTATCTCGACCTGTTCGGGTACGGACCCGGGGACATGGCACAGTACCGGAAGGACGTGGCAAGACACCGGTTCCCGCGCATTCGGGACGCCCGCAAGGAACTATCTCCCAAGGCAATCGTCTGCTTCGGGGTGGGATGCTGGCCCGAATTCCGGGAAGTATTCGGTCTTTCCGGCCCGGCGGACCCCAAACGTCCCGTCTATGAAGAGGATCGGGTGATCCTCGCCTATCACTGGTCGTTCAACAATCTTAAAGAAGCCGACATCCAATGGATTACCGTGAAATTGAAAGAATGGGGGGTGACCGTCCCCTGACCGCCTGCCCGGACGACCCGGATCACCTGTCGAAGTCCCCCGCCTTTTCCGGCTGGTAGAGGATCTCCTCCACCTTCAGACGCCGCCGGCCCGCCGGGACCTTCCATGTGATGACATTCCCGACACGATAGCCGATCAGCGCGGTCCCGATCGGGGCGAGGACGGATATCCGGTTTTCCGCGGCATTCGCGTCCGCCGGAAACACGAGGGTGTACGTCACCTCTTTCCCGGTGTCCAGATCTTTCAGGCGCACGGTGGAATTCATCGTGACGACGTCGCCCGGGATCTCCCGGGGGGGAACGATCTCGGCGCGCAGCAGCTCCTGCTCCAGCTCCGCCAGGTTGTCCTGGTCGATTTCCGGGACCGATTCCGAGGAAAGGAGACGCTCCACCAGTCGCTTCCTGTCGAGTTCGGTGATGTAGATGGTTCTTTCTTTCATCTCGCGCTCCTTTTCCTTGCTTCTATGGGCATTTCCGACAAATAATCCGCTTTCATCAGAAAATGAAAGCACTTGACGGCGCACATCGTTCCAAAAAGAGGTAATAAAAGGAATAACCGTATTTTTTCATCAAAATATGGTTAAGCCTGTAAAATCCGTTTTATTGTGGAATGATTTACAGCGCCTGCCCTGTTCCAAATTTAATATTATATCATCTTCGTCGATTTTGCAGCGGAAAATTGCCGCTTCCACACATAAAACAATGATATTAATAACATACGGTCAGATATTTGACTAAATAGGGAAATTATAGTACACTTCAAGGCGACGTCGGCGGAAAAAAGCCGACGCACAACGTCGCCTGCGGGCGGAAAGGAGGCACAACATGATGGACGGTGTCGGAGGCTGGGGTGTCTTCGGTTACGTCGCCGGGGCCGTTTTGCTCGGGTATGTCATCGTCCGGATCGTCGACTACAGTTACCGGAACAATTTCCCCCCGAAATTGGATTAGCGGAGCTCCCCGCTTACCCGGGCGCTTTCCCGCACACGATCCCCGACGTCACCGCCGTCTTGAGATCCAGCCGTTTGACGTCGACGACGCCGTTCCTCTCGAGGATGCCTTTCAGCTCCCGCTCCGAATAGGATTGCCCCGCGGGCGTCCCGAGGAGCATGTTGATGGAGAACAGGGCGGGGAACAGCGGGCCGGTCCGGTCGTCGTTCAGGATGAACTCGTGGATGAAGAGCAGCCCCCCGGGTTTCAGTGCGGACACCGCGTGGGCAACGACCTTTTCCGCCTCTTCCGGCCCTTCCCCGTGGAGGTTGTGGGAGATCCAGGCGACGTCGTACTCCTTCCCGAGGCCCACCGCGTCGTCGGTGTAGCTGCCTTCGCGGAAGTCGATCCGGTCCGAAAGGCCGAACCGCGCGATGGTCCGCTCCGCGAAGGGGCGCGTGGCGGGAAGGTCGAACACCGTGGCCGTCATCCCCG
>DCUH01000009.1 GCA_002327765.1 bacterium UBA2219 | reverse complement strand
TGTCGACAAAGATCCCCCTCTCGGCATCCGTCAACTTCCGCAGCCGCCCCGAAGTGCCTGCGGGAGGAAGTGCGGCTTGCGCGCAGCTGGGAATCGTGTCGTCTAGGATTCCCTGGAGATCCGCAAGGGAAGAGGCCACCATCTCCAGTCCCGTCCCGGCCGGGTTCGCCCGTAAGAACTTCCGCGGCTCCAGCGGCGGCATCTGCAGCGGCCCCGCCACCGGCGAGCCCAGCGGCAGCAGGACGGAGCGCCCCTTGATCTGGTGGATCAGCCGCGTGACCTTGTCGGCCATTTGCTCGACGTTCGCCTCCGTGTACCGGCCGGCGGCGGGAAGGTCGGTCGCCTGCGATTCCGGGATGTTGCACTCGATGATCACGGAGGCGTCCAAGGCGGGGATGTAGGCCGCCCTGAAGACGACGTTCACTGGCCCCGGAAGGGTCCCGACGACGTCGTAATGCACCCCCTGCGTCATCAGCGACCCGGCCACGTGCACGACGATGTCGGTGACCGCGTAGACCGTGCCGTAGAACGGGAATGTGGTCGTCGACGCGTTGCCGGTGTATTCCTTCCGGACCTCCGTGCTGGAAATCGTCATCGTGGCCTCCCTAAAAATGGAAAGGCCCGCTCGAAGGCGGGCCCTTGCGAAATACCACTGATAATATCAGTGCGTTTTTGACAGCCCTTTCAGTCCCTGGCCGGGATCAGGACGTTCTGCGGCAGGCCCTGCTTGCTCCCCTTCTTCCAGCGCTCGTAGGTCCGGGCGGCCGGGATCCCCGAGAAGAAGGACGCGAGCCTGGCCAGGTCCCAGGCCACCTTGTCGCCCTCGAGCGAGGCGGCGTCCGTTAGCAGTTTCTGGATGTCCTTACCGATCTCGGCCGCCGGGATCCGCACTCCCGCGGGAGGCCTGCGGGATTTCCCGAAGATCGCCTGGGCGGACGGAACGATGTCCCGGATCCCCGGCAGCCCGCCGAGGGAGTAGGACCACAGGTCTCCGAAGATCTCCTCCCACTCCGGCAATTCCGCCTTGGTAAGCAGCGAGAACAGCACAGTGGAGGCGATCGACGGGAAGATCATGACCATCGCGTAATCGTAGAGGAACTGCCGCTTCGTGATCTGGCCGGCCTTCATCGCCTGGTAGGAGTTGGCCACCAGCTGCTGCTGCGTCATGAAAAACGTCGCGAACTGCGTCAAAAGCGACATCAGCCCCGGATCCCGCTGGAAACGCGCCATGTCCACCGTCAGCCCCGACCCGAACACGGACCGCACCCGGTCGTCCGCATGCAGGATCGCCTGCTCCTCGTCGCCCTCGTAGAGCCGCAGCCCCTCGTTGTACGCCCCCTGCCACATCGGCAGGGTGTACATCGTATCGGTCATCTTCATCAGGGCGTACCCCGCCTCCCGCACGTCCTCCAGCGACACTCCCTTGATTTCCCGCTGCTTTCCGAACCGGGACCACCCCCGGACCATCTCCCGGTCCAGCGCCTCGGCGCGCTGCGCCATGTAGGCGGATTTCGAGAGGATCTCCCGGTATGCCTCCCGGGGACGGGAATAGACATCCAGCATCCCGTCCGCGAACACCTTCCGTCCACCGACCATCAGCACGGGGAAGAGGTTCACCAGGTTCTGCGCCGCGGTCCAGAAGTTCCAGCCGATGTAGTAAAGCGACGTCAGCTTCCGGGACCAGGCGTACACCCGCTCGGCGGTGTCCTTGCGGCGGCCGTCCCTCCGGAGGATGTCTTTCAGCGCCGGTCGGATCTGGTCGGCCTTCTCCTTCCCCATGACGTCTTCCGCCCGCTCCATGTAGGCCGCGTCCCGGGTGATCCGGTCGGCGTCCCGCACGGGAAGCGCCACATGCGCGTAGGTCGTCACATCTTCGACGTGCTCGGAGAGCACCGACAGGGAGAGCTTCACCGGCAGCACGACGTTTTTGCGGCGGGCCTCCGTGAACCCCTTCTTGGCGCTGGGCGTCTGCAGAACCCCCTGGTGCCGGTTGAGCAGCTCGTCCCGCTCGCCCCACTGACCGATCTTCCGCAGGATCTCCCCGTCGTACCGCAGCGGGTAGTACCCGCCCTGCACCTGGATGATCTTCCCTTCCGCCGCCCGCACGGCGAACTTCATCCCGCGCACCTTCTTCAAGGGGAAGTGGTTGATCTTGGCGTGCACCTCCGCGATCTTGGGGAACATCGTGCCGATGGCCTCCTGGATCCCCTCGATCGCCCGCCAGTCGGCCTCGGAAAGGATTGAGACGACCTGGTCCATCTGCCCTTCCCGCAGCCCGTACCCGGTTTCCAGCCGGCTGCGGTTCTCCTGCGTGCCCATGTTCAGGGCCACCGCCACCACGCGCTCGAAGGTCCACGGCATGTTGTACCGCTCGAGCAGCGCCGGCAGCGGCGCGTGCGTCAGATCGCGGGGATGCTTCTCCGCGGAGGCCTCCAGCTGCTCCAGGTGGGGTTTCAAGAGCTTCTGGAGCCGCTCCTGCTCCCGGTACTTTTCGCCCAGGCCGTGCTGGATCGGGTTGAGGATCAGCCGCTCGTTCGCCCCGGCTTTGCCCCCTTTCCGGACGTTCTTGAATCCGTCCATCCACTTCATCTGGCGCGGCAGTTTGTCCAGCCCCGCGAAATACCCCTCCTTCGCCTTGCGCGCCTTGTGCCGGACCGTGGTGTCCTTCGGCGGCACGATCCTTTTCAGCCCCTCGGACTCCGAGAGCGCCTCCGCGATCGCATCCGCCACCGCCTTCTTCCCGGACTCGATGGTAGCCTTGCTCTCCTCGCGCCCGCGGCCGACCAGCCAGGAGAGGGCCTCGTGCAGTTCCTGCACCTCGCCCCAGGTCATCTTCGAGATCTCCCGGGGGTCCCCCTCGACGATCCATTCCGCCGGCGAATACGCCGAGATCACCCCGATCTCGTCCCCCTCCTGCCCCGCGCCCTGCTCGGCGAAGAACTTCACCAGGGAGGGCGCCTCGTCGGAGACGGGAAGCTGCCGAGTGGTCAGCCGGAACTTCATCAGCAGCCGGTTGAGCTGGTCCCGGTATTCGGAGGAGATCTCGGTCTTGATGGCCCGCTGCCAGGCGTCCCGCATTTTGCGAAACTCCTTCTGGGCCTTATAGTGCTCGTAGATCAGCTCCTCGGTGAGGCGGGCCCGCTCGTTGGCCAGGAAGGCCGCCGCCCAGTTCTTCTTTTTCGCGGCGACCAGGGCCTGCCGGCGCGCCTTCCGGGAGGCCACCAGCAGCCTGTAGACACCGATGGCATCCGTGAGCTTTTCCTGCCGGATCTTCTCCGCGGCCCATTCGCGCAGCATCGACAGCGGGGTGGGCTCGAACCTTCTTCCTTTTCGGGCTGCCTCCCGCCGGGACTCCTCGGACGCCGCCCGAGCGATGATGCGGGACTCGATCTCCATCTGCGTCTGGGCGGCCGGGGTACGGATCGCCTCCTGCGGGCCGTACTGCTCCTCCCAGCCGGCTTCCTGCGACTCGATCAGGCGCTGGACCGCCTCCTCCCTCGTGCCGGCCTCCAGGACGTCCTCGACGAACCGGCGGGCGTCGTGGTACCCGGCCTGCGCCGCGGCGTGCTCGACGTCCAGACCTCCTTCCGTGCGCCACAGGCCGGAGGCTTCCGCTTCCGGCACCTCCCGCATCCCCTCGTCCCCAAGGATCCTCCGGACGCTTTCCCGGTCGATCCCGGGCCCCTCGGCCAGGGCGTCGATGGATTGCCGCAGCCGGTCGCTCGCGACGGCATCCTCCGCCCAGCGGCGCCACTCCTCGAGCCGCTTCTCCCGCCCGTCGGTGCGGTGCCGGTTGAGATTCTCCGTGGCGGCCGCCTTCGCCTCCTCCGCGACGGCCCGGTAGCGGGAGGCCTCCTCCGGAGTCGCATGGCCTTCGATCGTCTCCTTGTCGAGGATCGGCTCCTGCAGTGCCTCGCCCCGGGCCGCGGCGATCTCGTCGTCGGTGGCCACCAGGCGGTCGAACACCTCCCGGACTTCGGGGGTGAGCTCGACGCCCAGGTTTCGGATCTCGCGGTAGATCCGCAGCAGCCAGTCCCGGAACCGGGAGAACGCCCCCTGCAGCTCGACGGAAGGCGCCTTGCCCTCCATCACATAGGCCTCGGCGGTGCGGGCGAACTTCTCGTGCGCCTCCGCCGGGATCTTCCCGTCGGCCGCCACGCCCAGGTGCATCGCGATCATCGCCCAGTCGGCCTTGACCTGCTCGGGGGCGTCTTCCCGGGCCGCATCCTCCCGCAGCTCCTCGAGCCAGGCGTGGCCGGTCTCGTGCAGGAAGGTGGACCGATCCGCGTTCTTTAGCAGTCCGATCCGGATCTCGCCTCCCGGGCCGAACCGAATGTAGCCGCGGCGGGACTGCTTGCCCGCCTCCTCCTGGGGGAGGATCCGGAGGTTGATTCCGTCATCGTCCGGAGGTATACTTTGATCGAGGGTGGTTCCGCCATCCTCGGGCGCCGTGTCAGGCCGGACCTCGATACGCCGGTTACTGCCGCGGCGCATTACTTTGTCGTGCTCTTCCACGTCTGCGTACAGGTCATAGAAGAGGTTCCCGTTCTCGTCTTCCCCCACGAGCGCCCTGGCGCGATGATCTGTGTCCGCCAAGCGAACATCTCCATCGAACCAGTGGAAAGCCACGATCGAATCCGCCCGGGGCTTGTTCACGGGGTGCCGGCCGGCGTAATCGCCCTTCTCGATAATGTCCTTTACCGCGACGACCATCTGGAGTTTCGAGGGGTTCGCGCTGTTTTTCCTGAACTTCTTGCGCCCCTTCCCGGAAAAGCGGATCTCACCATCCAGCTCGGGCCGCCTGATGCGGATATTCGGCCTCTGTAGGTTCTCCCTGAACCAGGAGACGGCCGCCTCTCGCAGTTTTCCAATGTCGTCCCCGAACTCCCCCAGCTCGTTCCCGGCGATCGTGGCCACGGGAGCCGTCTGGGACAGCTCCCCCGCCGGTCCCGCCTGAAGGCCACCTTCCGTCCCCACGATCTCCCGCGGATGCTCCTGGTACAGCTCCCAGGGATCCTTCCCCAGCCGCTGCGCGCGCGTCCGGTACCGTGCCCGCCACACCTCCGCTCCCGCCGCCGCCTCTTCCGGCGTTCTCCCCGCGCTTTCGAGCAGCGTCCGGACGTCCTCGTACACCTTCCGCTCCGCCTCTTCCGCCGGGGCGGCCTTTTGCGTCTCGGCGTCGAGCTCCGCCAGCTGCGCCGGAAGGTTCATCCGGAACTCTTCCGCCTCCCGCAACGTCATCTCCCCGGGCTGGAATCGCAGGTCTCTCGCCAGGCCGGCGTGGTGTTCCGTCCCCGCGAGGACCTCCGCGTACCTCCCCGTGGGGATCACCAGGTCTCCGCCCGTGGCCACCGCCTCCTGGTACCTGCCGCCTTCCCCCAGGACTTCCGTCGCTACCGCCTCCGGATCCAGGTTCCGGCTCTGCCAGTAGGTATTCCACTGCTCCACCGGCACGTAGATCTCCGCCGCCGGGCCCTCGGCCGTCACCCCGTCCACGAACTCCCGGAACTTCTCCGGCAGCCGCGCCCGGAGCTTCGATCCGGTGGAGGCCTCCGCCATCGCCTGAAAGACCCTCTCCCGCTCCGTAGCCGCCCGGGCGGCCTGTACGTCTGCGCGCAGGTTCACCCCCGGGCCCACGGCGCCGATCACCGCCATCGCCCGGGCCGTCCGGGAGGCGATGGAATACAGCCGCCCGCCGATCTCCTCCAGCGTCGCCGGATCGAACGATCCATCCGGCTGCCGGCTCTTCAGCACCTCTTCCGCCAGGACGTTCGTCGTCTCCTGGAGGATCTCCTGGCCGGTTTCCGCCGCCACCCCCGCCGCGTAGGCCTTCGCCGCGGTCCCTGCCGCCCGCGCGACGGTCGGCCGCACCAGCGCCTCCTGGGCTTCCTGCAGCATCGCCTTCTGGATTCCCCGCTGGACCAGCCGCTTCCACGGCGCCGCCAGCACCTTCATTCCGCCCAGCTCGAGCGCGCCGTTGACGATCCCGACGACGGCCGCCGCTTGGCGGACTTCCTCCTCGGGGAGCGTCTCGCCGTTGGTTCCCCGCAACTTCGACAGCTCGAGGTATGCCGAGCCGCCCTCGACCCGCATGGTGTCCTCGAAGAACCCCCAGGTCATCCCCGCCGCGAACCCGCCGGCGGCCGCCACCGGCGCCGTAACAGGCGCCGCGGGCCCCGCCATCGCTCCGGCCGATCCCATGAGGATCCCGGTCGCCGACCCCTTGGCGACGGCGAACTTACCGGACTCGACCATCTGCCCGAGGACCTGCGCCGCCGGCTGCAGGTAGTCCGCGACGAACGTCCCCGCCCGCTCCTCCATCTGCCGCTCGGCCGCCGCGACCTCCTTGTCCAGGGCGGAGGCCTCCTCGCGCAGCCCCGGGGTCGTATCGCCCTCCTTGAGCAGCCATCCCAGCCGCCCCAGGACCTGCTGCTTCTGCCCGGACCGGTAGGCCGTCCCCAGCCGCTCCATCACCCCCGGGCCTTCGTCTTCCAGGGGTTTCAGCGCCCCGATCCTCGCAGTCCGGTCGGTCCCCGGATCCTTCCCCAGCCCCAGGACGGCGGTCTCCACCTGGGAAAGCGTCCGGATATCGTCGTGGGCGATCGCGGCGTTGTCCGGATCGGACAGGAAAGCCGCCGTCCCCGGCGCCGTCCGCGGAAGATCGCGTACCGCAGGCGAGCCCAGTAGCTCCCGACGGGAAGCATCGTCCTTGAACTCCGGAACCCAGTCTGCGGGCAATCCTGTCCGCCGGGAGATCTCCCGCCGGCGCGCCTCTTCGTCCGGGTTTTTCTCCGCCGCGATCGACAGGGAGCGGGCGAGCCCCTTCTGCGCCTGCCCTTCGCGCTCCAGTAGATCGAGACCCTCGTTGAACTCTTTCAGGCCCATTATTTCTCCAGGTACCGCAGGTACAGTTCACGAATGGTTTCTTCGGTGACCGGGATGCCGCGAGCGCGGAGCTGTCCTTCGATCCAGCCCCGCTCCCCCTCCTCGGTTCCTTCCGGGATCAGGATGTTTCCCGGATACTCCACGTCGAACACCCGCTTGCGCATCGGCCCGGTTAGCTCGAATGCCCCAAGGAACGTTTGACGACCGCGAACGTCGACTTCCACCAGGCCGCGCTTCATGATCTCGCCCTTTTCCTTCCGGGAGAGCCGTCGGCCGAGCCGATTCTGTTCCGCGTCCACCGCCATCAATACCTGGTATTTGATTCTCCCGAGGATCGCCTTATTGTCTGTGTCCTCGGGGGAGATCCCATAGGTGCGAGCGAAATGGTTGAAATCAACCTGGTCGATCTTCGCATCATCCAGCGTGCCGGGCTTTTCCAGGTTGCGTTTCATCCGCATCAGGTCGTCGGTCAGGTCAACCCCCAGCTTCGGATACAGCGCGGCGATCGCGTTCTCCGTCATGCCGGACAGCTCTTCCGGCTGACTGTAGCGCCAGTACGCTTCATGGCGAGCGGCCGTCAACGGGTCCACCCAGCCGTCCGCCCGGGCCCGCTGCCGCATCGTCCAAGAGCGGTTTTCGAGGTGTTCCTTCACTTCGATCTGCGCCTTTCCGTCCAGGGCGGAAAATTCCTTAGAGGCGATCACCTGTGCGGAGGGGGCGCCGCCCACGACTGCCTTCCATATCGCCGAGAGGTTTGCGTCCCGCCGTTCCGCGGAGCCCTTCGCGTGGGCGACCGCCTTCTCCCTGACCGCGGCGATCGCCAGCTTCGTCTTGTCCGCGTCCCCCTGGAAGCGGGATTCGATCGCCGTGACCATCAGGTCGAGGTTGACCGGGTCTTCGTCGGACTTGGGCCCCAGCTCCTCCCACACCTGCGTCACGGCCGCGGAGGCCTCCACGGCCCCGTTCCGGTTGACCGCGTACCGCCGGATCGTCTCCAGCCGCAGCGGGTCGATGCGGGAGTCCTTGTAGACCCCCTCCTCGTAGTTCTGCAGGAACCGCCCCGGCTCCTGGTCCGCCATCCGCTCCGCCATCGCGGTCTCCAGCTTCCCCCGGGCCGCCCGGCGGGTCTTCTCCCCCCGCTCCGCCGTCCAGACCCCGCCCCGTACCAGCCCGACGACCGTCGCGTCGATCTCCCCTTCGGCCGCCATCAGGTCCCGGGCGTCCGTCGCCTCGAGCCCGCGGTTGACCTGCCGCTCGAGGTTCTCCTCCCCCACGGCACTGGAGTAGTCGATCTTGAGCTTCAGGGCCTGGTGGCGGGCGTCGAGCAGCCGCCGTTCCTTCTCGGCCGCCACATACTGCGTCATGGAGGCTTTCAGCTCCGGATCGTTGATGCCGTCCATCGCCTCGACGGCCGCCTGCTCGATCCCCTTCTTCGCCCGACCGAAATACGTGTTGTGATCGGTATCCTGCGCCAGCTCCTCCTGCAGCTGCCCGATCCGGTCCGAGAACCGCCCCCTCCGGTCGACCAGCTCCGCCAGACGGGTCGCATCGGCCACCTTCCGGTCCGCGTCGAGCTGGATCCCGGCCAGCACCTTCGAGACGCTCTCCAGCTCCTGGGAGACCAGCCCACCGGTCGCCGTCGGCGACACCCCCCCGCGATCGACCACCGCGGGGGCGCCCTTCGAGATGTACGTAGGGATCCGGATCGGCATCAGGTCAGCTCCCGAAGGTGAATTTCGGCAGGTCGAGGTTGTACTTCTTCGCCGACAGGCTGGTCTTGCCCGTCGTCTTGCCGGTCGACGGCTTGAACGCCGCCTCCCCCTGCAGGTAGTTGAACTTCGCGACGTCGCCCGCGCCTTCCAGCAGCGACCCGAACAGCGCGTCGTCTCCCGCGCGCCGCAGCTGCTTCGCCCGGGTCTGGTACGCCCCCACCTCCCGTGCGGCGTTGGAGCGCGCGTGCAGGATATCCAGCTCCGTCTCCCGGCCCGCCTGCAGATACGCCTCCAGCGGCGACCCCGAGGACGGATCGATCCCTGCGGCCGCGGCGTTGTTCCGGATCTGGGACAGCAGGGCGTCCTGCTCCAGCCGCATCCCCCGCTCCTCGAAGATCCCCTTGACCCGAGCAGCGACCGCGTTCTCCTCCTCGGAGGCCGCGGACTGCCGCGCCGCGCCGCGCTTCGTCAGCCCTTTCAGAAACGACGTCCCCGCCAGCAGTCCCGGAATCAGCCAGCTCATGGTTTCATCAGTCCCCCACGTCGAGATCGCCGGTGATCGCCACCAGCGTGAACGGCAGCGGCAGCGTCTGCCGGACGGCCAGGATGCCGTCCTTGTCCGTGCCCAGGTTCGCCGGCCAGACCGCGTCTCCGGTGAACATCGCGGGCGGAGACCCCAGCGGATCCGACCCCGCCCGGGCGGGAGAGAGCTTCCCGTTGACGGTCACCCCGGACAGCCCGGTATCCTTGAGCCGCAGGATGACCTCGCGCCACTGCTTCTTCTTGCCGATGGTGGTCCGGCCGCGATCGTCGACGTAATCCGGCCGGGTCGGCGTCACGGTCGATTCGTAGTGCAGCCCGACGACGACCTCCGAGGCCGCATAATCCAGGGTGACGAAGCCGCCGGAGACGACCTTCCCCGGCACCACGAACCCGTCCGCCACCACGTCGACCGCCTTCCCCTCGAGGTGGGAGAGCCCGTAGACCGCCGTCGTCGGATCCCCAGAGTACCGCACGAAGGAGTCCGCGTACGGCAGGTCGGGTTCCAGGACCTCGATGTAGCGCTTCGTCGCCCCGCCGATCGTCCGGCGGACCACGACCCAGAGCTGGTCCCGCTGGTTCTCCGGGTCTGGGACGACCGCTACGGACTCGAAATAGCCGTCGGTTACGTGCCGGTGCCAGCCCCAGACCTCCTCCTCCCGGTTGTAGGTCAGCCCCAGCAGCGCTCCATCGGACCGGACGCACCACAGGATCGACTCGCTCTCCTGCTGATACGCCATATCGACGATGCCGCCCGCCGTGATGTGCTCCGCCAGGCGGGTCAGGTCCGGGGCGATGTAGTTATCCGCCCGATAATCGTAGGAGATCTCCCGGACTTTCCGCCCCTGCGCCTGCACGAACAGCACCAGGTGCCCGACCTTGACGGGCATGACGGACCGGCTGCCGTGCGTCGTCTCCGGCAGCGGATCCGGATTGGTCGGCGTCAGCGCGACGTCCGACCCGCTCGTGATCGAGAACTCGCCCGCGGAGGTGCCCCCCAGCAGCGCCTTCGCCGGCATCAGCCAGCGCACCTGGTTGCGGCCGACGCCGGTCAGCGTCAGCGAGAAGGCGTCCGCCGCGTTGGTCCCGGCGCCGTGGTTCTCGTAGTCGTCGGACTGCGAGAACCACAGCGTGTTCGGATGCCGGGCGGAGCCGCCCGTAACCTGCCGGCCCTTATTGAAGCAGATCGCCGCCGGATACCCGTCGGAGGCGTTCCACGCCGGCACTTCCGCGCTCCAGGCGCCGCCGGCGGCCGCCGTGGTGCCGGAGAGCTCCTTCACGATCTGCCCGGAGACCGCCGTGTTCGACGCGTAGGTGGTCAGCTTGACGATGCCGGAGTTGACCTTGACGTACTTGCCCGCGGTGACGTCCGCCGCGCGCCACCCCGCCGCCGCCAGGTTCAGGGTTGCGATCGCCCCGACCGGGGAGGCCACCGTGGGGGTCAGCGTCGCCACCGGGGACCCGTCCAGATCCCACCCGGCCGGAGCGATCTCCTTATCCAGGCTCCACGTCGTCCCCGCCTGATCGACGGAGTACGCGCTCTCCAGCGTCGCGTGCGTGTCGTCCACGATCCCGACGACGCGTTTCTTTTCCCCGGCCTGCGCCCCGCCGGTCAGCCGCACCCAGTTCCCGACGGCCAGCCCGTGCGCGACCACGAACGACGCAGCCGTACCCGAGGTCGCGACGTTGCCCGATCCCGCCTCGGGCGCCAGCGCCGCCGGGAAGTCGTCCAGGAACTCGACCGTCGCCTCCCGGGCCGACCCGACGGCGGTGATCGACGCCCGCCCCCCGAGATGTTTCAGGATCCGGTCCTTGTCCGCGGCCAGGAACAGGTCCGCCGACGCCCGGACCTTTACTCCCGTGCCCGTCACGGCGTCCGGGGAGACCGAGATCGTCCCGCCCGAGTAGTCCGAATCCGCCTCGTACAGCGGCGCCGGGCTGTACCGGGCGTCCCCGTACGTCCACTGCGTGCCGTCCGCGGCCAGCCGGGACAGCCGGCTGGGGGCGTGCAGCCCGTGCACCAGGTAGAGCAGGTCCACGCTCTGCGCGTAGTGGATGTCGAACAACTCCGCCTCGAGGAACGCCGTGACGACCTCCACCGGCGCGCCGGCGGACTCTACCCGGGCCAGCCCCCGGAAGAACCGGAAGTATCCCTCGCCCGCCTCGATGACGTACGCCGCGTCGGCGGCCGCCTCGAACGGGATCAGACGGGATTTCTTCGAGGAGGTCTTCGTTTCCGCGACGTACCGGAACCCTCCCCGGCGCACCGCGGGCCCCTGCACCGTGCAGATCGCGTTCTCGAGGGCCAGGCAGGCGTCGTGATACTTGGGCAGGTCCAGCCGGCCCGCCATCAGCGGCGAGATCTCGCCGCCGTTGAAGGATTTATAGACGGGGTTCATCGCACGCCCAGGAGGGTCATGCAGGAGGCGACCGGCCGGGAGGCCTCGGCCACGTCCACGGCCTTCGCGTCGACGAACTTGCGCTCGTATGCCGACCACAGGGAGGCAAACCGGTCCGCGGATTTCAGGGCGGGGGAGATCTCCGCCGCCAGGCGCGCGACGATCACCGCCGTGAGGGAGGAATCGAACAGGGAGATGTTGTCCTCCCGGACGTCGTACGCGATATAGGAGACGTACGCCTGCGCCTCGTCGGTCAGAAGCGCTCTCCCCTCGACCGCCCAGGCGGGGTTGACCAGCGTGCCCGCGGGGAAATGCGCTTCCAGCACCCGGAAGCAGTCCGACGGCAGCGCGTAGGCGTACAGGAACCCGTGCGACGGGGCTTCCGCCAGGCGTGCCAGCTGCGCCCGCCGGGTCAGGCAGCGCCAGCGATGCAGACGCAGGACGGCGTCCCGGACCTCCGGCCACTTGACCAGGCAGATCCGGGCCGAGTCCGTGTCGTCGGCCAGGGAGACGATCGGCATCTGCCCCAGGTCCGCCAGCGCGGAATTGCACAGGTTCACCGGCGAGGAAGGCGACGGCGTGCCGGTCGTCGCGACGACGGTGACCTCCAGGGCATCGGTGCCGTATCCGCCACTCATTGTTCGACCTCCACCCAGATTTCCGGACGAGTTCCGTACTTCTTGATTTTCCAGACCGCCGAGCTGTACTGCAGCGGCTCCGGGGACTCGACGCAGGAGAAATGCTTCGGGTTGGAGCCGGGTCCAAACCGGAACTTCCCCTTTGCCGGCACGGAATCCCCCCCCTCAGACGTCAGCAGCATATACGTGTGGACCGTATGCGGGCGCTTCGCGGGGTCGGAGTGCTGCGAGGATGCGAAGATCCGGTTCTGATCCCTGGCCCCCAGCGTTCCGGAGCCGATCGACACCAGGTAGTCCGCCTTGCTGGCTGCGTACGCACTTTGGGCGACCGCAGTGACGTCGAATTCCACCCAGCCCTCCGTCAACCGGACGGTCGTCGACGACACCGCGGCGCCCGTGTACCCGGAGAAATTCTCCCAGGTCACGTTGTCCGGGTTCACCGTCCCGGTCACCGGGCGAACATAGAGGACCAGGTTGTCGATGCCTGCGCCGTCGTACCCCGTCTGGTAGACCCGGTACACCGACCGCACGAGCGACACGTTGTCGGGCAGATCGGAGGTTTTCCCCTTGTCCAGGATGGTGTTCGCCTCCACCCGCTCCGGCCAGACGTACGCTCGCAGAGAGTCTTCCGTCGAGTAGTTCACCGCCGGGGAGCCCTGGTTGATGTAGGTGTCGTTGTCGGACGCCACCGTCAGCGTGAACTGCCCTCCGGGGGCCGCCGGCAGGACCGTCAGGGAAAGCGCCTGGGTGTCCGTCGCGCCCTGGGCGTCGGTCGCCTCCAGTGTGATGTTGTACGTCCCCGCCTCCGTCGGCACCCCAGGGCCGAACCCCGCGCAGGCGGAGGCCAGCGGGATTCCCGGGGGGAGCGAACCGACCGTGTTGTCGCATACATAGGGCGGCTGCCCGCCGGAGACCAAGATCGGCGCCGTGTAGGAGACGCCCACGCGGGCGTCCGGAAGCGTCGTCGTGTCGATCGACAGGGGAACCGGGGACGCCGCGGCCACCGTGAAGGAATACGTCGCCGAGAGCGTGTTCGCCGGATCCTCGAGGTCGGCCCCCGTGATCGTGCAAGTGACCACGTTGTCGGCGGCAAGCGACAAGCCAGGGAATGTGACCGTGTAGAGCGCCGGCGTCCCGGAGCAGGTCAGCGGGGCCGCACCGACCGCACCCCCCGACGCGCAGGTCTTCGCCGCGGGGGCGTACCCCGGGCAGGAGACCGACAGCGCGGAGAGGTTCGCCCCGGCGGAATAGAGCCCCGTGTCCCCGTACTGGAAGGAGAACGAGGTCGTGTTGTCCGGCACCCCGGTCGCCCCGCTGGCCGGGGAGAAGTTGGACACGAACGGCGGCGTGCCGTCGGAAGTCCAGGTCCAGACGTTGGACAGCTGGGAATCCCGCTCCACGCCGTTGTCGTTGAACGCCTGCGAGACGGTGATCCGGACCGCCTGCCCCGCGAAGCCGTAGGAAACGAACAGCGCGGACAGGTTGTTGTTCGACGGCCAGGAGGTCACCCCGACCGCCTCCCCGACGTAATACCAGGTGCCGGCCTGATTCCAGCCCGTGGACCCCACGGCGTCCCGCGGGTTGGGCTTGTCGATCCGGACGTAGTATTTCATCGTCGCCATCTCGGCCGACGTGAACGTGTAGCCGGAGGTCGTCGTCGTGGACGGCGCCCAGTACACCTGATCCGCGAAAGCAAGCAGGGGAACCGCCAGGAGCAGGACCGCGAAAGCCGCTATCTTCTTCATGCCACCGCCTCCAGAGACGCCCTCAGGCATTCCGGTTTCTGCCGCTTCGCCTGCTCGCACAGTTCGCAGGTTCGCTCCCGGGTGATCCCATACACCTCCCAGACCTCGAACCCCATCCAGCAGAACCCTCCGGGAGGAGGAGGCCCCTGCTCGGCCGTCCGCGCCGGCGCCGATTCTTCGTCCGAGATCTCGATGGGGCGCCCGGTCACGTCCTCGATGTGGTCGTACATCGACGGAGGAGGGCCGGAGATTTTGAAAAACCAGTTCCGGGCCGCGCTTTCGGAGACACCGGATTGCACCAACAGTCGCTTCTCCTCCCGGGTGATCATGATTTTCGGATACGCGGTCCGCCCCATCTACGGCGTCACCGTCAGGTCGGCGACCGTCCCGGCGTTGTCGTTGGTGACCCGCCACTTCGCGAGCGTCCGGTTGTACCAGATCAGCCCCGCGTTGTCGGTCGACGGGATGGTGATGTCGTTGTCGTTCCCCAGGTGCGCGTAGTGATCCCCGGACTCCGATCCGTTGAACTGCGGCGCGTTGACCTCTCCCGTGACCGTAAGGGACCCGGTGATCACCGCGTTTTCGTTGGCAGCCTTCGCGTTCAGCTGCGCCTGCAGCCCGGAGCTGGCCCCGTCCAGGTAGGCGATCTCTGTCCCGCTTACGACGCCGATGGTGGTGGTCGCCGGTAGGATCACGGGCCCGGTGAAGGTCGGGGAGTCCAGGGGGGCCTTCGTCGCTACAGCCGCTTGCAGCGCGACGACCTGGGCGCGCAGGGAGACGATCTCCGCTTCGACGTTGCTCCCGGTGGTCAGCGGCAGTCTGGAGGCGTTGAAGCTGGTCAGCGGCAGCCCCGTGGAGGTCACGGAGGTGCTGGTGCCCAGGGAGAAGTCCTCCGTGTACCAGAGCCGGGCGCCGGCGACGGCCGCCGAGAACACCAGGATCATCGCGACAACGGTGATCTTCCAACGAGTCATGGTTAGCGCCTCCTTCTGCGGAACGTCGGCAAGAACACTCCTGTGACAACTTCGGGCTCCCCGGAACCAAAGACCGGCCAGTACCCGACCGCCCAGTACCCGGCCGGGAACGCCGCGATCTGCCAGTAGCCGGCGGGCATCAGGTCAGATCCAGGACCACGGTGGTCCGGTTGCCGTTTTCATCCACCGTCGCCGTGATCCTCGCCTTGGTGTCCCCGAGGTCCTGGAAGGTGAGCGTATCCGTCCCGCCCCCACCGCTTTTCCCGGCGAGGACCGACATGAGCGCCCGGAGCGCCTGCCGGAAGGTCGTGGTTCCCTCGAAGGCCTCGTCGAGGATCGCGTCGACCGCGGCGGAGGTCAGCGCCATGGAATCCCCCGCGGCCGCGGGGGAGGCGGGCAGGTTGTCCGTCTTCGCCTTGATCGCGTCGACGACCCCATCGACGGTTGCCACCGAGGCCTCTTTCGCCAGGACGGCGGAGGCCTCGATCTCGGCGAGCAGAGGCAGCGCGGCGATCCCCGCGTTGTCGGGGGCGGTATAGGACGCCGCCTTCATCACCGTCGCGTCCTTCGCGACGGTTGCGTCCAGGGCGACGGTCGCCGCCTTCGCCACCGTGGCGTCAAGCGCGAGCCCGGCCTGGAGCGCGGCTATCGCTGTCGCGTTCGGGGCGTTGACGAGGTCCATCTGCGACCCGACCGCCGCCGGGGACGCCGGGAGGTTATCGGTCTTTGCCTTGATGAGCGCGAGGGACGACCCCGCCGCTTCGACCGCCGTCTTGATCTCCGCCGCCGTCGGCAGAGCGTCCAGGCCGGTATCCATCTCCGCCTTCGTCGGCGGGTCAAAGGCATTCAGAGCGTCCGTGCACTCCGACTGCACCTCGGCATCCCAGGCAGCGTTCCACGGAACAGCGGTCAGCCCTGCTCCCGCCGCACCAATCACGTCGGTATCGGCAAGGATGGCGTCGATGTCGGTCCACAGCTGCGCCCCCGCCTTGCCGGCGTCGGTGTGCCCCGCGGAGGCCTCGTCCCAAACGGCGTCCGCGATGGCGGCCGCCGTGGGCGGGGCTGATGCGAGGGAGTACCCGGTCTTGTCGCTGTTCGTCGCCACGATCACGCCGGAGGTGCCGGTATCGACCAGGACCGCCGCCGTGTCGGACTTCACCGCGGCGACGTCCGCGCTCACGGACGCCCCCGCCGGGGCCCCCAGGCGCCCGAAGACGTCTCCCGTGAGGTAGTCCACGAGGCGCTTCCCGATGCTGCCGGCCGTCGTCAGCGCGGAGGAAAGGGCGTCCCAGATCGCCTGGATCCCCGCCGCGGAGAGGGCATACCCCGTCTTGCTCGCGGCTGCG
>DCUH01000115.1 GCA_002327765.1 bacterium UBA2219 | reverse complement strand
CCGGGCTGGAGCGCGACAAGATCCTGCAGGAGCTCAAAGAGGTCCGCGAGGAGATCGCGCGGCTGAAGAAAATCCTCGCCGAGGAGGCGGAGCTGCTCCGGGTGATCGCGGAGGAGTTCCGCCAGGTCCGGGACGCCTACGGCGACGCGCGGCGCTCCGAGATCCAGCGGGAGACGAAGGACCTGCGGCTCGAGGACCTGATCGTGGACGAGGAGATGGTGGTCACCGTCTCACACAGCGGCTACATCAAGCGCAACCCGATCAGTCTCTACCGGACGCAGCGGCGCGGCGGGCGCGGGAAGGTCGGCATGGGGACGAAGGAGGAGGATTTCGTCTCGATGCTCTTCATCGCGTCGATGCACACGTACGTCCTGTTCTTCTCGGACCAGGGAAAGGTGTACTGGCTCAAGGTCCACGAGCTTCCCGAGGCGGGGCGCGCTTCGAAGGGGCGCGCCGTCGTGAACCTGCTCTCTCTTTCGCCGGGCGAGTCCATCGCGTCGATCCTCCCCGTGCGGGAGTTCGAGGAAGGGAAGTACATCGTCACGGCCACCGCGCAGGGGACCATCAAGAAGACCGAGATCATGGAATATTCCCGCCCGCGCTCCGGCGGCATCATCGCCATGGGGCTGAACGAGGGGGACCGGCTGATCGCCACGGCCATCACCGCCGGGCAGGAGGAGGTGTTCCTCTCCACCCGCCAGGGGATATCGATCCGGTTCCACGAGGAGGACGTCCGGGCGATGGGGCGCGCGGCGGTCGGGGTGCGCGGCATCGACCTCGAGGAGGGGGATGTCGTCGTCGGGATGGACATCCTCCGCCCGCAGGGGACGATGCTGACCGTCACGGAGAAGGGGTACGGGAAGCGCACGGCCGTGGAGGAGTACCGGAAGCAGTCGCGCGGGGGGAAGGGCGTGATCACCCTCAAGGTGACCGAGAAGACCGGGACGGTGACCGGCGTGTGCCAGGTGCTCGACACGGACGACGTGATGCTGGTCACCGACGGCGGGAAGATCATCCGCATGGCGGTCGGGGAGATCCGGGTGATCGGCCGGAACACCCAGGGAGTCCGCCTCATCGGCCTCGAGGAGAACGAGCGGGTCGCGTCGATCGCCCGCCTGGCGGAGAAGGAAGAGTGACGGATGGCCCGCGGGGGGCGCGGGAGGCGGCGTAGCGTTTTCCTCCTTTGCTGGCTTTTCCTCGCGTCGGCGTGCGGGGATCCGGCGAGGGAGCGGTACGAGCGGGCGGAGAAGGAGCTCCTCGCGCAGCGGATGGAGATCGCGCTCTCCGGCTTCCGCGAGGTCGCCCGGGAGCACCCCCAGTCCCGGTACGCGCCTGCCGCCCTGCTGCGCCAGGGGGACCTCTTCGGGGCCTATTACCGGAACTTCCCCGCCGCGCTGGAGGCGTACGGCTCCCTCGTGTACAACTACCCGAGGGTCTCCGAGGTGCCGCACGCGCTTCTGCGCAGCTCCGAGATCCACCTGCTGCAGTACATGGACGCCGCGGCGGCGGCCGGCGGCCTCGAGCGGATCCGGAAGGAGTTCCCCCGGTTCGAGCGGATGGACGAGGTGCTGTTCCTCCTGGCGCACGCCCGTTCCGCCGCGGGCGAGGTCGACCGGCAGGCCGAGGTCCTCTCCGAGCTGCTGGAGAAGCACCCCCTCTCCCGCCGGGCGACGGAAGGGCGCTGGATGCTGGCCCACGCCCGGCTCGGCCAGCTACGCTACGACGACGCGGAGCGGGAGTTCCGCAAGCTCCTGTTCCTGGCGGGCGACCGCCGGGCCGCCGCCAGGGCGCGCTGGGGGCTGGCGCAGTCGCTCGAGGGGCGGGGGGACCTCCCGGGGGCGATCGATCAGTACGAAGCGATCCGGGGAGACTGGGACGATCCGGCGTACGTCGCGGGAAAGATCGAACGGCTGAAACGCCGCGCCGCGGAGCCGGGGCGGCAGCGGGAAGGGGGAAGCCGGTGACCGGGAGCCGGAACGAGTCGGTTGCCGTCGTGGGGGCGGGGTCGTGGGGCACCGCCTTCGCGATCATGCTGGCGGAGAGCTACGGCGACGTCGCCCTCTGGGCGCACGAGGAGGAGGTGCGCGACGCCATCCTGCGGCACCGGGAGAACCGGTTGTTCCTTCCCGGCATCGCCGTCCCGGGGGCGGTCCGGCCGACGAACGACCTCGCCGAGGCGGTCGCGGGGAAGTCCGTGGTCGCCTTCGCGGTGCCTTCGCACCACATTCGGGGCGTCGCCGCGAAGGTCGCGCCGTTTCTGTCTTCCGACGCCTGCCTCGTCTCCCTGGCCAAGGGCGTGGAGAACGGGACGCTGCTGCGGATGACGGAGCTGCTCGCGGGCGCGTCGCCGGCGCACGCGTCCCGCGTGGCCGTCCTCTCCGGCCCGACCTTCGCCCGCGAGGTGGGGGAGGGGAAGCCGACGGGGGCCACGGTGGCGGCGGAGAACCTCGAGGTCGCCCGGCGCCTGCAGCACGCGCTGGCGGGCGCCCGGTTCCGCCTCTACGCCGACGACGACGTCGTGGGGATCGAGATCGGCGGCGCCCTGAAGAACGTGATGGCCATCGCGGCGGGGATCTGCGACGGGCTGGGGTTCGGGCACAACGCGCGGGCGCTCCTCATCTCCCGGGGGCTGGCGGAGATCACCCGGCTGGGAGTGCGCCTCGGCGCGCACCCGCAGACCTTCGCGGGGCTGTCCGGCATCGGGGACCTGGTGCTCACCTGCACCGGGGACCTTTCCCGCAACCGCACCGTCGGGGTGCGGGTGGGGCGCGGGGAGCCGGTCGGGGAGATCCTGGGGGGGATGACGATGGTGGCCGAGGGGTTCCTCACCGCGCGGTCGGCGGTGGAGCTGTCGGCCCGGACGGGGGTCCCCATGCCGATCTCGGAGCAGGTGTTCCGCGTTCTGCATGAAGGGAAGGACGCCAGGGGAGCGGTTTCGGAGCTGTTCTCGCGGACGCTGAAGAGGGAGAAAGAGTAGGGCCATGGACACGGAAGAGGCCGCGCTGGCCGGGGAGATCCGGGAGCTTCTGAAAGAGCGGAACGCCGTGCTGCTGGCGCACAACTACCAGCGGGACGAGGTGCAGGAGATCGCCGACATCACGGGTGATTCTTTGGGCCTTTCCATCGAGGCGGCGAAGACCTCCGCCGACGTGATCGTCTTCTGCGGCGTCCACTTCATGGCTGAGACCGCCTCCATCCTATGTCCCGATAAGACTGTGCTGCTGCCCGACATAAAGGCTGGCTGCCCCATGGCGGACATGATCAACGCAGAAGAGCTTAGAGTAGAGAAAGCCGGCCACCCGAACGCAACGGTAGTGTGCTATGTGAACACTACTGCCGAGGTAAAGGCGCAGTGCGACCTGTGCTGCACATCCGCCAATGCCGNNGAGGTCAAGGCGCTCTCCGACATCTGCTGCACGTCGGGGAACGCCGTGAACGTCGTCCGGTCGATCCCGGAGGGGAGGGAGATCTTCATGGTCCCCGACCGGAACCTGGCGCACTACATCCGGAAGGTCTCGGGAAGGAAGCTGTCCTGGTGGGATGGCTACTGCCCCACCCACGACCGGCTCACGACGGCCGAGGTGGCGAAGGAGAAGGAGGCGCACCCCGGCGCGCTCCTCGTAGTTCACCCGGAATGCCGGCCGGAGGTGGTCGAGATGGCCGACGCGGTCCTCTCCACGTCCGGGATGCTCGAGTACTGCAGGCGCTCGGCCGCGAAGGAGTTCATCGTGGCCACGGAGTCGGGGATCCTGTACCGGCTGCGGAAGGAAAATCCGGGGAAGGTGTTCCACGTCCCCTACCGCGCCATGATCTGCCTCAACATGAAGATCATCACGCTGAAGGACGTCCGCGACTCGTTGGTTTCCATGTCGCCGTCGGTCCGCGTGCCGGAAGGGATCCGCCTCAAGGCGAAGGCGGCCCTCGATGCCATGCTCGCCGTCCCGCGCGACGCGGTGTGAGGGGAGCGCCGAAGGCTTCCACCCGGGCTTGCATACCTTTTCGACCACACTTTCTTTCGAGCACGTCGCGCTGGCTTTGGGCAAGCGCGGGGCCCCGCCGTGCGTCCAGTGGATGCGCGTCCCGCCGGGCGCGCGCGCGTTCCTCGCCGCGAGCCTCTTTTCGCGCCTTTCCCGGACGGTCCTTTACCTGTGCCCCGACGCGAAGGAGGCGGAAGAGGCGGCCCGGGAGCTGTCCGCCTACCTCGGGGCCGACGCCGTCCTGCCGTTCCCTTCCGTCGAGGTGGAAGCGTACGAGCAGGCCTCTCCCTTCCTTCCGGCGGTCCACGACCGGATGCGGGCGCTCCACCGGATCCTCGCGGGGCCTCCCGCCGTCGTGGTGGCCGCCGCGGCCGCCGCGGCCGAAAAGACCGTCCCGCCCGGGGTCTTCCTCGACGCGGTGGAGACGATCGGGGCGGGGGACCGGATCGACATCGGGGCGTTCTCCGCGAAGCTCGTCTCCCTCGGGTACGCCCGCCTCCCCGCGGCGTCCGATCCCGGGGACTTCGCCGTGCGCGGCGGGATCGTCGACGTGTACAGCCCCGCGCATCCCCTTCCGGCGCGCATCCTCCTGGACGACGACGTCGTCGAATCCGTGCGCCGGTTCCACCCGCAGACGCAGCGGACCGTCCCGGCGGGCGCCCGGGCGAGCGACGGGCCGGACCGGCTGACCGTCCTTCCCTGCTCCCAGCTGATCACCCGGGAAGCGTTCCTCGCGGCCGCGGTCTCCGGAAGGGAGGCGGCCCCCTGGGCCGGGACGATCCGGCAGGGGATCCGCTTCCACGGCTCGGAGGCGCTCCTGCCGCGGCTCTACGGCCGCGCCGCGCCGGTCTTCTCCTACCTGCCCGAAGGGTCTGTCGCGGTCGCGGTGGATTCCGTCGCATGCCTTTCCGCGCTCCGCAACGCCTTCGACGACGCACGGGAGAACTACGCGCTTTCGGGGGAAGAGGCCGGGTTCCCCCCGCCGGAAGAGCTGCTGGTCGCGGAAGAGGAGTGGCACGGCGCGATCGCGGGCGTCCCGCTTCTCGCCTTCGACGGGATCGAGGTCCCCCCCTTCCGGCGGCCGGACCCGCTGCGGGGCGAGGCCGCGGCGGAGGGCAACGAGGACATCCGGCGCCGCACCGCCGACGCGTCCTCGGAAGGGCTCCTCTATCCGCTCGCGACGGAGGCGAGGGAGTGGTGGAAGAGAGGGGAGAGGTTCGTCGTCACGTCGCTCTCCCCGTCTCACGTGGACCGCATGGAGGACCTCCTTTCCCGCTACGCCCTCCCGATTTCGCGGGTCGACACGATCCGCGAGGCGCTGGGGCGCGACCGGGGGGTGTTCCTGTGCGCCTCGGAGGTTGCGCGGGGGTTCCGGGCGCCGGAGCTGTCCATGGCTGTCGTCACGGAGACCGAGATCTTCGGGGAGAAGACCCGGGCGCGGCGGGCCCGGAAGGAAGCCATCGCCGTCCCCGACGAGTTCTCCCTGGCGGAGCTGCGGGTGAACGACCCGGCAGTGCACGTGGACCACGGCATCGGGATCTACCGCGGGCTGCTCCGGCGCAAGGCGGCCGGAACGGAAGGGGACTTCCTGGTGCTGGAGTACGCCGGGGGCGACCGCCTCTTCGTCCCCGTGGAGAAGATGTCCCGCGTGCAGCGGTACGTGGCTTCCGGGGAAGAGGGGGCGAAGCTCTCCCGTCTGGGCGGCACCGCGTGGCAGCGCGCGCGGCGGAAGGTGCGCGACGAGCTCCTGGCGATGGCCCAGGATCTGATCGACCTGCAGGCGAAGCGGCAGGTCGCGGAGAAGGCGCCCTTCATGCCGCCGGACGCCGTCTTCCGGGAGTTCGAGGCCGCCTTCCCCTTCGAGGAGACGACGGACCAGGAGGAGGCGATCCGGGCGGTGCTCGCGGACCTCGGCTCCCCGACCCCGATGGATCGCCTGGTGTGCGGCGACGTGGGGTACGGCAAGACGGAGGTCGCGGTCCGCGCCGCCTTCAAGGTGGCGATGGAGGGGCGCCAGGCGGCGGTCCTCGTGCCGACGACGGTGCTCGCGGAGCAGCACCAGCAGACCTTCGCCCGGAGGCTCGCGGGGTACCCCGTGCGCGTGGAGAACCTCTCCCGCTTCCGGGCGCGCAGGGAGCAGGCGGAGGTCGTGAAGGGGCTGGCGCGGGGCGCGGTGGACATCGTCATCGGGACGCACCGGCTGCTGCAGAAGGACGTGAAGTTCAAGGACCTCGGGCTCGTGGTGATCGACGAGGAGCAGCGGTTCGGCGTGGCCGACAAGGAGAGGCTGAAGAAGCTGCGCGCGACGGTGGACGTGCTGACGCTCTCGGCGACGCCGATCCCGCGCACGCTCCACATGGCGTTCTCGGGCTTGAGGGATGTGAGCCTCATCGCCACGCCGCCGGAGGACCGGCTCTCCATCCGGACGTTCGTCGTCCCCTTCTCCGGGGAGACGATCCGGGAGGCGGTGGAGCGGGAGGTCCGTCGCGGCGGCCAGGTCTTCTTCGTCCACAACCGGGTCCAGACGCTGCCGGCGATGGAGAAATACCTCCGGGAGCTTCTGCCGGGCGCCCGGATCGCCGTCGGCCACGGGCAGATGGAGGAGGAGCGGCTCTCGCGGGCGATGGACGACTTCGCGGCGCGTCGGGCCGACATCCTCCTTTGCACCGCGATCATCGAGGCGGGGCTCGACCTGCCGAACGCGAACACCATCCTGGTGAACCACGCGCACCGGTTCGGCCTGGCCCAGCTCTACCAGCTCCGGGGGCGGGTCGGCCGCGACCGCCACCGGGCCTACGCCTATTTCCTCGTCCCGAGGGACGTTGCCCTGACGAAGGACGCCATGAAGCGGCTGGCGGTCCTCGAGGAGCTCACCGAGCTGGGGTCGGGGTTCCGGATCGCGTCCCACGACCTGGAGATCCGGGGGGCGGGCAACCTGCTCGGGAAGGACCAGTCCGGGCAGATCCACCAGGTCGGGTACGAGCTGTACACGCAGCTTCTCGCCGAGGCGGTCGCGGAGATCTCGGGGAAGGCGTCGTCGCAGGAGGAGGAGCCGGAGCTGGAGCTGCGGATCCCCGCGTTCCTCCCGGACGACTACATCCCGGAAGCCGGGGAGCGCCTCCAGTTCTACCGCCGGCTCGCCCTCTCGAAGACCGTGGACGCGGCCGACGAGATCGAGATGGAGCTTCTGGACCGGTTCGGGCGGCTTCCCCCCCCGGCCCGCGCGCTGTGCGACCTCGCGCGGCTGCGTTCCGCGATGCGCGGCGCCGGCGTGGCGGAACTCAAGCGCGGCGGCGGGAACCTTTTCCTGGCCCTTTCCCCCCATTCCTCCTTCGACCGTGGCAAACTGGTACGGTGGGTCACGAAGGAACGGAAGACCTTCTCCTTCGTCCGGGGGGAGATCCTGTCGATGCGGCTGCCCGGAGAGGCGCCCGAGGAGGTGCTTTCGGCGGCCAGAAACCTGTTGAACCGCTTCGATACGGGCAGTAGCATATGATGTTCCAGGGGGGAAGGCCCATGCGTAGGCTGCTGATATTCGGCATGATTTGCGCGATCGGCGCGTCGGCCTGCGGCGAGGTTCCGGGCAGGGGAGAAAAGGGGAAGGTCCTCGCGATCGTCGACGGAGAGGCCATCACCGAGGCGATGCTGCGCAAGGAGGCCGAGGGGCTGCCACCCTACGTCCGGCCGATGCTCGACACGCCCTCGGGAAGGGCTCGGTTCCTCGAGAGCGTCATCACCCGGGACCTCCTGCTGCGGGAGGCGCTTCGCCGGGGGATCGACCGCCGTCCCGAGGTGGCCGCCCAGCTCTCGATGAAGCGCAAGTCGATCCTGCTCGAGGCGCTGCTCAAGGACGTGGCCGCGAAATCGCCCGGCCTGACCGACGCGTCGCTGCGCAGGATCTACGATTCCGCCCCGGAACAGTTCCGGACCGGCCCGCGGGTGAGGGTGAGCCACATGCTCTTCCGCGACCGGTCGCGCGCGGAGGAGACGCTCCGGCGCATCGAGGAAGGGGAGACGTTCGAGGCGCTCATGAAGGAGACCGGCGGCCTGGAGGGCGAGATCGCCGCCGACCTTGGGGACATCGAGCGCGGCCACTTCGCCAAGGAGTTCGAGGCGGCGGCGTTCGGTGCGGCCCCCGGGGAAGTCGCGGGCCCCGTGAAGACCGCGTACGGATACCACCTGATAAAGGTGTACTCGAAGAAGCCCGCGGGCGTCCGCAGCTTCGAGGAGGTCCGCCCCCAGCTCCTCGCGGAGCAGGAGGAGGCGGCGCAGCGGGAGGCGTTCGAGACGCTCGTGGCCGGCTTGCGGGAATCGTCGACCATCCGCGTCCTGGTCGAGCCGGAGGAAGGGGGAAAGAGCGCCCCGACCGCGCCGGCGAAATGACGTTCCGCGCCGCGGCGGGAGCCGCGCTGGCGCTCGTCGCGGCGGCCGCCCTGTTCTGCTCCTGTTCGCGGGACCCGCGCCGTCCGCCCGACGCCGGGGTCGTCGTCGCCGAGGTCGACAACGTGTCCATCTTCCTCGGTGAGGTGAAGGGGGAGATCCTGGCGTCGCGCGGCTACTCGCCGACCCTGGAGGAGCGCGGGGCCGGCCGGGCCGAGGTTTCCGAGGCGGTCCGGCTGCTGATCGAGCGGTCCATCGTGCTGCGGGAGGGCGCCCGCCGGGGGATCGAGGTCTCCTTCGCGGCCCTCGAGGAAGAGGTGAGGCGGTACCGCGCAGACTTCCCGGCGGGAGGCCTGGAGAAGGCGCTTCTCCAGGTGGGGATGAGCGAGGAGGAATGGCGGGAACGGCTCAGGAAATCCATCCTGTACCGCAGGTCGGCCGAGGCGGTCGCGTCGTCGCTCGTCTCCGTGACGCCCCGGGAAGTGGAGGAGGCGTACCTGAAGGAAGGGGGGACGGCGGACCGGCCCGAGCGGATCCGGGTGCGGCAGTTCCTCTTCGAGTCGGCGGATGAGGCCGTGGGCGCCCGGGAACGGCTCCTGCGCGAAGGGGGCCTCGGGGGGAGGAGCGCCGACGGGAGGGGAGTGGACCTGGGCTTCTTTTCCCGGGAGGAGCTCCCGCCGGAACTTCCCCGGGGGCTGTTCGACATGCGGCCGGGCGAGGTGAGCGAGCCGGTCTTCCTCGAGGACTCCGTCTGTCTGTTCCGCGTCGAGGAAAGGGAGGCCGCACGCCCGCAGACGCTGGAAACCGAGGGGGAGCGGATCCGCGGGTCGCTCCTTTCGGGGCGGCGGGAGGCGGCGTTCCGCCGGTGGCTCTCCGAGGCGTGCGTCGCCGCGTCCGTCCGGGTCCGCGCGGACCTATTGGAAAAACTGCTCGAGGGGAAAAAGTGAAAAGAAGGACGAAAGCCCTGCTGCCCGTTGCCGCAGCGATGGCGATGCTGCTGTCCCCCGTCCCGGCGCATCCGCGCGTGATCGACGGCGTCGTCGCGCTGGTGAACGACGATCCGATCACCTTTTCCGAGATACGGGAGGAGGTCGCGGGCGTGCTGGGAATGCCGGTGGGGGACGCGGACGCACTGCTGCGGGAGCAGCGCGACGCTGCGGCGGTCCTCCGGTGGATCGACGGCCTGGTCGAGGCGTCCCTGGTGCGTGCGGAGCTGAAGAAGAAGGGGCAGCCGGTTTCGGAGAAGGACGTCGACCGGGTGATCGACAACCTCCGGAAGGCGAACGCGGTGGACGAGGCGCAGTTCGCCGAGATGCTCTCCAGGGAGGGGCTCACCCTCCCCGCGTTCCGCAGGCGCGTGCGCCTGCAGCTCGAGCGGGGGGCGATTATCCGGGAGCTGAAGCACAAGGAAGTGAACGTCACGGAGGACGAGGTTCGCGACCATTTCCGGGAGAACGCCGAGCGGTTCCTCGTGGGGGACGAGGTCCGCGTCGAGGCGATGTTCTTCCCCCTGGCGCCGGGGACCGGCGGCGAGGATCCCGCGGTCCGCGCGCGGTACGCTGCACGCCAGGCCTCCGAAGCCGTCCGGCAGGGGCGGCCGCTCTCGGACGGCCTCGAGGCCGCCCGCCTGACGTTCCCGGACGTCCAGCTGATCGCCGGGGAGTTCGTCCCCTCGGAGGACCTCCTTCCCGAGATGCGCAGGGAGATCGGGCGGCTCCGCTCGGGAGAGCGCTCCGAGCCGTTTTTCGCCGGGGAGGGGCTGTACATCGTCCGTGTCCTCGAGCGGCGGGGCGGCAAGGCGAGGGAATTCGCGGAGGTGAAGGCCTCGCTCGCCGAGGAGCTGGCGGACCTCCGCAGCGAGCGGGCGCTGGCCGACATCCTGGTCGAGCTGAAGAAGTCGGCGTCCATCGACGTGCGGCTCTGAAGGTCGCGCCCGTGCACGCCGCAACCCTTCCCAAAATCGCCGTCACGATGGGGGACCCCGCGGGGATCGGCCCCGAGATCCTCGTCGCCGCCCACGCGCGCAAGGAGCTCTTCTCCTGGTGCCGCCCGGTGGTCTACGGGGACGCCGCGATCCTCGGGCGGGCGTCGGACGCGTTGGGGATTCCCCTTCCGATCGTCGGGGAGGACGATCCGGGTCCCGGGCGGATCGCGCTGGCCGAGCGGTCGCGCCTGCGGCCGGAGGAGGCGCCTTTCGGCAGGCCGTCCCTCCCCGGTTCCGTCGCAATGGCCGAATACATCCGGTCCGCGGCGTGCGACGTCCTGTCGGGCAGGGCCGACGCGATCGTCACCTGCCCCGTGACCAAGGAGGGGCTCCGGGCGGCGGGCGTCCCCTTCCCGGGGCACACGGAGTTCCTGGCCCACCTCTGCGGGGGCGCGGACGTGGTGATGATGCTCGCGGGCGACCGGCTCCGGGTGGCCCTCGCCACGATCCACGTCTCTTTGCGGCGCGCCCTGGAGCTGCTTTCCCCGGCGCTCGTCGAGAAGACGGTGCGCATCACCGACGCCTTCTTCCGGAAGCACATGGCGATCCCCGCCCCCCGGATCGCCGTCGCCGCGGTGAACCCCCATGCCGGCGAGGGGGGGATGTTCGGGGACGAGGAACCCCGGATCGTAGCGCCCGCGATCGACGCCTGCCGCGCGGCGGGGATCGACGCCTCCGGCCCGTACCCGCCCGACACGGTCTTCTACCGCGCGTTCCGGGGGGGGTTCGACGCGGTCGTCGCCATGATGCACGACCAGGGGCTGATCCCGCTCAAGATGGTCCACTTCGAGGACGCCGTGAACGTGACGATGGGGCTTCCCATCGTGCGGACCTCCGTTGACCACGGCACCGCGTACGATATCGCCGGGAGAGGGAAGGCGAGCCCGGCGAGCCTCCTTGCGGCCCTGCGGATGGCGGCTGGGATGGCGTCCTCCGCAGGGGAGCGGACCAAGGCGGAATAGGGTGGCCCTCGACCGGATCATCGTGCGCGGCGCGCGCGAGCACAACCTGAAAAACGTCGACGTGGAGATCCCGCGGGACCGCCTCGTGGTCGTCACCGGCGTCTCGGGGTCGGGGAAATCTTCCCTGGCCTTCGACACGATCTACGCCGAAGGGCAGCGCCGCTACGTCGAGTCGCTTTCCGCCTACGCGCGGATGTTCCTCGAGCAGATGGAGAAGCCCGACGTCGACGTGATCGAGGGGCTCTCCCCCGCCATCTCGATCGAGCAGAAGGCGGTCGCGCGGAACCCGCGCTCCACCGTGGGGACCGTCACGGAGATCTACGACTACCTGCGGCTCCTGTTCGCCTCCGTCGGCCGCGTCCACTGCCCTTCCTGCGGGAAGGAGATCCGGCAGCAGACGACGACCCAGATCGTGGACGCCGTCATGGGCATGGGGGACGGGACCCGGGTGCAGCTTTGGGCGCCCGTCGTCCGCGGGCGGAAGGGGGAGTTCCGGAAGGAGCTCGCCGCGCTGGCCCGCGACGGGTACTCCCGGGTGGTGGTGGACGGCGAGGCGCGGGACCCCGCCGAGCCGATCGACCTCGACCGGAAGCGCAAGCATGACGTCGACGTCGTGGTCGACCGGCTGAAGATCTCGGAGGACGCGCGCGGGCGGTTGGCCGACTCGGTCGCGCTGTGCCTGAAGCTCTCCGAGGGACTGGTTCGGGTGGTGGACGAGAAGGGAGGCCAGGCGCTCTACAGCGAGAAGTTCGCCTGCCCCGACTGCAGCGTCAGCCTCCCGGAGGTCACGCCCCGCCTGTTCTCCTTCAATACCCCCCACGGCGCCTGTCCCGGCTGCGACGGGCTGGGGTCGACCTTCTACTTCGACCCGGATCTGGTGGTGCCGGACCCGGGGCGGTCGATCCGGCAGGGGGCGATCGTCCCCTGGAGCCGGCGCACGCAGCTCTTCTACCACCAGGCGCTCGCGTCGCTGGCGAGGCAGTACGGCTTCCCGCTCGACGTGCCGTTCGGCAAGCTGCCGGAGCGGGTGCGCAACCTGGTCCTCCACGGCTCCTCGGGGGAGCCGGTCCGGTTCCTCCTGGAGGAGGGGGAGCGCCGGTACGCCTACAGCAAGCCGTTCGAGGGGGTGATCAACAACCTGGAGCGGCGGTTCCGGGAGACCGACTCGGAGGACGTGCGGGCGGAGCTGTCGCGCTACATGAACAACCGGCCCTGCCGCGAATGCGGGGGGGCCCGGCTCAAAAAAGAGGCGCTGTGCGTCCGCGTGGCGGGGAAGGGGATCGACGGGGTGACCGCCCTGTCGGTGAAGGAGGCCGTCGACTTCTTCGCCTCCCTTCGGCTTTCCCCGCGGGAGGGGAAGATCGCGGCGAGGATCCTCAAGGAGATCCGGTCGCGGCTGTCCTTCCTCGCCAACGTGGGGCTGGACTACCTGAACCTTTCCCGGGCGTCGGCCACGCTGTCCGGCGGCGAGGGGCAGCGGATCCGGTTGGCCACCCAGATCGGCGCCTCGCTGATGGGGGTCCTCTACATCCTCGACGAGCCGTCGATCGGCCTGCACCAGCGGGACAACCGGCGGCTCCTGGATGCGCTCACCCAGCTTCGCGACATGGGGAACACCGTGCTGGTGGTCGAGCACGACGAGGAGACGATCCGGACCGCCGATTACGTGATCGACATGGGGCCGGGAGCGGGGGAGCACGGCGGGCACGTGGTGGCGGCGGGGCCGCCGGAGGCCATCCTCGCCTGCGAGGCGTCGCTCACCGGGCAGTACCTTTCCGGGAGGAAGGAGATCCCCGTGCCCGCGAAGCGCCGCAGCTCGAACGGGTACGCGTTGCGGATCCTGGGGTGCCGCGCCAACAACCTGAAAGGGATCGACGTGACGATCCCGCTCGGCGCCATCACGTGCGTCACGGGCGTGTCGGGATCGGGGAAGTCGACCCTCGTCCTGGACACCCTGTACCGGGTGCTGGCCCAGAAGATCGACGGCGCCCGCGAGCGGCCGGGGGAATACCGGGCCATCGAGGGGCTGGAACACGTGGACAAGGTGATCCACATCGACCAGTCGCCCATCGGGCGCACGCCCCGCTCCAACCCGGCTACGTATTCCGGCGTGTTCACGCCGATCCGGGACCTGTTCGCCATGCTTCCCGAGAGCAAGGCGCGCGGGTACCGCCCGGGCCGCTACTCCTTCAACGTGAAGGGCGGCCGC
>DCUH01000068.1:11385-11534 GCA_002327765.1 bacterium UBA2219 | reverse complement strand
CCCAGGTGGATGACGTTGCCGTGGCGGTCGCCCATCACCTGGACCTCGACGTGCCGGGCGGAATCGAAATACTTCTCGATGTACACGTCGGGCACCCCGAAGGCGGAAAGCGCCTCCGACTGGGCCGTCAGGAAGGCGTTGATGAAGGA
>DCUH01000068.1:0-11318 GCA_002327765.1 bacterium UBA2219 | reverse complement strand
CCGTCGTCCTCTTCCGTGATCGCCTGCTCGCTTCCCGGCACGACCGGCACCTTGACCTTCTGCACCGCCCGCCGGGCGGCGATCTTGTCCCCCATCAGGCGGATGGCCTCCGCCGAGGGGCCGATGAACCGCACGCCGTAGTTCTGGCAGATCTCCGCGAAGGCGGCGTTCTCCGCGAGGAAGCCGTATCCGGGGTGGACCGAGTCGGCGTCCGTGATCTCGATGGCGGAGAGGATGGACGGGATGTTCAGGTAGCTTTCCGCGCTGGGCGGCGGGCCGATGCAGACGGACTGGTCGGCCATCTTCACATGGAGCGCGTCCCGGTCGGCCGTGGAGTACACCGCNNTCCGGACGGCGATCTCGCCCCGGTTAGCGATGAGAACCTTGTGGATCATGCGGTTTCCCCGCTACTCCGGGAGGATATGGAACAGCGGCTGCCCGTACGCCACCGGCTGGGCGTTCTCCACCAGGATCGCGGCGATCGACCCGGTGGTGTCCGACTCGATCTGGTTCATGATCTTCATCGCCTCGATGATGCAGAGGACCTGCCCCTTGACCACGTGGGTCCCAACTTCGACGAACGGCCCGGAATCGGGCGCCGGGGAGCGGTAGAACGTCCCGACGATCGGGGAAACGATCTCCTTGTAAGCCGGCTTCGCCGGCACGGCCTCCGCGGCCGGAGGCGGCGCGGCCTCCGCGGCCCTGGAGGCGACCGGGACGGCGGCCGGCTGCGCCTGCGTGGAAAGGGCCGACGGAGGGGCGCCGCGCCGGACCTTCAGCACCGTCTCCCCCCGGCCGAGCTCGAACTCGGTCACGTCGGACCCCTTCAACAGGTCCAGGATCTCCCGGATCTCCTTCAGGTTCATGGGAATCGCCTCAAACCCTTTCGATGTAGGTGCCATCTCGCGTGTCCACCTTGATGACGTCCCCTTCGTTGAGGAACAGCGGAACGAGCACCACGGCCCCGGATTCGAGCTTCGCCGGCTTGGTCGCGCCGCTCACGGTGTCCCCGCGGACGCCCGGCTCGGTCTCCACGATCCGCAGATCGATGAAGGTCGGAATGTCGATGCCGATGGGTTCCCCCTTGTAGAAGAGGATCTTAACGGGAAGGTTCTCGATCAGGTAGTTGCCCGCCTCCGCCACGTGGTCCTGGTCCAGGTAGATCTGCTCGTAGGTCCGGTTGTCCATGAAGTGGTACTGGTTTTCCATCCTGTACATGAACTGCATGTCGCGGTCTTCCAGGTCGGGTTTCTCCACCTTGTCGCCGCTGCGGAAGGTGTGCTCGAGGACCGCGCCGGTTTTGAGGTTCTTCAGCTTCGTCCGGACGAAGGCCCCGCCCTTCCCCGGCTTCACGTGCTGGAAGTAGACGATCACGTACGGCGCGCCCTCGAACTCGAGCTTCAGACCGTTGCGGAAATCGGACGTTGTGTACATCCCGTATCCAAGCCCCCGTCAGATCAATGGCTTTGCCGTCTTGGGCAGGAACGTGATCCGCTCGCAGCCCGCGCCGGTTACTTTCGCCGTATCCTCGAGGCGGACGCCGCCGACACCGGGGAGGTACACTCCGGGCTCGACGGTGACGACCATGCCTTCCTCGATACGGTCTTTCGACCGGGGAGACAGCGACGGCCTCTCGTGAATGTCGAGGCCCACCCCATGTCCGGTCGAATGAACAAAATACTTCAAATATCCCGACCGGTCCAGCGATTCCCGCACGCGGGCGTCCACCCGGCGGCACGGGACGCCCGGGCGCAGGGCCGAAAGCCCGGCTTGCTGCGCCCGCAGGACCGCGTCGTAGACCTTCCGAAGCGGCCCGCGGGGGCGCCCCGGCAGGATCGTCACGGTCTCGTCCGAGCAGTACCCGCCCTTCCTCGCCCCGAAATCGACGATCAGCGGCCCCGTCGCCCCGATCCGGTTCGCTGTCGGGGATGCGTGCGGCATGGCCGACCGCGCCCCGTCCGCGACGATCGGCGGGAAAGAGGGCCCTTCCGCCCCGCGGCGCTTCATTTCCCGTTCCAGGTCCGCCGCCACGTCCCGCTCGGGCATCCCCTCGACACCGGCGGAGAGCAGGCAGAGGAGAGAAGCCGCCGCGGTCGCCGCCGCGGCCTCCATCGCCAGGATCTCCCCGGGCTCCTTCCTCATCCGGAGCGGGCCGACGAGGTCCTCCCCGCAGACCCACCGCTCCGTCCTTTCGCCGGAGAGGCTGCGGAACGAATCCATGGTGAGGTGCGCGGCCTCGTAGCCGATCCGCCGCGAGCGGCCCGAGCGGAGCCGCTGCCGGATTTCCGCCCATTTCCGGTCCGTTATCGCGACCTCGGCCCCCCGGACCTCTTCCCGGGCCTGTACGTCGTACCTTCCGTCGGTGATGAGGCAATCCCCCCGGGACGTGACCAGCAGGGTCGCGTCGCTCCCGGTGAAGCCGGTCAGGTAGCGGATATTCGACAGACGGACGGAGAGGTACGCGTCGAGCCGCCGGCGCCGCATGGACGCGTGGAGACGGCCGAGACGGTCGTCACCTGCCGGCACGGTCCCTCCCCTTCTCCCGCAGAAGGTGGAGGATCGCCTGGAGGGCGAGAACGTACCCGTAGCCGCCGATCCCGCAGATCCGCCCGGCCACGACGTCCTCCACGAGCGACACTTTCCTGAACGGCTCCCGCATCGAGGGGTTGGAAAGGTGAAGCTCGACGGCGGGCAACGCGCAATAGACGAGCGCGTCGCGGATAGCCACGCTGGTGTGGGTATAGCCCGCGGGGTTGATGACGATCCCGTCGACCTCGCCCCGGGCCCTCTGGAGCCGGTCGACGATCTCCCCCTCGTGGTTCGACTGGAAGAACTCGACCGCCGCCCCTTCCCTCCGGGCGGCGTCGGACACGTCCTTGCGGATGTCCTCGAGGGTCTGCCCGCCATATACAGACGGCTCCCGCTTCCCGAGGACGTTCAGGTTGGGGCCGTCGACGAAGAGGATGCGGGGGGAGCTCTTCTTCACAGGATCTCCCGGGCCCGCCGTGCCGCCTGGCGCAGGAGGAACCGGCATCTCCCCGGAATGATCGCGGCGGTGGTCACGACCGTCAGCAGGTAGTCGCTGGCCACGCGCTGGATGAAGACGCGTCCCCGTTCGCCGGCGAGCGAGAGCTCCTGCCCCTCGCCCAGGCCGTTCTCCACGGAGATCCGGTCGGACTCGCGGAAGAACTGGGCGGCCTCCGCGCACAGGGCGGACAGGTCCTGGGCATCCCCCGGCGCGTGCCACTCCTCGACCGTCAGCCCGTCCGAGCCGACGATCGCCCCCGACGTCACCGCGGGGTCCTTCCTGTGCATCTCTTCAATGATATCGCGAAAGGTCATACCCGTACTCCTTCGCCGTCTTTTCGAGGAACGTTCCGAGCGCCGACTCCACGGGATCTTCCTTGCCGTGCACCGCCATCCACGCCCGGGCGCGTTCGTTGCCCGGCTCCTCCTCCAGGATCCGCCGGACGATGCCCCGCGCGACAGCCCTCTCCCCCTGCGCCCAGTACACGTCGGCGAGAGTCACCGTCCTTACGGAGGGAGAGGGAAGCGCCTCGACGGAAGCCGGCGGCACCTGGGCCTTCCCCTCCCCGGCCGGCGCGGGCCCGTCCAGGGCGGTCGACGCAGCTTCCGGGACGGGCGATGCTTCCTCCGGAGCGGGCGAAACCCCTTCCGGCGAGGCGGCCGGCTCCCCTCCGGCGGGCGTGGTTTCTTCCGGCGACGGCGGCGCTTCTTCCGGAGCGGAAAGCGCCTCTCCCGGCCGCGCGGTGGCCTCCGCCGGCGCCGCGGGCCGCTCGGCAGGGTGCAGTTCCACCCCTTCCTCCCCGAGCGGAACGACCGCGTCGGCGACCCGGATCCGGTACGCGTCCTCGCCGACCACCAGGAGGTTCTCGAGCGGCAGCATCCCCTGGGGCGGCTCCGGGACGCCGGGCTCGGCGGGAAGCGACCGCTCGAGCTCCGCCGCGACCCGCTGGGCCGCGGGGTCGGAAGGGTCGCGTCCCAGGACTTCCTGGATCGCTTCCCAGGCGGCTGCCGCATTCCCCGATTTCCGGTACGCCTCCGCCAGGGACGTGATCGCCCGGTTGTCCCTGGGGTTGGCCGCCACGCGCCGCTCGAGGATCTGCACGGTTTCCCGCATCTCCCCGGCCCCCGCTTCCCTCGGCCCGGCCGCCTGCCCCGTCGCGCGATCCCGGATCTCCGACCGGATCCCCGGAAGCTCCCTGCGGACCTCCTCCAGGGAAAGGCGCCGGATCTCGCACGTCCCGGGCCGGACGATCAGCGGCAGGTCGACGTCCGACACAACGCGCTTCTTGTCCATTCCGAGGGCCGAAGAGATCGAGGCGAGCGGGATCCCCGGGACGTCCAGCTCGTATCCCATGCGGCACAGCAGGGCGAGGACCCCTTCCGCCGTCCCCTCATCCGTGACGCCGAGGCGCCGCCCGAGGACCGCTTCCCACGCCAGCCCGATCGCCACGGCCTCCCCGTGCAGGAGCCGGCCGTACCCCCCCGCCTGTTCCAGCGCGTGGCCGACGGTGTGCCCCGCGTTCAGTATCTTTCGTATGGAGGATTCCCGCTCGTCCTTCTCGACCACGGACGCCTTGAACGCGACGGACCGCCGGACGAGCCACTGCCAGTCGTCGCCGGCGAACGACCTCCACCCGCTCCCCCGTTCCGCTAAACGGTCCCACAGCTCCGCGTCCCCCGCGAGGCCACACTTGACGACCTCGGCGAGCCCCGCGTGCAGGTTCCGGTCGTCCAGGGTGATGAGGAAGGCGTCGTCGAGGAAGACGGCCCGCGGCTGGTGGAACGCGCCCACCAGGTTCTTCCCTTCCGGCAGGTTGAATCCGGTCTTGCCGCCGACGCTGCTGTCCACCTGGGCGAGGAGCGTCGTGGGGACCTGGATGAAGGAAACGCCTCGGAGGAACGTGGCGGCGGCGAAGCCCGCGAGATCGCCGACCACCCCCCCGCCGAACGCGACCACGAGGGAGTCCCTGCCGGCGTTCCCCTCGGCGAGGAACTCGTAGACCCTGCCGACCGTGGAGAGCGTCTTGTGCTCTTCCCCCGCGGGAAGGACCAGCAGCTCGTGGGGGCTTCCCGCGAGCCACCGGCGGATATCGTCGCCGTAGATGGACGCGACGTTCCGGTCCGTCACCACGTGGACCGATTTTCCCGGGTGGAACCGCCGTATCCACTCCGTCATCGCGGAATAGATGTTCCGGTCGAAGAATATGTCGTAGGAACGGTCGCCCAGGGATACCGTCCGCGTTTCGGGGGTCAAGCTCCGCCGCCCTCCCGTGTCTTCAGCAATCCGATGATCCGCCCCGCGATCTCCTTCACCGTGCGCCCGTCGGTCGGGACGGTGTGGTCGGCCCGCCGGTACTCCGGGACCCTCCGGTCGAGGAGGTCCTTCACGATGCCTTCCCGGTCCGCGCCCTGCAGCAAGGGCCGCTTCGAGTCGCTCGCGAGGCGGCGCATGACCGTCCCGGCGCTCGCCTCGAGGTAGACCACCGGGCCGTACGCCTTCATCAGCCTCCGGTTCTCCTCGTCGAGGAACGCCCCGCCCCCCGCGGCCACCACGCGCCCCTTCACGGCAAAGATCTCCCGCAGCGCGGCCTTCTCCCTCTCGCGGAACGCCGGCTCACCCTCCTCGGCGAAAAGGGCCCGGATAGGGCGACCGGCCTTCCTCTCGATCCATGCGTCCGCGTCGACGAACTCGGCGCCGGTCCTGCGCGCCAGTTCCCTGCCGACCGAGCTCTTGCCCGACCCCATGAACCCGACGAGGACGACGCCCGGGAACCCTCCGGCCGAGGTCATCTCCCGCAGATACGCTCGAGGTAGTTTGTGTAATTATAGAGGATATCCCGCAACGCATCCCCTCCGAATTTTTCCAGGAACGCATCCGCAAGGACGATGGCGGTCATCGCCTCGGCGACGACGGCCGCGGCGGGCACCGCGCAGGCGTCGCCCCGCTCCCGGTGGGCCTCCGCGGGCTTCCAGCCGCCCAGCGTGACCGTGCGCAGCGCCGTCTGCTGCGTCGGGATCGGCTTCATGGCGGCCCGCACGACCAGCGGCTCCCCGTTCGTCATCCCGCCTTCCAGCCCCCCGGCGCGGTTCGTTTCCCGGTGGAACGGCAGCGCGCGCCCGCCCAGGAGGAGGTTGTGGCCGGACGGCCCCGGGAACACCTCGTCGAGCGCCTCGTATCCGGGGAGCGCGGACAGGCCGCAGCCGCCCCCGATCTCGACCCCCTTGATCGCCTGGATGCTCATCAGCGCCTGGCCGAGCCGGCCGTCCAGGCGCATGTCCCACGCCGTGAAGGAACCCAGCCCCGGCGGCACGCCCGTCGCGATCACTTCGACGACGCCGCCCGCGGTGGTCCCCGCCTCCTTCATGGCGTCGATCCATCGGATCGCCTCCGCCTCGGCGACAGGGTCCGCCATCCGCAACGGTCTCGACTCGGCGCGCTGCGCGCTTTCCGGGTCCCCTTCCACGCCGGGGGCCACGCGGAAAAGCCCGATGGAGATCACGTGCCCCGCGACCGCTACGCCGAGCTCGCGCAGCAGCCGCTTCGCCAAGGCCCCCGCCATCACCCTGGCCGCGGTCTCCCTAGCGCTCGCGCGCTCCAGGACGTTGCGCACGTCGGCGTGGTCGAACTTCAGCGCGCCCGGCAGGTCCGCGTGCCCGGGGCGGACGGTGTCCAGCGGCTCGATCCCCGCCCCTGCGCCGTCCTGAGCCATCTTCCCGCGCCAGTTCTCCCAGTCGAGGTTCCGCAGCATCATCGCCACGGGTCCGCCCAGCGTCTTCCCGAAGCGCACGCCCGAAAGGATCTCGACCTGGTCCTTCTCGATCTCCATCCGACCGCCGCGGCCGTGCCCGGACTGCCGCCGCCTCAATTCGCTGTCCACGTCCTCCGCGCGGACCTCTAGGCCGGCCGGCAGCCCCTCGACGATCGCGACGAGCGCGGGGCCGTGCGTCTCGCCTGCGGTGCGGAACAGAAGTCGCGCGATCTTTTTCCCCCTCCCCCCGGAATGGAAAAGGGCACCCGGCGCGTCCAGCCCGGGTGCCCTTCGATCCGTCTACGCCCCGACCCGGATCAGAGGGCCCTGGCCTGTATCGGCTCCGCCTTCAGGATCTTCGGCGTGATGAAGATCAGTAGCTCGCGGTTCCTCGCCGTGTTCGTGTCCTTCCGGAACAGGTAGCCGAGGACCGGTATCTTCGAGAGCCACGGCAGTCCGGCCGTGTTCTCGGTCCGGGAGATCTGGAGGATCCCGCCGATGACGGTGGTATCGCCGTCGCCGATCAGGACTTCCGTCGTGGCCTTCTTCTTGTTGATGGCGGGCTGCCCTGTTGCGCTTGTCTCGCCCTGCGAGTCGTTCTTCGCCTCGAGCTTCATCGAAACGCGCCCGTCGGGTGTGATGTGCGGCGTCACCTTGAGGCTTAAGGTCGCGTCGATGAACTGGGTGTTCGTACCGGAGGCCGACACGGTCGAGTAGGGGATCTGCGTGCCCTGCTCGATCGTGGCCTCCCTGTTGTCGACCGTGACCACCTTCGGCGAGGAGACGATCTTCGCCTTGCCGGAGGACTCCAGCGCCGAGAGCGCCAGGTCGAGGCGGAGGTTGTCCCTCAGGATCCCGAAGGCGATGCCGCCGCCCGCGCCGGCCCCTATGGACGCCGGCAGGTTGACCGCGTAGTTCGTCGCCGGCGTGGTGGACGTGTACGGGGTGGCGGTCGAGGAGTTGATCGCGCCGTCCGAACTGATCCCGCCGGCGTTGTTCTGCAACCCGCCGATCCCGTACTGCGTGCCGCCCTTGTAGCCGGTGTAGTTGCCGCCCCACTGGACGCCCAGCTCCCGGGTAAAGGACGTGTCCACCTCGACGATCCTCGCCTCGATCAGGACTTGCGGCGTGGCCGTGTCGAGCCGCGCCACCAGCTCCTTCACCTTCTCGATGTTCTGCGGCAGGTCGCGGATGATCAGCACGTTCGTGCGGTCGTCGCTGTCGAACTTCGCGAACTTGGAGACCTGCGGCTTGATCTTGGCCAAAAGCTCGGACGCCTTGGAGTAGCTCACCGGGATGGTGTCGAACACGCCCTCCCTCAGCGTGCGGGCCTCTTCCTCGCGCGCGATCGCCTCGACCTTCGACAGCTCGATCGATTTCTGGGCGTTCAGCCGGTCCTGCTCCTCCTTCTGGATCGAAGCGGTGGGCGCGATCCGCAGGATGTTCCCCTCCTGGACCGCCCCCAGCCCCTTGGATCGGAGGATGATGTCGAGCGCCTGGTCCCAGGGCACGTTGATCAGCCGGAGGGTGACCTTGCCCTTGACGTCGTCGGTCGTGATGACGTTGAGGTTGCTCACGTCGGCGATGATCCGGAAGATGTTCGAGAGCTCGGCGTCCTTGAAATCCATCGAGATCCGCTGCCCCTTGTACTTCCGGACGTCGCCGCCGGAGCTCCTCAGGAAGCCCCACTGCTGGTCGTCCTGCGGGTAGCCCGCGCTCGCCGCGGCCTCTTCCCTCGCCGCCGCGGGTCTGGCCACCGCCCGGGCCACGAGGTCGGATCCCGCTGCGCCGGGGGCCTTCGCGAACGACACGACGACGGCGTTCCCCTTCCTGTCCACCGTGTAGGCCGACCCCGGCGCGAACGACACGGCGACCGTGACCGCCTTCTTCCCCGTCGAGGGGAGGATCTCCCGGACCGGGATCTCGAATTTCGCCGCGTCGATCCGGCGCAGCAGCGCCTTCTCGATCGAAGCCCCGGGGAACGTCAGCGTCACGCGGTCCCCGACCCTGGAGGCCTGGTACGGAGGCTCCCCCGCGGTCGTTACGACCACGTTCGACGCGTCCGGAAGGTCCTCGAGGTCGATGCCCACAACGGCAACGCCCGCCGGCGGCGCCTTGTCGTCCTTCAGGCGGTCCGTGCTGGTGACCTTCTCCTCGCCCCCCCCGCCGACGGCCAGGATCAACCCGCCCTTGTCGGCGTTCACCATGAACGGCATCGGCTTGTCGCCCGGCGTCTCGACCACCATGCGGATCTTTCCGTCCTGGGAGGAAACCTTCACCCCCTTGACCTGCGGCGTGTCGACCGGTATCTCGGAGGCGACCGTCCCCTGGGCCACTCCCCAGATGTCGACCACGATCCGGAACGGATCGCTCGTCTTGAAGGAGTTGTAGTTCCCGATGGCCCCGTCGACGACCGCCTGGATCGAGGTGCTGTACGGGGTCTTCGAAACCACCAGTTCCTTCATCCGGGCGCCGGAAGGCTCCGCGGCGAAAACAGGCGACGCGATCAGGAGGCAGGCGAGTAGAAGCGCCGCCATCCCCTGCATGACGCGGGGCCGAAAGATGCGGCCCGAGAGCCGTAACGGGGTAATCATTGGTTCCCTCCTGCCGTTGTGAGCTGCAACACGCTCTCCCGCGACACCGTCTTCCCGCCGGCGCCGGGGAACTCTTCCTTGACCGTGATCTCCTTGTCCGTGATCCGCGTCACCACCCCGCCGGCACGCCCCATGCGGTTACCCACATGCACCGTGTACCCTTTCCCCTCGGCGTCCTCGACGAGGGCCGAAGCCCCGCTCTTGCCCCAGATCACTCCGACCATCTTCAATTCGCCCAGGTCGTACCGCTGCAGCGGCGGCAGGGCCGACTGGTCGTCCCTCACCTTCTGGGCGTCGCTCTTGACGAACGAGACGAACGGGTCGCGTTTCCCCTCGGGCGCATAGGCAGGCGGCACGGCAGGGGCTTCCGGCTGCTTCTCCTCGACGACGGCTTTCGGGGGAGGCGCGGCCGCAACCTGCGGGGCGATCTTCTTGACCACGGGCCCGGGAGGGGGTGCCTCTTCCTTGGAGCATCCCCACACCCCGCCCAGGAGGAAAGCGGCGGCCACGAGCGCGGCGAACGCCCGGGACATCGAGGGACCGAGTCTCATTTTGCCCTCCCCTTGCCTTCCGCCTTCTGTGCATCCGTCGCGGCGGGCGCTTCCAAAAAGCGATAGGTCGTCGCCGTGCAGCTCACGGACGAGCGGACGTCGTTTCCGCCGCCCTGCTTGGGATTCGCGAAGACGATGTTCGACAGGTTCACGATGCGAGGATAATGGCTCACCTTGTCGGCGAACTGGACGAAGGCGTGGTAGCTCCCGTTCACGACGATCGACACGGGGATCTCCGCGTAGAAATCCTTGCGCACTTCGCCGGAAGGGGCGAACTTCACGAAATCGAGTCCCGATTCCTTCCCCAGGTCCGAAACGTTCTTCAGCAGGGAAGGGATCTCCGCGGAGTTCGGAAGCTGCTCGAGGAGGAGGGAAAGCTGGGATTCCAGCCTCTTGACCTCCTCCTGGAAGGACTGCAGGTTCCCCGCGATCACTTCCTGCTCCTTGATCTTGGCCCGGAGGGTGGTCAGCTGCCCGTCGAGCGTCTCGATCTTGACGGAGGCTTCCTTGTAATAAAGGTAGTAGTACCCGACGATGACGATCGCGGAGAAGAGAACCGCCAGCAGGATCTTCTGCCTGGTGGGAATCCTGGCGAGGTCGTCCAGTTTCGGCGCCATTCGTTTCCTCTCTCTACCGGCCGGCCGGTCAGTTGACGGCCTGGAAGGTCAGGGTGTACTTCACGAGCTTGGTGTTCGATACCGCCGCCTGGTCCGCCGACCCGAGCGCGACGTCCCGGAAGCGTCCCGTCTGCGCCAGGGCCGTCATGAAGTTGGCGACCGTGTTGTTGTTCAGCGCCACCCCGGAAACGGAGACCCTGTCTCCCTTGATCTCAAGCTTGTCGATCCAGCACTTCTCGGGGATGGCCGACGACAGCGCCTCGAAGTGCCTGACGGGGCCGATGCGGTTCTTCTGAAGGTTGGAGATGATGTCCACCTTCTTCTGGAGCTCGGCCTTCCGGGCCTTGAACTTCTCCACCTCGCCGATCTCTTTCTTCAGCCGCTCGACGTCCGCGTTGGCCTGCTGGATGCCCGTTTCCAGGGACTTGATCCTTCCCGTGACCGTCGTGTGGAAGTACAGCGTTCCGAGCAGCACGACCAGGGGAACGAGGAGGAACGCGAACCCCACATTGAGCTCGCGGCGCTTCTTCCGTTTCCCCCGGATAAGATTGATCCGGATCATCCGTGACCCTCCAGGTTCCGCAGCGCCAGCCCGATCGACACCGTTGCGGAGGTGTTGAATTGGGAAACCACGGCGGGGTCGACGGTCTTTTCGTCGACCGACAATCCTTGGATCGGATCGAAGATCTCAACGCCGACCCCGATCTTTTCCGCAAGGATCTCTTTCAGGAACGTGGATTTCGCGGCCCCGCCCGTCAGGTAGACCTTGGTCACCAGGCG
>DCUH01000104.1 GCA_002327765.1 bacterium UBA2219 | reverse complement strand
CGAACAGCTCGCTTTCCAGCACGGTCTCCGCCAGGGCGGAGCACTGCACCGCCACGAACGGCTTCTCCTTCCGCGGGCTCAGGGCGTGGATCACCCGGGAAACCAGCTCCTTCCCCGTCCCGCTCGGTCCCGTGACGAGGACGGTGGCCGTCGTCGGGGCGACGTCCCGGACCAGCCGGTGGACCTGCGCCATCTTCTCCCCGAGGAAGATCGTCTCCACGGGCGGGAAGCGCTTCCCCAGCTCCTCCGACAGCAGCGAGATCCTCGCCTCCGCGTCCGCCTCCCGAAGGACCCGCCGCACGACGTGGCGAAGCTCGTCGGGGTCCCGGAACGGCTTGGTCAGGTAGTCCGACGCCCCCGCCCGGATCGCCTCGACGGCGCTGCCGATAGAGCCGAAGGCCGTCACGATGACCCACCGGGCCTCGGGGCGCAGCGTCCGCCCTTCCCGCAGCAGTTCCAATCCGGAGACGTCGGGCATCCGAAGATCGGTGACGACGAGGTCGAACTCCGAGCGGTGAAGGGTCTCAAGCGCACGTTTTCCGTTCCCAGCCTCTTCCACCGCGTACCCCTCCTCCCGCATCACGGTGGAGAGGAACGAGCGCATCATCGCGTCGTCGTCGACGACCAGGATCCGTTTCGGCACGCGGGCCTCACCTTTCCTTCGGGAGGATGATCTCCAGGACGGCGCCGCCGCCCTCCCGGTTGCGCAGGTCGACGGTCCCCCGCATCTCCTCGACGACCTTCCTCGAGTATGCCAGACCCAGCCCCGTCCCGTCGGCCTTCGTCGTGTGGAACGGGGTGAACAGGCGGTCCCGCTCGGATTCCGGGACCCCCGGGCCGGTGTCCTCGATCCGGACCCGGACCCTCTTCCCGTCCGCGCGCGCGGCGACCCGCAGCGTCCCTTCCCCGCCCATCGCCTCGATCGCGTTCCGTATGCCGTTGGAGAGCACGCGCTGCAGCTTCTCGGGATCGGCCAGGACCCGGGCGCCGGCGTCGACATCGGTCTCCGTCTTTCCTCCCCAGCCGGCGGTTTCCTCCCGGGCCAGCGCCCCGGCCAGCTCGCGGAGGTCGACCGGCCTCAAAACGCAGGCGTCCTGCCGCGCATACAGCAGAAGCTCGTTCACGAGCGACTCGATCCTTCCCAGCCCTTTGAGGGCGAACGCGAGCCCCTGCTTCCTGGGATCGGACGGGTCGACCTTCTCGTCCACCCACTGCGTGTACCCCTTCACGCTCCCCAGGGCGTTCCGGATCTCGTGGGACAGCGTAGCGGTCATCTGCCCGATCAGCGCGAGGCGCTCCCGCCGGCCGGCTTCCTCCTGCAGGCGAAGCTGCCGCGTCAGGACGCGCTCCAGGGCGATGCCGATCGCCCAGAGGACGGCCAGCACGGCGCCGACCGCCCACCACAACCGGCGGACGCCGGAGAGAAGGAGATCCGCGCGGGCCGTGTGGATCACCAGGCGGAGCAGTTCCGCCCCGCCGCCGGGACGGCGGAGGGGATAGTCGTACTCGTAGGCCGGAAGCCCGGTCCCCAGCGTGACCCTTCGCCCGCGCGGCATGCCGTTTTCGAGCAACGGGCGCAGGCGTTCCTCCTCCAGGACGCGTCCGACCTGCGCCGGGTTCGTGTGGAAGAGGACCTTCCCCTCCGCGTCAGCGATCAGGGCGAACGCCACCACCCGGTCGGACAGGATCTCCCGGACGTCCTCCCGCCGTCGTCCGCCCGACAGCCGGAGCGCGCTTTCCGCCGAGACGGAGAGCGAAAGCGCCGTGCTTTCGAGCGAGCTTTCCGCCAGGGACCGGACGGTCCGCGCGTTCAAATGCATCGTGTAGAGGATCGCCGCCGAGGAAAGCAGCAGGAACGCGAAGAGCGTGGACCGCAGGACCGCCGGGAGCACGGGGCGCATGGAACCATTCTACTACCCGAATCCGCCCCGCGGCCCCGGCCGTCTAACCGACATACGCATCCTAATTACTTGGAGAGGGAGATCTTCACCATGAAAACGCCCGCCTACGCGGCTTTTTCCCCGAAAACCCCGCTGGCGCCCCACACGATCGAGCGCCGGGAGCCCGGCCCGCACGAGGTCCTCATCGACATCCTGTACTGCGGCGTCTGCCACACCGACATCCACCTGGCGCGCGACGAGTGGGGCGGCTCCGTCTTCCCCATGGTCCCCGGGCACGAGATCGTCGGCCTGGTGGCAAAAGTCGGTCCACAAGTAAAGAAATGGTCCGTCGGCGACGTCGTCGGGGTGGGCTGCTTCGTCGACTCCTGCCGGGAGTGCGCCCCCTGCCGGGACGGCGAGGAGCAATATTGCGAGAAAGGGATGGTCCTCACGTACAACAGCTGCGAGAAGGACGGCAAGACCCCGACCTACGGTGGATATTCGACCCGAATCACGGTGGACGAAAACTATGTCCTGCGGATCCCGCCGGGGATGCCGCTCGAGCGGACCGCCCCGCTGCTGTGCGCGGGGATCACGACCTATTCGCCGCTGCGCCATTTCGGGGTCCGGCCCGGGGACCGGGTCGGCGTCGTCGGGTTGGGCGGGCTCGGCCACATGGGGGTCAAGATCGCCAAGGCGATGGGGGCGCGGGTGACGGTCTTGAGCCACTCGCCGGGGAAGCGGGACGAGGCGCTGCGGCTCGGGGCGGACGACTTCGTCGCGACCGTCGAGGCGGACGCCTTCCGCCGGAACGCGAAGCGCTTCGACTTCCTCCTCGACACGGTCTCGGCGAAGCACGACTACAACGAGTACCTCGGCCTGCTCCGCCACGACGGGACGATGGTGCTGGTGGGCATTCCCGAGCCCACGGCGCTTTCCGCGGGCTCCCTGGTCATGCAGCGGCGGCGCCTGGCCGGCTCGCTCATCGGCGGCATCCGCGAGACGCAGGAGATGCTCGATTTCTGCGCGGAGCACAAGGTGTACTCGGACGTGGAGGTGATCCCGATCGGGAAGATCAACGAGGCCTACGACCGGGTGGTCCGCAGCGACGTGCGGTACCGCTTCGTCATCGACATCGCCAGCCTCAAGCAATCGTAGGGCCTTCGCGTCTACGCGAAGGAACGGGAAGGGCCGGCCCCCGGCGGACCGGCCCCTTTCATTTCTTCATCGTTCGCCGGTCTCGAGCGGGTATCCCTTCTTCGCCCAGCCGGGGACGCCGTCGTCGACGACGTACACGTTCCGGTAGCCGTGCCGGTGCAGGAACGTGCCGACCGCCATCGAGCGGCGGCTGGTGCGGCAGAACACCCAGATCTCCGTGTCCCGGTCAGGCCACCTCTCGAGGATCCGGGAGGGGCGTTCGGAGGAGACGTTCACCGAGCCGGGGACATGCCCGCCCGCGAACTCCGCCGGGGTCCGCACGTCGAGGAGGACGGCCCGGCTCTTCCCTTCCCGGACCTCGCGCCACTTCGCGTGGAGATCGTCCAGGGAGACGACGCGATCCTCCGGAAAGGCCTCGGCCACGCCCCTGGCGGGCCACAAGGCGAGGACGGCTGCAACGAGGAACGGCCAGCTCTTTTTCATCATGGTCCTTCCATGGCGACTCATCTTCATATCCTGCCGCATTTCGATGCCGTGACGGCCCCGCGCGTTTCCCGCTTGACGGAATTCATATTATCATATATACATACGTTTATATGAAAGAGGCGAACCGGATACTGGGGCTCCTCGCCGAGCCGTCCCGCCTGCGGATCCTGCTGCTGCTGGGCCACAGGGAGCTGTGCGTGTGCCAGATCATGGGCGTGCTCGGGATGTCCCAGCCGCTGGTGTCACGCAACCTCGCATTGCTCTCCCGGGCCGGGCTCCTTTCCGCGCGGCGGGACGGAAAGATGATGTACTACCGCCTGAGCGAAACGCTCGCCGACCCGGCGGCGTCGCTCGTGCGGGTCCTTCGCAGCGCGCTCGCCGGCGACGCAACCCATCGACAGGACCTCGAATCGCTCGGCGACTGCACGGAGTTCCAGAAAAAGACCGGGAAATGCGGCATGGAGACGTTCCTGAAATACATGGAGCAGAAGAAAAGGAGCCGTGGGAAATGACGCTTTCGGAATTCAGGTCGCGCAGGACGAGACTACAGCGCTACACCTGGCCCGGGCTGGCCCTGGTCGCGGTGGGCGGATGGTTCCAGCCGCTGCTCGGGTTTCTGCTCATCGGGTGCATGATCGGGGCGGTCGGCATCGCGGCTTACGGGAAAGGCCGCATGTGGTGCGACTGGATGTGCCCGCGCGGCAGCTTCCTCGACCTGTTCCTCGCCCGCGTCAGCCGGAAAAGAGCGATCCCCGGGGCCTTCCGCTCGAACGGGGTGCGGATCGCCGTGATCGCCGCGCTCTTCGCCGTGCTGGGGACCCAGCTCTGGTTTGCCTGGCCCGACCCGCTCGCCATGGGGCTCGCCTTCGTGGTCATCCTTACCGTCACGACGTCCGTAGGGATCGCGCTCGGGATCTTCATCCATCCCCGCATCTGGTGCCACGTCTGCCCGATGGGGACGATCGCGGGCTACCTGTCAAAGGGGAAATACCCGCTTTCGATCGACGCCGGCTGCACCTCCTGTACGCTGTGCGAAAAGGAATGCCCGATGGCGATCGCCCCGTATATCGACAAGGAAAACGGAAATTTCCGCGACACGGACTGCGTCAAGTGCGGCAGCTGTGTCGCCGCGTGCCCGGTGAAAGCGCTGTCGTTCCCGGACGGGAAAGGTCTCCCCGCCGCGCGGCGCCCCGAAAACGGCAAGTGCCCGGCCGGTCCGTTTTAAAGCACTGCTAATATTTACATATACTGATATAATCACTCCGCAATCAAATCACATCAGGTAAGGCGATCACGTCTGGGCGGCGTTCAGGCCGCCGGAAAGGAGATTTAATATGAACGGCAATCAGGACGAGAAGGCGGGCGGGGTAACCAGGCGCCAGATCATCGCCGGCGCGGCGGTCGCGGCCGGCGTCGTCGGGACGGGGCTCCTCACGCCGCGCGTGCTGCGGGCGGTCGAGCCGCCGAAGAAATGGGACCGCAAGACCGACGTCGTGATCGTCGGCACCGGCTTCGCCGGGCTGGCGGCGGCCATCGAGGCGCACGACGCGGGGGCGCAGGTGCTCCTGATCGAGAAGGCCGAGACGATCGGCGGCAACTCGATCATCGCGAGCGGCGCGCTCAACTGCGTCGACCCGGAACGGCAGAAGAAGCAGAACATCGAGGACTCGGTCGACCTGCACTTCAAGCACACGATCGAGGGTGGCGACTTCCGGGGCGATCCGGAGAAGGTCCGCTTCATGGTGGAGCACGGCCTGGAAGGGCTGCAGTGGTTGGAGAAGCTGGGCGTGGAGTTCGAGCCCAAGGTCTACGCGGTCGTCGGCGCGCTCTATCCCCGCAGCCACGACCCCGCCAACAAGGGGCGCGGCGCGGCGATCGTCCGGGGCCTGAAGGCCCAGGTCGACCAGAGGAAGATCCCCGTCATGAATCCCTGCGCCCTGACGGGCATCGTCCGGCAGAAGCCGTTGAACGGCGACGTCCTCGGCGTTGAGGCGGAATTCCGCGGCAAGAAGATCTACCTCGAGGCGAAAAAGGCCGTGGTCCTGGCGACCGGCGGCTTCGGCGCCGACGTGGGCCTGCGCTCCAAGCATGACCCCCGCCTGGACAAGGAGGTCCCCACGACCAACGTCCCCACCGCCACCGGCGAGGCGATCGCCTACGCGGAGGACCTCGGGGCCGACGTCGTCGGCATGGACTTCATCCAGATGCTGATCGCCTGCAACTTCTTCACGAAGAAGTACGGGTCGCTGGCCAACCTGGGGATCGACCGGGCCGTCTTCCTCAACACGGCGGGCAAGCGGTTCGTGGCGGAGGACTCTCGCCGCGACGTCATGGCGAAGGCCGTGCTGGAGCAGCCGCAGAAGGTGCTCCTCTGGGTGGCGGACGAGGATTGCCAGAAGCGGTTCAACCCGGCGATGACCGAGCAGATCATCAAGGACGGCTACTCCTTCCGGGCCGACACGCTCGAGGGGCTGGCGAAGATCCTGAAAGAAAAGTTCAACACGCCGGAGGACGTTTTCCTCAAGTCGATCGCCGAGTACAACGAGATGGTGAAGAAGGGGGCGGACGAGGCCTTCGGGAAGAAGCCGGCCAACCTGAAACCCATCGAGAAAGCGCCCTTCTACGCCAGCCCCACCCAGGCCGGAGTTCATCACACGATGGGCGGGCTGCGCACGAAGGGGACGACCGGCCAGGTGCTCGACCGGTACGGCAAGGTCATTCCCCGGCTGTACGCGGCGGGCGAGGTGACCGGCGGCGTCCACGGCACCAACCGTTTGGGCGGCAACGCCACGACCGACTGCATCGTGTTCGGCCGCCTGACCGGAGTGAACGCGGCGAAGGAGAAGGCACGGGCCTGACGCGTCGACGCCTTCCCCTGGAAGGATACGAGGGCCGGCCGGAAAAGGCCGGCCCTTTTTTTATCGCCGGGATTCGATGATAAACTTTCGATCATCCGGTCCGATAAGGTACCCAACCCGGGGGGAACGCCCGCAATCGTTCGGAGGTGCTCGATGCGCAGACGCGACTATGCCGTGGTCCTGACGGTCCTCGCAGGCCTGCTGGCCGGCCTCACCGTCTCCTGGGCGGCCCCGCCCCGCTCCATGCGATTCCAGAAGCAGGTGGTGATGGACAAGCAGGGGTTCAACATGGAGGCGTTCCGCCTGCTGGTCCCCGAACAATGGCGCTTCCAGGGGGGCGTCCGATGGGACACGCGGAAGTTCCCCGCCGAGTCGTTCATCGCCTACAAGGTCGACAGCCCGGACGGCCGGTCGTTCCTGGAGCAATACCCCCACCGGATCTGCTTCTGGTCCCAGGACCAAAGCCTCCAGGCCTCCTACTCCCGGACCGGCGCCGAGATCCTCCAGCCGATGAACGGCGTCGACTATCTCCGCAACGTCTTCCTTCCGCGGATGCGCCCCGGGATCAGCGGCCTGAAGGTCGTGGAAAGCGGCCCGCTGCCCGACCTGGCCAAGCGGAACCAAGAGATCGCCGCCTACCACCTGAACGTCTTCAACCAGATCTCGCCCTTCACCTTCCGGTACGACCTGGGCTCCGACGCGGGGCATCTCCGGGTCCGATACCGCCACCAGGGGCGCGAGGTCGTGGAGGAGCTGATCGCTTCCATCACCTACCAGACGGTGTACATGCCGTCGATGTACGGGCAGGTGCAAGCGGTCACCTGGATCCCGCTGGTCAAGAGCTTCCAGGCCCCGGCCGAAGAGATGGAGGGGAAGGCGCCGCTGTTCAAGGTGGTGGTCGACAGCTACCAGGAAAATCCGGCGTGGGCCGTGGCCGGAACGAAGCTGGCCGCCACCGTCACCCGGGACCAGCTCCGGCAGCAGCAGGCCGTCTTCGACCGGATGCAGCAGATCCGGCGCAGCCAGAGCGAGGTCTCCGACATGATCCACGAGGGGTACCGGCGGCGCAGCGCGGCGATGGACCGGGTCTTCGACAAGTACAGCGAGTCGATCCGCGGTGTGGACACCTACCGCGACCCGGTGAACGACCGGTACGTGGAGGTCCCCAACGGGATGAAGAACGCCTGGACCAACGGCAACGAGTACGTCTTCAGCGACCAGGCGGACTTCAACCCGAACATCGGGAGCAACCCGAGCTGGCAGCAGATGGAGCGCAGGCCCTGACGCCGGAGCCGTAAACGGCAATCGTATCAATTACTTATACCGATTCCCCGGGCCGCCGTCCTCCCGCCGGGGAGGCCCCCCTCCCCGGATTCGTTTTCTCTAATGAATCCCGGCATTTAATCCGATAAGTATCCCCGACGACACAACGTTGGAGCGCCTGTGGACGGAAAAAACAAATCGCTCGGCGCGAAACCGGATATCCGTTCCCGCTGGCTGCCCGTGGCGGTCGGGGCATTTCTGTGCGCGCTCGCGGCCGTGCTCTGGTGGAACCTCGCCCAGCGGGAGAAAACCCACCTCCAGAACCTGCTGGACTCCGAGGCCTCGTACCTGGCTTCCCACGTGGAGGCCGACCTGCGCGCGCGCATTCCGCCCCTCCAGCGAATCGCGCGCGGATGGGAGCTTGCGGGGGGCTTGACGGAGTACGAATTCCTCTCCGAGGCCGGCGTCCTCCTTGCGGACTTCCCGGGGCTCCTGGCCGTGCAACGGGTGGACAGGGATCTCGCCGTGCGCTGGGCCGTCCCCTTGCGGGAAATCGACGGGACCCCCAGCACGCGGAACGCGATCGACCCGATCCGCCGCGACGCCCTGGAGCAGTCGATCTCGAGCCGGTCCCCGAAAGCGAGCGAGGCGGTCGTTCTCGCGCAGGGAGGCAGGGGATTCCAGATCTGTTTCCCGACCTTCTCGCGGGGCGAATTCGACGGCTTCGTCGTGGGAGTCCTCCACTTCAAAACGTGGCTGGATTACGTCTTCCACGAAGGAAGGCATCGCCACATCGACGACGATTTCCGGATCTCGGTCCGGTTGGACGAAACGGAAGTCATGCGCCCGGCGGAGTGGGATGCGCCCCGGGAATCCGGGCTGGAGGGCGCCGGCGAGGCCCAGGTTCTGGACCGCAGGATCTCGATCCGCCTTCGCCCCACCTCGGCGTTCATCGCCGGGAACCGGACCCGCATCCCCGAGCTGGCGGCCACGGCCGGTGCGATCCTGTCCTTCCTCGCGGCGTTCATCGTCCATCTCCTCCGGAAATCCCTTTCCAGGAACCGGCAGATCGAGGCGGCCCGGGCCGACCTGGAACTGGCCACGAAGGCCGGCCGCTTCGGCATATGGACCTGGGATCCGTCGAACGACGCCCTGACCTGGAACGAACGGATGCGCGAACTCTACGGCATCCCGCCGGACGTCGCGCCGACCCGGGAGATCACCCGGAGCGCGATCCACCCCGACGACCTCGCGGAGATCGATTCCCTCATGCAGAGCGCGCTGCTGGGGAACTCCGAGTTCAATACCGAGCACCGGATCGTCCTTCCGACGGGAGCCGTGCGGTACATCCGCGCGGCGGCCCGGATGGAGAGGGACCCGGCCGGGACGCCGTATCGCGTGACCGGCGTCGCCTGGGACACCAGCCTGCGCAAGGAAGCCGAGCTGGCCCTCAAGGAGAGCGAGGAGAAGTTCCGGATGCTCTCGCAGTCGACGCCCGCCGCGGTCCTCCTCTACCAGGACGACCGGTGGATCCACGCCAACCCGGCGGCCGAGAGGATCAGCGGATACGAATTGCGGGAACTGCTCTCCATGAACTTCTGGGATATCGTCCACCCCGACTACAGGGAGCGGTTCAGGGAGCTCGGCCGGAGACGGCAGGAGGGCGCGCTCGGCGTCAAGGATTACGAAATCAAGATCGTCGCCAGGGACGGCGCCGAGAAATGGATCGAGCTGTCCTCCGCCTCCACCCACGTGAACGGGTGTCCGGCGGGGATCGTATCGATGACCGATTTCACCGCCAGAAAGCTTGCCGAGCAGGCGCTCGCGGTCGAACGGCGGCGGCTGGCCTCCATCCTCGAAGGCACCAACGTCGGCACCTGGGAATGGAACGTCCGGACCGGCGAAGTCGTCTTCAACGAGCGGTGGGCCGAGATCGCCGGGTACACGCTCGAAGAGCTCGCGCCCGTCACGATCGACACCTGGAAGCGGCTCGCGCACCCCGAGGACCTGGAGGTTTCGAACGAGCTTCTGCGCAGGCACTTCGCGAAGGAGCTGCCCTGCTACGAATGCGAGGCGCGCATGCGCCACAAGGACGGCGGCTGGGTCTGGGTGCTCGACCGGGGGAAGGTGACGGCCTGGACGGACGACGGAGAGCCGCTGACCATGTGCGGCACGCACCAGGACATCACCGAGCGCAAGCAGGCGGAATCCCGGATCGAGCACATGGCGACCCACGACGGGCTGACCGACCTGCCTTCTTTGAGGCTGGCCAACGACCGCCTCAACATGGCGCTGGCCATGTCGCGCCGCCAGAAGCGGGAAGGGACCGTGCTGTTCATGGACCTGGACGGCTTCAAGAAGGTGAACGACACCCTCGGCCACGACGCCGGGGATTACGTGCTCAAGCAGGTGGCGCGGCGGATGCTGGAGTGCGTCCGCGAAACCGACACGGTCGCCCGCATCGGGGGGGACGAGTTCCTGATCGTCGCCTACGGGCTGAACATGCCGTCGGACGCGATCACGATCGCCGAGAAGATCCTGCGGACCGTGTCCCGGCCGATCCTCTACAAGGGAAGGGAAACGACCGTCGGCGCCAGCATAGGGATCGCGACGTTCCCGACGCACGGCTACGACAGGGAAAAGCTCCTGAAGCTGGCCGACGAGGCCATGTACCAGGTGAAATCGTCCGGCAAGAACGGGTACCGGTTCGCGAGGCTCGGCCAGCCGGCCGGGGCGGCGGGGACGGCGGCGGAGGCGATGGGACAGTCGAAGTGACCGCCTACCGGACCACGATTCGGTAGCCGCGATATGCCGCCAGCGCCCCGATCTTCTCCGCGAGGCCGTCGGGATCGAACCGCCCGTACGCCGTGGATTCGCCGTTCAGCTCCAACCGCAGGCCCGGATCGTCGATCTTCCAGTGCCCGCCGCCTACGACCTCGATGTCGGCCCCAGGGACGGAGTAATATTCCGGTTTCCTCAGGTAGCGCCCGTCCAGGTCGTTGCGCAGGCAGTACCTCTCCAGGATCTGCGCGTGGAACTTCGAGAGCCCGTAGGGCGACAGGACCAGTGTCTCGTTCTCCCCGCCCTCCACGAGCTGGAGAAACTTCCCCTGCCGCACCGGAGGCATCTCCGCCTTGTAAAGCACGGGGGAATAGTCGACGACGCGAAATTCCATGGGCCCGACGGGTCAATCCGCGCGTGACGGCCCTTTCGAGCGCTCCGCTTTGAAGATTACGCGCTTCCGCCCTATCTGCGCCTCTCCCTCGATGGAATCCCCCCGGACCAGGAGGTCGAACACCAGCGGGGATTTCCACAGCACCTCCAGCGGGGATTTCCACGTCCTCGCCGCCGGCCGGTCCAGGACCAGCGAGAAGCGGTCGCCGCTGAGCTGCCCGCTGCCGGTGAAGCCGCTCCCCTGAAAGGCTGCGCCGCCGACCTCGCCGATGGCCACCGCGTTCTGGTAGCGCTGGGCGATGTCGATCGTCATCGGCAGGGATCCTTCCTCCCCCGACAACGTTCCCTCCCACCGGCCCTCCACCAGCGCCGGCACGATCCACAGGTAGACCCTGCTGGGCAGCGCTCTCGGGTTGTCGGTCCCTTCGATCCAGCAATCCCTGTCCGGCATCCAGCCGCCCATGTCGAAGTTNNCTTCAGGTTCACTTCCTGGAACAGGTACATCGTGAGGACGGTGGCGTTCCGGATGTCCGCCTCGAAGAGGTTCTGGTTCAGGAACGTCACCTTGTCGCCAACGCCCTCCCGGATCGCGCGTTCGCGGCTCTTCTCGACCAGGTCGGCTTCGTACTCGATCCCGACGGCGTTCGCGCCGTGCCGCTTCGCGGCGGCGATAGGGATCCGCCCGTCGCCCGAACCCAGGTCCACCACGTTGTCCGACGCGTTGACATCCCCCATCAACAGCATCGCATCGACGACGACTTGCGGGGTGCGCGCGTAGAGAACATCCTTCCCCGCGGCCTGAACCGCCGGCGACGCGAGCAAGACCGCCAGCGCCAGCACGACCGCCAGCAGCAGACCCGCAGCCGGATTGCGGAATACACGGATCGCTCTCATGGAGCCCCTCCTTGCGGAATTGACAGCCGCTTGCCGCACACGCACCTGCGCCGCCGGGCTTCGGGCAACCTATTCGATGTGGGGAATAAGGTCTTTGCGCAGCTCAGCACGCAGGGCTAGTATACGCGTTTTCCGCCGGGGAGTCATCCCCGCAAGGCAGGCGAAGCGGACTCCCGAATGCGCGTTTGAACATTATCGGGAACGCCGCCGGGTTCTAATATGTTGAAATAATCAAGCGGTCGGCAGCAGGAATTCGACGACGGATATCCACAATTCCGCGTCCACGCGATCCATCCAGTCGTTGTGATCCGCGGCGGGAACCACCTGGAGCCGCTTGGGATCGGGAAGACTCTCGAACAGGCGGCGGCCGAACCTGGGCGGGACGATGCTGTCGCGCCCGGCGAGGATGACGGCGACACGACCCCGGTATCCGGAGAGATTCCCGACGCTGTCATAGCGGTCGCGCAGAAGCAGGCCGACCGGCAGCCAGGGAAAGTGATGGCGGGCGACGCTTGCGATCCCGTCCCAAGGGGTGATCAGAAGGACGGCGTCCGCTTCCGCGGATTTTGCCGCGGCGGCGGCGACGCCGGAACCAAGCGACTCCCCCGCGACCAGCAGCGGCTCCGGAAACCTGCGCCGGACCATCGCCAGGGTTTCTTTCGCGTCCGCGACCAGCGACTTTTCCCCCAGCGAACCGGCGCGCGAACCGTAACCCGGGTATTCGGCCAGGATCACGCGCAGACCAAGGCGGGTGAGGTTATCGGCATACCATTCCCGGTGCCCGGCATGGCCCGCGTTCCCGTGGAACAGCACCACCGTGCCTCGGGCAGCCCCCCGCGGCTCGCGCAGCAGCCCCCGGAAGTCCTCTTCGCCGGGCCAGGGGGTCAGATCGAGGCGGCGGGCGCCGGCGATCATGGCCGCTCGCGGCGGGTTGTCGGGGAAGTAGATCTGCCGGTCCTGGAACAGATATAAAAAGCAAAGGAACGACAAGGCGGCGAGCATGCCCAGGGCGATCATTTTCATGGGAGCGCCCGCAAATTGCCGGGTTTCATCATCGACTTCGAAGTGCCGTGCCCCGACACCTTCCCCTCCGGGACGGAATGTTCCTCTTAAACGAACAGCCGGGAAAGCCGGCCTTCCAAAGCCGTCGCATCGAGATGGGCCAGGCCGAACCGCCCCGCCAGGACCTGGATCAGTTCGTCGAAAGTCGCCAGTTCCCGCACGGTCTCCCCATCCGCGTCAACCCTGCGGAAGACGCGGCCGCGCAACGTTATCCGGCCGTCGTCGGTCGTCAGCGCGGCGATCGGGTCCCGGGTGAAATACGAATCCGGGTGCGTCGACGAGTAATGATTGGCGGGGAGGAAATCCTGGGGGCGCACCGGGCAGGGGAGCAGGCTGTACAGGCTCTTCCATTCCGCTCCCGAACGTTGCGACAACAAGGTTTCCCCGTCATCGGCCGCATCGAGCCGGTAAGCGTCCGGCGGCTGGATCGCTGCCTCCCCGGGAATCCACGGCAGCGGTTCCCTGAGCGTGCTTCCCCCAAAACCGACATCGCAAAGGTATGGCCGGTTTTCCAAGAACACCCGCAGCGCCATGTGGGTCAGCGGGGGGGCCGACGCGCCGCCGACCCAGACCCTCCCCAGCAGGCGCTCGACCCGGTAACCCAGCCGTTCGAGCAATTCGGCGAAAAGGGTGTTCAGTTCATAGCAGTAGCCGCCTCTCCCCCGCTCGACCACTTTTGAGAAAATGTCTCCGGGCGCCAGGATGATCCTCTTTCCTTCCAGGATCGCCAGGTTCTCGAAGGGCACGGTTTTCGTCATCGCGCGGTGCAGCGCCTTGAGGCGCGTCAGGGGGGACCCCTGAAGCGGCCCAACACCGATCCGTCCGAGCAGCAAATCGATATTCATGACGACTCCGGGCCGGTCAACTTCCACCGGCGGCCGAACGGATGTTCGCCGGGTCGAGCGTCGGGTTCAGGCCAGCTTCGCCAGCAGGATTTCCCGGACGCGCTTGGGGTTTGCCTTGCCCGACGAGGCCTTGATGACCTGGCCGATGAGAAAACTCAGCGCCTTGCCCTGGCCGGAACGGTACGCGGCGACCGTCGCCGGATCGGCATCGAGCACCTGCTGGACGAGGACTTCCAGCGAGGCGGCATCGGAGACCTGCTTGAATCCCCCCTGCTCGACGACGGCGTCGACCGACGCGTCGCTTTCGAAAAGCCGGGACAGGACCTCCCTGGCGGCATTGGCGTTGATTTCGTCTTTTTCGAGCAGCCGCAGCACGCCGGCCAATCGTTCCGGAGTCACGAGGTTTCCGGCGACCGGGAGCTGCCTTTCCTTCACCGCCGGCAGGTACTGCGAAAGGATCCAGTGGGCGGCCGTGCGCGGGGCGACGGACATCCGGGCGACGGCCTCGAAATAGTCGGACAGCTCGCGGTCCGCCGCGAGCGGGTCGGCCAGCTCCCGGGGAAGATCGTAGTCCCGCTGGAAGCGTGCCGCTTTCTGCGGCGGCATTTCGGGAAGCCGGCCGCGCATCCGGTCGATCCATTCCGCGGTGACCACGATCTCGGGGACGGAAGGGTCGGGCACGCAGGGCCCCTCGAATTTCCCGCGCATCGGCACGGTCGCGCCCTTCTCCGGGTCCCAGAGCCGGGTGTGCAGGACAATGGTTTCCCCCGCCTCCACGGCGGCCTGCTGGCGCCCGGCCTCGTGCGCGATCGCGTCTCCCAGGTGCCGGATGGAGTTCATGTTCTTGACCTCCACCTTGGTGTTCAGGGCGGAAGCGCCCCGCTCGCGAATGGAGATGTTGGCATCGACGCGCATCGTGCCGCTTTCCATGCTGCAGTCGGAGCTGCCCGCGCAGCGAATCCGGGTCCTCAAATTCCGGACGAATTCCATGGCCTCATGCGCCGACCGGATGTCGGGCTCCGTCACGATCTCCACCAGGGGCGCTCCCGCCCGGTTGAAATCGACCAGCCCCACGGGGGTACGCCCCTCGAGCTCGTGGACGAGCTTGGCCACGTCCTCCTCCATGTGGACGTGGTGGATCCGGAGCCGCTTCGTCGCGCCCTTCTCGTCCTCGACGTCGATCCACCCCCCGCGGGCCAGCGGGCGGTGGGCCTGCGAAAGCTGGTAGCCCTTGGGCAGGTCGGGGTAGTAATAGACCTTCTGGTCGAAGGCGCTTCGAGGCTGGAGGGTTGCGCCCAGCCCCAGGCACAGGAGCGACGCCTTCTCGAGCGCCTCCCGGCTGAACCGGGGCAGCGCCCCCGGGAGCCACAGGCAGACGGGACAGGTGTTGCGATTGGGCTCGTCGCCCGGGCGATTCGGGCAATCGCAGAACATCTTCGTCAGGCAGTTGAGCTCCACGTGGATTTCGAGGCCGACGACCGCTTCGTACTGCACGCTTTAGGACTCCTTCTCCGTTGTTTTCATCCATTCCCCGGCAAGGGTGAGCAGCGCCGCGTCGCGGAGCCTCGATCCGACGATCTGGACCGGCGGGCCGCCGTCGCCCACCGGAAAACAGACGGCGGGCAGCCCGGCAACGCTGGCGGGGAGCGTGAAATGAAAGGCGTCGTAGAGCGCGGGGACCGATGCGGCCTCGCGGGGGTCGAATCCGCCGCGGAAGGCGGGCATCGCCAGCGCGTCCGCTTCCCCGAGGAGGCGCCCCATCTCCCGCACGAGGTGGCCCCGCAGGCGGCACGCTTTTTCGAAAACGTCGTACTTCGTGAACTGGAAGTATGCCCCCTGGAAAAGGAACGGCTTGACGAGCGGGCCGAAGATCTCGCCCCGGGTTTTCAGATACATCTCATTCCAGTTCTTCCCCGCGGGACACCGATGCCCGAACCGGACGCCGTCATATTTGCCGGCGGCCGAAGAGGCCTCCACGGAGCCGACGACCTGGTGCACGGTCCGGAACAGGTCGAAACCTTCAAAGCTCTTCTCGACGACGGTCACCCCGCCGTCCGCGAAGCGCTCCAGGGCGCGCTCGAAAGCGTTCCGGTCGCCGTTCTCCAGGCGGTCGGCGATTTCCCGGACCCAGCCCAAGGTCTTGATTCCCGGCTGCCCGGCGCATTCCTTGAAGTCCGGCGCCTCTTCCGCGGGCATGGAAAAATCCTTTTCGTCCGTTCCGCTCACCGCGGCCATGACGAGAGCCATATCGTCCGCCGATCGCGCCACAACGCCGATGGCCTCCATGGAAGGGATCAGGCCGAAAAAACCGTACCGGGAGACCAGCCCGTAGCTCGGCTTGAAGCCGATCAGCCCCGCCCCGGCCGCCGCGAGGCGCGCCTCGCCCAGGTGGTCCGTCACCAGGGCGGCCGCCGCGAAGCCTTCGGCAACGGAGCGCGCGGCCTCGTCGCCGCGCAATCCGAACCCCAGCTCGCCCATGCGGGTGCTACCCGCGATCGACGCCCCGTTTTTTTTAAGCCTCTCCACGACGGTCGCGTCCTCGATGGCCTTGAAACCCTTCAGCGCGAGGCTTCCCGCTTCCGTCGGCCACCCCGCCACGGACATGTTGGCCTGCACGGAAACGGATTTCCCTTTCAGGAAACCCTCCCCGGAACTCTCCGAACCCTCGTCTCGATAGGCGAAAATCCCGGACACGATCGCTCCCCTTCTCATTCCAGGATGCCGGCCACTTTGAAGAAGCGTCCCTTCATGGCCGGCGCATTGGCGAACAGGGCCCCCGATTCGGAAAGCGGGGACACGACGGGCTCCCCTCCCGCCCGGATGCGGCCTTTCACCGGCGCGACCGAAAAGAGCGGCTCGGCGTCGGTTTCCGCTTTCTCTACCGCGGCGGCGAGCTGCGAGGCCTCCGCAAGGGCCTCCTCGAGCGCGGGCCGCTCGCTCTCGTCCATCCCGATCCGCGACACCCAGGAGAGATGCTCGAGGAGATCCTCTTTCTTCGCCGTTCCCGGGAGCTCCTTGCCGCCCCCGAGGTCGAGAAGGCCGAGCTCCCCAAGCTGCTCGCGGGCCACGTCGGACGGCGCCTGCGTGAGCGGGCACTGGGCGCTGCGGTTCTTCGGGAACGCGATGACCTCCCGGATGGAGGACACGCCCAGGATCATGGACACGACGCGGTCCATGCCAAGCGCCAGCCCGCCGTGCGGAGGGGTCCCGTAATCGAGGGCGCGCAGGAAGAAGCCGAATTTCTCGTCCGCCGCCCCGCTCGTCAGCCCCAGGGCCCGGAAGATCCTGGATTGCAGGGAGCGGTCGTGGATGCGGATGCTTCCGCCCCCCAGCTCCTCCCCGTTGACCACGAGATCGTAGGCCCTGGACTTGAGCTCGAGGAGCCCTTCCCGGTCGTCGGGATCGAAATCCGCCCGGTCCGGCGACGTGAAGGGATGGTGGCTGGAGGTCACACCGCCCTCGTCCGTCGGCTCGAAGAGCGGGAACTCGGTCACCCAGAGGGGGGCGAAGACCCCCTGCGGGATCATGCCGAGGCGCCCCGCCAGGTGGAGCCGAAGCTGCCCCAGGACGGAAATGACGACCCGCGGCGAGGCGTCGGCGATCATGATCAGCACGTCGCCGTCCTTCGCACCGAAGCGCTCGAGGACGCTTTTCCGCTCCGCGTCGCTGAAGTACTGGACGATATTGGACTCCAGCTTCCCGTCCTGCACCCGCATCCAGGTCATCCCCTTCGCGCCCATGGCGGGGACGATCTCTTTGGCATACTCGTTCTGCAGGACGTTCTTGCTGAGGCTGTTCGAGTGGCCCTGGATGTTGATCCCCTTGATCGACCCGCCGCGTTCGAGGATCTGCCGGAAGATGCCGTACCGCGTCTCCCGGAACAGGTCGGTCGCCTCGACGAACCGCAGCCCGAACCGGATGTCGGGGCGGTCGGAGCCCATCGTCTCCATCGCCTCCCGGTAGGTCATGCGGGGGAAGGGCCTGGGCAGATCGACACCGCCCGCGGCGAACATCCGGCACGCCAGCTCTTCCACGAGGCGGTAGATGAACTCCTCGTCGATGAAGGACGCCTCGATATCGAGCTGGGTGAATTCCGGCTGGCGGTTGGGTCGCAGGTCCTCGTCCCGGAAGCAGCGGGCCATCTGGAAATACCGCTCGAAGCCGCCGACCATCAGGAGCTGCTTGAAGAGCTGGGGGGATTGGGGAAGGGCGTAGAACGAGCCCGGGTGGACGCGGCTGGGCACCAGGTAGTCGCGCGCCCCCTCGGGCGTGCTTTTGGTGAGCACCGGCGTCTCGACCTCGACGAACCCCTGCTCGTCCAGGTAATCGCGAACGCATTTGAAAATGCGGTGCCGCCTGAAGAGGTTGCTCTGCATGGACGGGCGGCGCAGATCGAGATAGCGGTGCTTGAGGCGGAGATCCTCCGCGACGCTTTCCGCTTCCCGCTCCCCGGCCGCCATGGCCTTCTCGGAGACCATGAACGGGAGCGGGTCCGAAGCGCTCAAGATCTCCATCTCCGAGGCGAACACTTCGACGGCGCCCGTTTCGAGGTTCGGGTTCTCCGTGCCGGCGAGGCGATTTTCCACGCGGCCGCGGACCGACACGCAGTACTCGCTTTTCAGCGACTCGGCCGCCCTGCTCAGCTCCGCCGAGCATCGCTGGGGGCTGAAGACGACCTGGACGATTCCGCTGCGGTCGCGCAGATGGACGAAGAGGACCTCGCCGTGGTCCCGAAGCGCGTCGACCCACCCGGCCAGCAGCACCTCCCTGCCCGCGTCCCCCGAACGCAGGGAACCGCACCAGACGCGTTCCGAGAAATCCATCGCTCCCCCCATCTCCCTTTGAGTCCTTCGACGGCCCGCAACCGCCGCGATTTCTCCACGCCCGGCGCGGTTTTATCGGCCCCGATGGTATCAGATATCTTCGAGTTTTCCTAATGCCGGAGGATGTCCTCGCGTTCAACGGGATGGGCGAAGAATACCCGTGCGGCACAAAAACAGGAGGATGAATTTTCTGCGATTAATTGTCAGCTTTTCTGCACGATTTGTCAGCTTATCTGCAACCCGACACCGCCGACACGTCAGATATCCAGCGCCGACACGTTCAGCGCGTTCTGCTCGATGAACTCGCGGCGCGGCTCCACCTGGTCGCCCATCAGGCGCGAGAAGATCTCGTCGGCGTCCGTTTCGTCGCCCAGCTCCACGCGCAAAAGATCCCGCGTCTCCGGGTTCATCGTCGTCTCCCAGAGCTGCTCCGGNNTGCTCCGGGTTCATCTCACCCAACCCTTTATAGCGCTGGATCGTCTCCCCCTTCTTCCCCACCTCGAGCACCTGGTCGAGCAGGCACAGCGGGCCGTCGGCCTCGGGGTAGGACCCCTCCCCTTCCAGCCGGTAAGGGGCCGGCAGCGCGTCGCGGATCTGCTGCGACAGCGTCCCCGCCTCGCGCAGCTCCGCCGAGGTCATCAGGTGCAGGTCCACCGGGCAGTCCATCGGCAGCCCGCCGCGCTTCCAGTAGACGCGGGCGCGAACCCCTTCCGTGTCGTCGCCGCTCATGTCCGGCTCGATCGTGAACGAGGTGTTCGTCACCTCCGGCCGGGAGACCTTCCACTCCGCCAGCAGCGATTTGAAGAACCGGATCGCCGACTTCTCCCCGGTGAGCGCCTCCACGCCCTCCTGGGCGCGCGCCGCCAGCGACAGGAAGACGAAGGCGGGCCGCCCGCGCCGCTCAGCCGCCGCCGCGATCTCCTGCAGCCGCGAGATCTTCGTGAGCCACGCGACGAGCTTCTGCCCCGTGATCGAGCCGTTGGCCCCCGCCGGCGCGCAGACGACCTTCTTCCCCTCCGAGCCGTGATGGATGAGGTATTTCCGGAACGCGGCGTCGTCCTTGTGGTAGGTCATCTCCTTGCCGCGCCGCACCCCGTAGAGCGGCGGCTGGGCGATGTAGATGTTCCCGCGGTCGATCAGCTCCTTCATGTTGCGGAAGAAGAAGGTGAGCAGCAGCGTGCGGATGTGCGCGCCGTCGACGTCGGCGTCGGTCATCAGGATGACCTTGCCGTACCGGAGCTTATCGGCCTCGTAGTGCTCCTTGCCGATGCCGGTACCCAGGGCGGTGATCAGGATGCGGATCTCCTGGGAGGCCAGCATCTTGTCGATGCGCGCCNNTGCCCCGCAGCGGCAGGATCGCCTGGTAGCGCCGGTCGCGCGCCTGCTTGGCGGAGCCGCCCGCCGAGTCCCCTTCCACGATGAACAGCTCGCACCGCGCGGGGTCCCTCTCCTGGCAGTCGGCCAGCTTGCCCGGCAGCCCGGCGGAGTCCATCGGCCCCTTGCGCACCAGCTCCTTGGCCTTGCGGGCCGCCTCGCGCGCCCGCGCCGCCTCGAGCCCCTTCTCGATGATCTTCTTCGGGACGGACGGGTTTTCCTCGAAGCAGGTCATCAGCTTCTCGTAGACCAGCGAGTCGACCAGCCCCTTCACCTCGTTGTTGCCGAGCTTGTTCTTGGTCTGCCCCTCGAACTGCGGCTCGGGCACCTTCACCGAGACGACCGCCGCCAGCCCTTCGTTCAGGTCGTCGCCGCGCAGGTTCTCCTTCATCCCTTTCAGGAGGTTCGCCTGGTTGGCGTACTGGTTGATCGCCCGCGTCAGCGCCTGCCGGAAACCGGTGAGGTGCGTGCCGCCGTCCTGCGTGTTGATGTTGTTGACGAAGGAGAAGACCGTTTCCTGGTACGAGTCGTTGTACTGCAGCGCGACCTCGATCTGGACCTGGTCCTTCTCCCCCTCGATGAACACCGGCTTGGGGTGCAGCGGCGTCTTGTTGCGGTTCAGATGCTTCACGAACTCGACGATGCCGCCCTTGTACTGGAAGTCGTGGCTCTTCCCCGAGCGCTCGTCGAGGATGGAGATCTTGAGGCCGGCGTTGAGGAACGACAGCTCCCGCAGCCGCTGGGACAGCGTGTCGAAGGAGAACTCCGTCTCCGTGAAGATCTCGGAGTCGGGCTTGAAGGTGACGCGGGTGCCGGTCTTGCGCGACTTGCCGGTGACCTTCAGCGGCGAGGACGTCAGCCCCCGCGCGAAGGAGATCTGGTGCACCGAGCCGTCGCGGCGGATCTCGGCAGTCAGCGACTCGGACAGGGCGTTGACGACGGAGACGCCGACCCCGTGCAGCCCCCCGGAGACCTTGTACGTCTCCCGGTCGAACTTGCCGCCGGCGTGCAGGACGGTGAGGACCACCTCCGCGGCCGGCTTCTTCTCGTCGGGCATGACGTCCACGGGAATGCCGCGCCCGTTGTCCTCGACNNGTCGAACTTACCGCCCGCATGAAGCTGGGTCATGATGACCTCGGCAGCGGAGACGCCCTCGCCCTTGTGGATTTCGACCGGAATGCCGCGGCCATTGTCCATGACGGTGACGGAGCCGTCCGGATTGAGACGCACATTGACGGCGTCGCAATAGCCGGCGAGCGCCTCGTCGATCGAGTTGTCGACGACCTCGTAGACCAGGTGATGGAGGCCGTGCGTGTCCGTGCTCCCGATGTACATCGCCGGGCGCTTCCGGACGGCCTCGAGGCCTTTCAAAACCTGAATGTTTTCACCGGTATACTCTTTGCCGTTGCCGTTGCCCGCACGGGTGTCCGCGCCGCTGGCCATGCTTCCCCCATCGCGTTGAGATGAACTGTACGATTATACTATTCCGGGCGGTCGAGCGGGAAGAAAAACGGGGGGCGGAAGCCCCCCGCTGGTACCGCGTATATATTCAAAAATACTCGCGAATCTTACCCTCTAAAAGATCCGCATCGGCATCACGACCGCCAGGTAGGAAGCGTCCTTCTCCGGCTGCAGGATCACCTGCGAAACCTCGTCCTTGATCCGGAGGACCACCTTCTCCTCGGAGACGGCGGAGACCGCGTCCTGCAGGTATTTCCCGTTGAAGCCGATCTTGAGCGCGGGCCCTTCGTATTCGGCCTCGAGCAGGTCCTGCGCCTCCCCCTGGTCCGGGTTGTTCGAGGAGACCTCGACCTGCTTGCCGGAGAACGACAGCCGCACGTTGTGGCTCTTGTCGGGCGACATGACGCCGACGCGCCGCAGCACCTCCGCGAAGGCAGCGCGGTCCACTGTCACCGTGTACGGGTTCTCCTTCGGGATGACCTGGCGATAGTCCGGGAACTCCGCGTCGAGCAGCCGGACCCACACCTCCGTGTCGGCCTTCGATGCGAAGAGGAACTTTTCGGACGCGGACAGCTCGATCGACCCCGGCCCGGTTTCGGCAAGCTTGCGGATCTCCAGGATCCCTTTCTTCGGCACGAGGACCTTGCGTGAGGCGAGCAGCTCCTCGATCTTCCCCGCCTCCCCTTCGGCCATCGCCAGGCGGTGGCCGTCGGTGGCGACCATCCGAAGCATCGAGCCTTCCGCCTTCTCCATCAGGACGCCGGCGAGGTTGTAGCGCGTCTCGTCGGAAGAGGCAAAATACACCACGGACTCCACCAGCTTTCCGAACAGCTCGCCGTCGACCGGTACCGGCTTGCCGGAAGGCTTCTCGGGCATCTCCGGGAACTCCTGGGGGGGGAGGCCTGCCAACCGGAAATGCGACCGGCCAGAGGAGATCTCCACGTAGTTGCCGTCCTTCGAGTCGACCTTCACCGGGGAATCCTTCGGTAGCACCTTCGCGATGTCGAGGAATTTCCTCGCCGGCAGGGCGATCGACCCCGGCTCCCCTCCCGTCACCGGCTGAAGGCACCGGATGACGATTTCCAGGTCGGAAGAGACGACCGACAGCGTCTCCCCCGAAACGGTGAGCAGCGCATGGGAGAGAACCGGCATCGTGTGCCTGCGCTCCGCGACTCCCTGGATCCCGACGAGAACGTCGATGAGCTGGTCCCTGTCCACAGAGAAGTTCATGGTGTCCTCTTCTTCTTGTTTTCAGTAATTAAAAAAACAGTAGTGATAGAAGGGGCTGTGGAAACTGTGGAGTTCCTCATCGCGGAGCCACCGTTCGCGGAAAGGGGCTGTGGGCGGAAGGTCGATGAACCCGAATGCGCGCGTCCCCTCGCTGTGGATGGCAAGAACCCGGTCCTTTCTCCACAAGGTTGTCCCACAGGTTATCCCTCGAGTTTTTTCCTGAGGGTCTCCACCGTGTTCCTTAAAGATACATCTTCCGAAAGTTTCTTCTCAATTTTTTTCACCGCGTACATGACCGTCGTGTGGTCGCGGTCGCCGAACCGGTGGCCGATGTCGGGGAAGGAGCAATGGGTCAGCTCTCTCATGATGTACATGGCGATCTGGCGCGGGATGGCGATCATCTTGAACTTGCGGTCGGATTTGAGGTCGGAGACCTTGAGCCCGAAATGGTCCGCGACGGCCTTGAGGACGGCTTCCGGCGAGACGTCCCTGCCCGCCGTTCCCGTGGAGGACAGGAACGACCTGGCCAGCTCCATGTTGATCTCCTTGTTCATCAGCGACGCGTGGGCGCCGATGCGGATGAGGTACCCCTCGAGCTCGCGGACGTTGCTCTTCACCATCGACGCGAGGTAGACGGCGACGTCCTCCGGGATGCGGATGTTCTCGGCCTCCGCCTTGCTGTTCACGATCGCGATGCGCGTCTCGATGTCAGGCGCCTGGATGTCGGCGACGAGTCCCCACTCGAACCGGGACTGGATCCGCTCCTCCAGGTCGGGGATCTCCTTCGGGAACTTGTCGCTGGTGACCACGATCTGCTTACCCGAGGAGTAAAGGTCGTTGAAGGTGTGGAAGAACTCCTCCTGCGTTCGCGTCTTGCCGGCGATGAACTGGACGTCGTCGACGAGGAGGACGTCGGCGTTGCGGTAACGTTCCTTGAAATCCGGCATCCGGTTCGTCCGGATGGAGGTGATCAGCTCGTTGGTGAATTTCTCCGCGGGGATGTAGCAGACCCGCAGGCGCGGGTGGCGGGTCAGCACCTCGTTCCCGATGGCGTGGAGCAGGTGGGTCTTGCCCAGCCCCACGCTGCCGT
>DCUH01000095.1:633-8905 GCA_002327765.1 bacterium UBA2219 | reverse complement strand
TGGCCGGGTCGGTCATGATCGTGGCGGGGTTCGAGTTGACCAGGACGATCTCGTACCCCAGCTTCCTCAACGCCTTGCACGCCTGCGTTCCGGAATAGTCGAACTCGCATGCCTGCCCGATGATGATCGGGCCGGACCCGATGATCAGGATTTTCCGGATGTCGTCGCGTCGAGGCATGTCTTCTCCCCTGTACCGGGTGATGTGAGACGGGTTATCGATGGAAATATCCCACGGTAGTAAACCGCATGCCGTGGAATTTGCCAAGCACCGAAACGACTACGGGAGGAAATTCCTCCCGGCAGGCCGGAAAGCGGGGAATGGAACTAAAATGGAATAAGGCACCAGGCATTGCCGCAATCCAACGGATTCAGCCGATCGGAGGATCGCTGAAATGACTATACAGGGCAGCAAAAAAGTCCTCGTGGTGGGGCTCTCGGGACCGATGGCGAAGGCCATCGTGCCCGAACTCCAGGCGGAAGGACACGAAGTCAGGGTGGTTGCATATCTGCCTGAAAGGGCTAAGAATTTCAAGGCGAACAACGTCGAGGTGATCCAGGGTTCCGTCGGGAACCGGGAGGACCTGATGAAGGCCCTCGACGGGGTGGGCGGGGTTTGCATCATGGGGATGCCCCATGAGGAGGATCCCGCGAAGGAGGCGGAATACGGAAAGGCCGTGATCGACGCCTGCCTGACGATGGGCGTCAGGCATGTGGTGCACGTGTCGGTCTGCTGTTCCGACAAGAACACGGGCGTGCCCCACTTCGACTCGAAGCACCAGGTCGAAGAGCACCTCAAAAAATCGGGGCTTTCCTATACGATCCTGCGCCCGGCATGGTTTATGGAGAATTTCCTGACGAACCGGTACTTTTCAACCCTCAGGGACGGGGTCCTTTCCCTGCCGCTGCGGCCCGAACGGACGTTGGAGCTGGTTTCTGCTTCCGATGTCGCGAGGGTCGCCGCCGAGGCGTTCACCGTGCCCGATAAACTCACGGAACGGGAAATCGACCTCGCGGCGGACAGGCTGACGATGGAGGAGATCGCCGAGGAAATCTCCCGCGTCCTGCCGAAGAGCGTGGTTTACAAACAGATATCCGATGCCGACGCCGGCAGGGAGATGAGCCTCGACATGCGGACGATGTTCAAGTGGCTGGACGAGCACGGCTACACCGGCGACCTTCTGCTGGCGGAGAACCTGCTCAAGCGGTTCGAAATAAAACTGACCAACTTCAGGGCGTTCCTCTATCAGTACAAGGAGGAGTTCCGCAAGGCGGCCTGAACCCCCTGGAACGGACGGGGAGGGGGACCCCGCCCTCTCCCCCCCGTTTTTCCTAGAAGATCTCCTTCCAGCAGCGATGGAACCGTTCCCACATCACCTTCGGGCTCCCGGTGTAGCCGATGCTGAGGCGCAGCAGCCCGGGGGACAGGTGCATCTTCGCCTGCTCGCCGGGGGGGATCTCGCTGGACGTGGACACGGCGGGGCAGCTCATCAGGGTCCTCGAAAACCCCAGGGAAACGGCATACAGCCCGAACTTCTCCCCCTGCAGCCGCGCCGCCAGGTCGAACGCCTTCTGCCGGGTGCCGCAGTCGATCGTGAGCATCCCCCCGTAGCCGTATTCCGGGTGCATCATCCGCTTCATCAGGTCGTGCTGCGGGTGGCTTTTGAGCCCCGGGTAGATCACGGGGACCCCGGCCTCCTCCATCCTCGCCGCGAGGTGGCCGGCGTCGCGGGAATGCGCCGCCATCCGGATCGGCAGGTGGTCGAGGCGCAGGTACAGAAGGTGGGCGATCTTCGGGTCCATCACCGGCCCGGTCAGCATGACGACGCCGCGGTTGATGTCGACGAGCTCTTCGATGAACTTCTCCCGCCCGACGATCGCGCCCGCGATCAGGTCGCTGCACCCCGAGATGTACTTGGTGCAGGAGTAGACGACCGCGTCCGCGCCGAATCGGGACGGGGTGACCAGCGCCGGGGTGAAGGTGTTGTCGACGACGAGCAGGGCGCCCCGCTCCCGCGCCAGCTTCCCCAGGCTCTTCAGGTCGGCGATCCCCAAAAGCGGGTTGCTCATCGTCTCGGTGAAGACGACCTTCGTGTCCGGCTCCATGGCCCGCTCGAAGGCGGAGACGTCGTCGGGATCGACGAAGGTCACTCGGATCCCGCGCCCCGGGAAGATGTTCGCGAACAGCGCGTACGTGCCGCCGTAGATGGTGCGGGAAGAGACGATATGCCCCCCTTCGGGAAGGATCTGTTCCAGGGCGCAGGCGATCGCCGCCATCCCGCTCGCCACGCCCAGCGCCGCCTCCATCCCCTCCATGGCGGCGAGCTTCTTCCCGAAGGCGGTCACGGTGGGGTTCGCGTGGCGGCTGTAGAGGTACCTGCCGGGCAGGGTCCCGTGGAAAACGCTTTCCATGTCGGCCGGGTCCAGGAAGGTGCTGGTCGCCGCGACGTCGATGACGGGCACGACCCCGCCTTCCTCGCCGAAATGCTGCACGTCCCGGATGGCCTGCTCCACTTCTTCCATGGCGCCCTCCTTCCCCTGATGATTACAGTTTACCCGCAACGCGGAAATTCCGATTCATCGTAAAACCGGCCCGGGATCCGCGAATCTAACCCGTGACGCGGGGACGTCACCCGGGGGATGATGAGAGGAGGAGGCGCGCATGAAGCGGACCCTTGGATTGATCGGAATCCTGTTCCTTGCACTTTCCGGCTGCGGCCGCGGGACGAAGCCGGACGGCTCCCCGGTGACGACGGTCCCGAAGGTCGACCTGGCGCGGTACATGGGGACGTGGCACGAGATCGCCCGGTACCCGAACCGGTTCCAGAAGGGTTGCGCCGGCTCGTGGGCGGAGTACCGTCTCTCTGCCGACGGGAAGAGCGTCGAGGTCGTCAACCGGTGCACGGAGGCGGGCCCGGAAGGGAAGGCGCGGTCGGCCCGGGGGAAGGCGAAGGTGGTCGATCCCGCGACGAACGCGAAGCTGGAAGTGACCTTCTTCTGGCCGTTCTACGGCGACTACTGGATCCTGGCGCTCGGGCCCGAATACGAATACGCGGTGGTGGGGACGCCCGACCGGAAATACCTCTGGTTCCTCGCCCGGACGCCGTTCGTTCCGCGGGAGCTCTACGACCTCCTCGTCGAAGAGGCGAAGCGGCAGGGCTTCGACCCCTCCCGGATCGTGAGGTCGTCGCCGTGAGCGGATCCTACCTCGAGCTGATGATCCTGCAGGAGTCCAAGGTGGCGGAGCTGTACCAGGAGTTCGCCGCGCTCGATCCCGGGAACGGGGAGTACTGGTCGTCCATGGCGGAGGCCGAGCGCCGCCACGCCGGAATGCTACGGGAGCTGCGGGAGTTTCTTCCCTCCCGCCGGGCGCTGCTGGTCGAGGGCAGGGTGCGCGCCGAGGCCATCCGGGCGTTCCTCTCGTACGCGGACGGCGTCCTCGAGAAGGCGAGGAAGGAGGGGATCACGCCCCTCAAGGCGCTGTCCATCGCAACCGACATCGAGAAGTCGCTGCTGGAGAAAGGGATGCTCGATCATTTCCGCGGCGCGTCCCCCGAGGTGAACGGGGTCCTCGCGAAGCTCAAGGAGGAGACCGCCGGCCACGCCGCCATGGCGGAAGAGATGTGGCGGAAGAACCGCTCTTCTACCTGAGGGAAGGGCCGCCGGGGCCCGGGGAAGGCCCGCCGGGAAGGTTCCGCAGCAGGAACCCGGGGACACGCTTCAGGGCGTCGCGCCGCGCCCAGGGGTCCTCTCCCACATGGGCCGATCCGCCCGGCGCCAGCGCCAGCCCGCCGCGCAGGCGCACGTCGCTTCCGGGCGAGTCAAACCCGTGGTAGGCGCCCGGGTAGCTTTCCACCTCGACCGTTTCCCCGCGCCTCCTGGCGTCCGCGATCACGGGGTCGCACTTCTCCGGCGGCGTCCAGTCGTCGTTTTCGGCCAGCAGCATCAGGAGGGGGCCGGAGGGTCTCGGTTCCCCTCTTTCCGCCGTGCGGCACCCCGGGTAGAGCGCCACCCCCGCGTAAAAGCTCCGGCCGGGGTAACTCTCGTCCCGCTCCATCGCCGCCAGGACGGCGAGACCCCCCATCGACCACCCCATCACCCCGACCGCTTCCGGCCGGACGAACGGCAGCGAGCGCAGGAAGGAAAGGGCGGCATAGGCGTCGGGCCGCCGGTGCCTCCAGGTGGAAACCGGCCGGTCCTTCAGCGTGCAGACCTCGCGCAGCCCCCTCGGGGTGAAAGAGTCGACGTGCAGGGTGACGAAGCCTTCGCGGCGCAACGTGTCGTCCCACTGCCGCTGGCGGGCGGTTAGCCGGCCTTCGTTCGTGTACATTCCCCCGCACCCGTGCAGGAGGACCAGCGCGGGGAAGGGGCCGGCCCCGTCGGGCCGGGACAGCAGCCCCGCAAGGGGCGGCGCGTCCGGGTCCGCCCCGGGGAAGCGGACCGGCTCCAGGACCGTTTCCGCCGTCGCCGCCGCCGCGAGGAGGAGCGCCAGGGCGATCACCCCGGGGACGAGAAGGCGTTTCGGGGGCAAGGTCGCGCTACCTGTACGGGTAGTACACGTAGAAGGAAAGCGACAGGAGCGCGAGGACCCAGAGCCCGGCGGGCACCTCGCGCCACCGGCCGCAGAGAACCTTCAGCAGGGGATAGGAGATGATGCCGGCGGTCATCCCGACGCCGATGTTGTAGGTGAAGCTGATGAGGGAGATCGTGAGGAAGCAGGGGATCAGTTCCGTGGGGTCCTCGAAGTCCAGGCGCTTGACCGGCGCGATCATGTAGCTGCCGATGACGACGAGGACCGCGCCGTACGCCTGAGGCGGGACCGCCGTGAAGAGGGGGGCGAAAAACAGCGACAGCAGGAACAGGACGGCCACCACGAGGGCCGTGAAGCCGGTCCGCCCCCCTTCCTCGATCCCCGCGGCCGATTCGATGAACGCGCCCGTAGTGGTCGTCCCCAGCAGCGGGGCGACGGTCGTCGCGAGCGCGTCCGCCAGCATCGGTTTCTCGATTCCGGGCAGGTTGCCGTCGCCGTCCAGCAGGTTCGCCCGCGCCGACAGGCCGATGAGGGTCCCCACCGTGTCCACGAACGCCATGACGAAGACCGTGAGGACCACCGGGAAGAAGCCGGGCGAGAGCGCCGCCCGCAGGTCGACCTGCAGGAGGACGGGGGAGAGGCCGGGAGGAAGGCCGACCCAGCGTTCCGGGGCGGGCGACGCCCCGAGCAGGAACGAAAGGAACGTAGTGGCCAGCATCCCGATGAGTATGGCGCCGGGGACCCGCCGGACGGAAAGGAGCGCGATGGCGAAGAAGCAGAAGACGGCCAGCAGGGGAGCCGTCCCGGTGACGTTCCCCAGGGAGACGGGCGCCCCGGGCACCCCCAGCCGGACGATCCCCGTCTCGTTCAGCCCGATGAAGGTGAGGAACAGGCCGATCCCCACGGCGAAGCTGAACTTCAGGTTCAGCGGCAGCGCCTCGGCCAGCCAGCTTCGGACCTTCAGCGCCGTCAGGACCGTGAACAGCGCCCCCGCGATGAAGACGGCGCCCAGCGCGGCCTGCCAGGAGTACCCCATGACCTTCACCACCGTGAAGGCGATGAAGGCGTTCTCCCCCATGTACGGGGCGACGGCGAAGGGGCGGTTCGCGTAGAGGGCCATCACCACGGTGCCGAAGGCCGCCGCGAGGATCGTGGCCGTCGTGGAGGGCCCCTTCGGGATGCCGGCCGCCTCGAGGATCGCCGGGTTGACGACGATGATGTAGGCCATCGTCAGGAAGGTCGTGACCCCCGCCAGGATCTCCTTCCGGTACCCGGTGCCGTGCCGCTCGAATTCGAAGAATCGTCCGACCGTGGGTTTTTTCCCTCCCGTCAAGGGGACGCGGTCTTTTTCCCGACCGGGGCCAGGTACAGGACGAATTCCTCCGAGCCGTCGAGGCGCAGGAGGTCGTCTACGGCCTCCTGGTCGTACGCGGCGACCGCGCACGTCCCGGCGCCGATCGCTTCCGCGCACAGGTAGAGGTTCTGGCAGACATGGCCGGCGTCCATGGGGAGAACGCGGTGCGCGGCGGCGCCGTAGCGCCATTCCATCCGGAACGGCAGGACGCTCCAGAAGAACGTGGCGGCCCCCTCGCCGACGAAGCGCTGCCCGAGGCAGGCGTCCGCGATCCGCGCGGCCAGCCCTTCTTCCGCGAACTCGAACAGGAGCGCGTGGGAAAGCGGGAGGTAGCGGTAGATCCCCTCCGCGAGCGTCCCGACCTTGCGGCAGTAGAGGTACGTTTCGAACGCGTGGCGCGCGCCGGCGGACGGGACCGTCCGGAGCGTCGATACGTCGCCGTCCCGTTTCGCGACGCCCTGGGTGCCCCAGAGCAGGAACGCCAGCTCGACGAGGGAGAGGGGAGCGTCGGCGAAGCGCCGGACGCTCCTGCGGCGGCGCAGGACCTCGAGAAGCCCGGCCCGGCATACCGCGTCGAACCGGTCCGGCCCCGGGAGGGGGATCGGCTCGGAACCGGGGGGGACGGGTTTCTGGAGCGGGGGAGGCGGAAGGCCGAGCGCCTGGCCGGTGGCGTTCCAGTCGATCGACTTGCGGACGGAATCCTTCAGCCAGCGCCGATGGGAGCGAATCCGGTCGTCCATCCTATTTGTCCGAGTATTTCTCGATCATCCGCCCGACCATCAGGCCGCCCTCGAACTCGGGGATGATCACCTCGTCCGCCCCGGAATTCTTCATGGCCCGGGCGTACCGTTCCCTTCCGGCGCGGGTGATGATCCGCAGCTTCGGGTTCAGCGCCTTCGCGGTCACCGTGATGTAGAGGTTGTCCGAGTCGCTGTCGATCAGCGCGCAGATGCCCTTGGCCCGGTCGATCCCGGCGGCCTGCAGCGTGGCCTTGCGGTTGGCGTCGCCATGCACGGCGGGGATGCCTTCCTCGAGTAGCTGGCGGTAGATCGCCTCGTCCCGCTCGATCAGGACGAAGGGGACCTTCATCCGCGCGAGCTGCTCCACGACCGTCTTCCCCACCTGGCCGTACCCGCAGACGATGAAGTGGTCACGGATCTTGCCGATGTGCGCGTCGTTGACCATCGATCTCCACGCCTCCCTTCCCTCCTTGCGGAAGATGACCGAGAGAACCCTTTCCGCGAACCAGATCTGGAAGGCCATCACGCCGAACCAGACGAAGATCGAGAAGGCCTTCGTGGTTTCCTCGACCTTGTCGTAGTGGATCGCGTGGGGGTGGAAGATCCAGAAAAGGCCGTCCAGCCAGTACAACCCCTCCAGGCGCCAATATACGGCGATGCAGAGGGCGATGAAGGCGGCCAGCCCCGCGACGGGGATCCACAGCCGCCGTACGAAAACGCCCAGCATGCGGTACGCAAACGGTTTGATCGCCGAACCCTCCCCGGGCGCCCGTTACTTCAGGAGGAACGTGACCTTCATGCGGACGCGGTACTCGACGATCTTCCCGCTCTTGATGACGACCTCCTGGTCCTTCACCCACGCGCCCTGGATCTCCTCGACCGTCTTCGAGGCGCGGGCGATTCCCGATTCGATGGCGTCCTGGAAGCTCCTGGAAGAAGTGGCCGTGATCTCGATCACTTTCGCGACGGACATGGCGGTCTCCTTTCGTCTCTGGAAGTTTCCCCGATGCGGAGCGATGTTCCATCATAGGAAATCCTCCCGCGAACGGATAGACTTTTTCCATCGACGAGGCGGGGGCGGTACATGGACTGGAAAGAGGTCGAGCGGGTCGCGAGGGAAAGGTTCAAGGGGGCCTGCCGGGTGTGCCCCCGGTGCGACGGGAGGGCGTGCGCGGGGGAGATGCCCGGGATCGGCGGGACGGGGACGGGCTCCTCCTTCATGGCCAACTTCGACGCCCTGGCCGGGGTGAAACTGAACCTCGCCACGATCCACGCCGCGGCAGAGCCGGACACCGGGTACGGGTTCTTCGGCCTGCGGCTGTCGATGCCGATCCTTTCGGCGCCCCTCGCGGGGATGAAGATGAACATGGGCGACCCCATGGAGGAGCGGGACTTCGTGGCGGCCCTGGTCGGGGGGGCCGCGGACGCCGGCACGCTCGCCTTCACTGCCGACGGCCCGGTCCCGATGTTCTTCGACCTGGGGATCGAGTCTCTGGAGAAGACCGGCGGCAGGGGGGTCCCGACCGTCAAGCCGCGCCGGGAGGAGGAGTTCCTGGCGATGGTCCGAAGGGCGAGGGAGTGCGGGGCGCCCGCCGTGGCCACCGACATCGACGCGGCCGGCATCGTCCACATGCGGCGCGCCGGCCAGCC
>DCUH01000095.1:0-611 GCA_002327765.1 bacterium UBA2219 | reverse complement strand
CGGGCCGGGGCGGCGGGGATCGTCGTGTCCAACCACGGGGGACGCGTCCTGGACCACACCCCGGGAACGGCCGACGTGCTGCCGGAGATCGCCGCGGCGGTGAAGGGGAGGATCCGGGTCCTCGCGGACGGCGGGGTCCGTTCCGGGGCGGACGTCCTGAAGATGCTCGCCCTGGGGGCGGAGGCCGTGCTGGTCGGCCGGCCCATGGCGACGGCGGCGGTCGGCGGGGGGCGCGAAGGGGTTGCGTTCCTGCTGAAACGGTACGCGGAGGAGCTGCGGACGGCGATGATGTACACCGGGTGCGGCTCCCTGGCGGAGATATCCCCGTTCGCCGTCCGGAGGCGGTGCGGCCCCCCCTCCTGATTACCCATGCCCGGTCGCCTGGAGAAACGGGTTGCAAGGGGATGAGCGACGAAGAGAAAGGGAGATGCGCCGCGCCCTCTTCGCGCCGAAGCGGCGCCGGACGCTTTTCGCCCTTTGCGGCTTCATCTTCGCGCGTTCCTTCGATATCATGTGACTTATCGTCTTTTTTCCCGTCTTCATGCACTCGAACCCGGAACGGACGGGTTTCGAGAAAGGATGATTCGCCATGCCGACGTTGCGTTTCTTCC
>DCUH01000042.1:18779-19307 GCA_002327765.1 bacterium UBA2219 | reverse complement strand
GTCGCAGAACCGCGACACGGCGGTCCGTCCGACTTCGGGTGCGACCGGTCGCGACGTCGCGTTGGTGGTCGTCCTCATCGGCGTGATCACCGCTCTGCACTACCTGACCATGTCCACCGAGGACACCATGGCGATGCACCTGCTGTACCGGAAGCTCTACTACGTGCCGGTCATGTACGCCGGGTTCGCGTTCGGCTGGCGTGGAGGGTTGGTCGCCGCGACGGCGTCTGCTGCACTCTTCGCGCCGCATGCCCGTGTGGCGATGGGCGGGCTCGTCGGGCCGGCAACGGACAACCTGTACGAGATCGTGATGTTCTTCGCCGTCGGCCTGCTCTTCGGGTGGCTTCGCGATCTCGAGGAGCGCAAGACGACGGACCTGCGTCAGGTCAAGACCCAGCTCGAAGATGCATACCGCACGCTCGAGGAACGCGCGATCCAGCTGGTGAACATCCAGGACTACACCCAGTCGGTCTTGCGCTCGATAACGTCCGGGGTCCTCACGGTGGGCCCTGACGGCTCGGTGGCTAC
>DCUH01000042.1:0-18764 GCA_002327765.1 bacterium UBA2219 | reverse complement strand
CCGACTCGGCGTCTTGTTCGAGTCTGACGGCGGCATCGACGAGGGGCTCACACGGCTGCTCGAGGGGAGGGTCCCACGGCTGCTCATGGACGTCCAGGCCGTGACGCGGGCGGGGAAGACGGTCCACGCGCAGGTGGCGATGTCGCGGATGCGTAACGTGGATGGGCGCCTGCTCGGCGCGGTGGTGACCTTCGATGACGTCTCCGAGGTCAAGGCGCTCACCGACCAGCTCATCCGCACCGACCGTCTTGCGGCGATGGGGGAACTGACCGCCGGCGTCGCGCACGAGGTCCGCAATCCACTCGGCATCATCCGCGCTTCTGTGCAGCTGCTCGAGGACGCAGGCTGTGACGCGGCCCGCACGCGTGACGCCACGGGCGTGATCAAGCAGGAGATCGACCGGCTGGACAAGGTCATCAAGGCCCTGCTGGACTTCGGGCGCCCCTCGGCGCCGACACTGCGGCCGACAGACGTCGAGAGCGTCGTCACCGACGTCGTGCTCTTCACCCGTCGCTTCGCAGGCCAGGCACGCGTGGAGATCGATACCGAGTTCGCGGCCGGTGTCCCGCTTGTCTCCGCGGACGCCGATCAGCTCAAGCAGGTGCTGGTGAACCTCGTCTCCAACGCCGTCCAGGCGATGGAGGATACCGGCGGCAGGATCACCGTTCGCGTATGGGACGACGACGGGTACGTGTTCGTGTCGGTGACCGACACCGGTCCCGGGATCGCGGGCGACCTTCTGGCAAGGATCTTCGACCCGTTCTACTCGACGCGCGACGACGGCACAGGCCTTGGTCTGACGATCGTTCATCGGATCATCGATCAGCACGGCGGTCGCATCGATGTTGAGAGCGAGCCTGGCTCGGGCACCCGCTTCGCCATCGCGCTTCCGGCCGCCACGACGAGAGGGGGAACCGCATGATGCGTCGCGTGCTTGTTGCCGACGACGAGAAGAACATGCGTTGGGTGCTGCGGGAAGCACTTGAGGCCGAGGGCTACGAGGTGACGGAGGCCGCGGACGGCAAGGAGGCGCTCTCCGCCGTCGCCGACCAGGAGCCGGACGTGCTCGTGCTCGACCACAAGATGCCCGCTCCTGATGGCATGGAGGTCCTTCGTCGACTGCGCGGCAAAGGGTTCACATTCCCCATCATCATGTTGACCGCACACGGCAACGTACAGACGGCGGTCGAGGCGATGAAGGCGGGTGCGGACGAGTACCTCACCAAGCCATTCGATCTCGAAGAGCTGAAGCTGAGCATCGAGAAGGCGCTCAAGATGAGCGAACTGGCTGCGGAAGTCGACCGGCTGCGCGGGGAGCTCGAGCACGAACTCGATCTGGACGGCATCGTCGCGGCCGATCCGAAGATGCTCGGCGTGCTCGAGACGGTCAGGAAGGTGGCGCCGACCAACGCCTCGGTCATGCTCTACGGAGAGTCCGGGACGGGCAAGGAGCTGGTCGCCCGTGCACTTCATCAGCTGTCCGAGCGCGCCTTGCGCCCGTTCGTCTCGGTCAGCGCGGGAGCGTTGCCTGAGACGCTCCTGGAAAGCGAACTCTTCGGCTACGAGAAGGGGGCGTTCACCGGTGCGATGACGGCCAAGCCCGGGCGGTTCGAGATGGCCAACGGGGGCACGCTCTTCCTCGACGAGATCGGCGACATCTCCCCCGCCGTGCAGGTGCGCCTTCTCCGCGTGCTCCAGCAGAAGGTCTACGAGCCGCTCGGCTCCGTGCGGTCCGTGACTACGAACGCCCGCGTCATCGCCGCGACCCACCGACGCCTCGAGGAGATGGTGAAGTCGGACAGGTTCCGGGAGGACCTCTTCTTCCGGATCAACGTGTTCCGGATCTCGCTTCCGCCGCTGTCCGAACGGAAGGAGGACATCCCGCTGCTCGTGCATCACTTCATCGAACGGTTCAACCGGCAGAAAGGGAGGCGGGTGGCGGACGTCTCCAGGGAAGCGATGCAGGTCCTCATGACGCACGACTGGCCGGGCAACGTGCGCGAGCTGGAAAACGTGATCGAGCACGGCTTCATCCTCTGCCGGGAAGACCTCATCCGGCTCGAGGATCTTCCGATCCACATGCTGGCGGCGACCGCTTCCGCGTCCGGCGACGGCGGGAGGACCTTGAGGGACATCGAGAAGGCCGCCATCCTCCAGGAGCTTTCCCGCCAGAACGGGAAAAAGATGCCCGCCGCCCGCGAACTCGGGATCGACAAGAACACCCTTCGCCGCAAGATGATCCGGCTGGGAATCCGAATCCCCGACGATTCCCCGTAAATCCCGTTTCCGTAATCCGTTCCCTGCGAAATCACAAAACAGAAACGAAGGCGGCCTTGCGCGGCCGGCAGAGCCTTGTTTTCCGGCCGGTTACCCTACCCCCGCCTTGGAATGCCTGTTGCGAGGAGAAAATTATCCACCATGGAGGGCCCGGCCATGAACCGACCGAGAATCGTTCTCAAGCGGCTCCTTACCCCGGTCACCATCCTGATGGTCCCTCACGGCCGGACGCGTCCCGTCCGCCTCCGCGTCCCGGTCCTCGCCCTCGCGGCGTCGACCTGCCTGTTCCTCGTCGGGACCGCCTTCGTCGCGTCCGTGTCCGTCCGCGCGCTGGAGTACCGCCGGATGGAGGCGCGGGTCGCCCACCTCTCCTCGCAGTTCCACGAGATGAAGGGCGTCATGCTCTCCCTGAAGAAGGCGGAGGGCGATTTCCGGAGGCTGTTCTCCATGAAGTCGAGAGCCGCCGTCCTCGAGTCGGCGGACCTCGAGGATACCGGCTCCTTCGACATGAAGCTACTTCGCGAACAGATCGAGGCGTCGATGGATTCGGTGACGGAGATCCGGGCGTTCCTGCTGGAGCAGAAGGACGTCTATCGGTCGACGCCGTCGGGCTGGCCCGCCGCGGGGCGCGTTTCCTCGCCCTACGGGAACCGCCTCCACCCGGTGCACGACGAGTTCCGGATGCACACCGGCATGGACATCTCCGTCCCCCCCGGAACCCGGGTGAAGGCGACGGCGGACGGGGTCGTGAGCTTCGCGGGCTGGACGGAGGGCAGCGGCGTCGTCGTGGTGGTCGAGCACGGCCACGGCTTCCGGACGGCGTACGCGCACAACGGGAAGGCGACGGTCCGCGTGGGGCAGCGCGTCGCCCGGGGGGAGGCGATCGCGCTTTCCGGCTCGACGGGGCTCTCCACCGGGCCGCACGTGCATTACGAGGTCTGGAAGAACGGGCGGCACGCCGACCCGGCCGGTTTCCTTTCGAGGGGATGAGCGTGTTCGGAAAGGGATCCCGGGAGCTCGAGACGATCGTCGGGGACGGCACGCGGATCGCGGGGGAGGTGGGCGTGAAGGGGACGGTCCGCATCGACGGGATCGTCGAGGGGAACGTGGACGCCGACTGGATCGTCGTCGGGGAGTCGGGAAGGATCCACGGAAACGCTCGCGCCAGGGGGATCGTCGTCGGGGGGACGGTCGAAGGCAACCTTCACGCCGCGGAGACGGTGGAGCTGGCCGGCAAGTCCTCGGTCGCCGGGGAGATCGTCACGCCGAAGCTGTCGATCGCCGAGGGGGCACGGTTCGACGGGCAATCCCGCATGAAAGCCGAAACGCTTCCTGATTAGCGGGCCATCCCGACGAATGTACTTAACTTTTTCTCTCCCCTGCCGATAAATCACGCAGACGCTCCCACGGCCGGGAGGGGAAATGGACCTGTCCAAGCTGAAATACGTCACCACCGACGCGCCCACGACCGACGAGCTGGAGCTACTGAACGAATCCAGGATCCGGATCGGCCAGGTCATCCAGGCGCGCTGGATCATCCTCGGCATCCTGGCGGCGTACGGCATCCTCCCCTGGTTCATCTTCCAGCATTACTCCGTCGACCTCAGCGCGCTCTCGGGCCTCCAGTTCATTTTCCCGGTCCTGGCCTGGTGCGTCATGGCGCTTTACAACGCCTTCTTTTTGTACTGCCACGGGTGGTTCGCCAACATCCGCCCCCTGAACCAGGCCCAGATGCTCCTCGACCTGGTCTTCGTCACGGTCGTGGTCCACTTCAGCGGCGGCGCGGTGTCGTGGTTCTGGCCGATGTACCTGGTGGTCACCATCGAGTCGGTCCTGGTGATGGACAAGTACTCGGACGCCTTCGCCTTCGCCATCGGGGCCTCGCTGGCCTACGGCGGCCTGCTCCAGCTCGAGTACCTGGGGGTCGTCACCCCCGTGAGCATGCCGTTCGAGAACCTCGCCCTTCAGAAGACGCTTTCCTACTGCGTGATGAAGTGGGCGTGGGTGACGATGATCGCCCTGTCCGTCGCCGCCATCGGCGTCTACCTCATCCGGACGATCCGCCAGCGTGAGGAGCGGCTCAAAAAACTCGTCACCCGGGACAACCTCACGGACCTGTACAACCGCGGGTATTTCTTCTACCGCCTCAACTCGGAGCTGCAGCGCGCGAAACGGTACAAGCGCGCCCTCTCCCTGCTCATCCTGGACCTGGACGATTTCAAGCAGGTCAACGACCGGTACGGCCACCTCGTCGGCGACCAGCTCCTCCGGATGGTTTCGTCCACCATCCGGACCAACATCCGGTACAGCACCGGGAGGCCGAGCTACGAGCTGGACATCCCCTGCAGGTATGGCGGGGACGAGTTCGCCGTCATCGTCCCGGAAACTCTCCCCTCCCAGGCGGCGGCCGTCGCGGAGCGGCTACGCAACGAGATCCGGACGAAATGCGGCCGCGAGATGACCGCGCACATCCGGTCGATCATCGGCGCCGAGCCGGTGGACATGCCTGCGATCAGCGTGAGCGTCGGCGTCGCCTCCTTCCCCGACCACGCCGTCGAATCGGAAGCGCTGGTGAAGGCGGCCGACGACGCCATGTACGAGTCGAAGCGCGCGGAGAAGGACAGCGTGGCCGTGTCGAGGACCCCGGCGGCCGCTTTACTCAGTCCTCCGACGCCACTACCCTGACGTCGTCGATGAACCCGCCGCTCCCGTCGTCGTTCCCGGCGGCGACGAACATCACGTTCGTGGCGGTGCCCGTCGCCGTAAAAGAGTAAAAATACGGTATCCATGCCCGGAACCGGGCGTTCGGGAACGGGATGCTGTCCATGAACGCGTCGTTCAGGTAGAAAAGGACCGCGCACGTGTCGAAGTCGGAATCGGGCCGGGGTTTGTAGGCGAAGGAAACCGTGTACCTGGCCCCCGGAACCGTCGCGACCGCCTGGAAGATACCTCCGTTGCCGCCGATGTCCAGTTGCACGAACTGGTCACCCTGGTACGCCTGCCACGCCTCGCCCCCGGAAACGGCCAGGTTGTCGACGATCGCGATCGGGTTTCCGTTGACGAAGGTCCACCCGCGCAGGTTTCCCTCGCTCGCGGGAACGACCGAGAAACCCGAAGGAACGTCCGGGTCCTCGAAACTTCCGTTGACGACCAGGCTCGCCGGGTCCGCGCCGCCTCCCCCGCCGCCTCCGCATGCCGCGAGCAGGGCGAGCCCCGCCGCCAGGAGGATCACCCGCACGAAGCCCCGCCTCATCGCCGACCTCCGTCGGGTTTCCCCCCGCCGCGGCGAGGGAGATAAAAACGAATCCTGATTGAATAATGAACGGGCGATCCGTGGGAGTCAATCCGATCCGCGATGCGCCGTGATACATTCCGGGACATGGATACGGACGTCGCCGTCATCGGCGCCGGGATCGTCGGACTGGCCACGGCGCTCCAAATCAAGACCCGGAATCGCGGGCTGCGGGTCGCCGTCGTCGAAAAGGAAGGCCGCATCGCCGCCCACCAGACCGGGAACAACAGCGGGGTCATCCACAGCGGCATCTACTACAAACCCGGAAGCCTCAAGGCCCGCAACTGCAGGGACGGCTACCGCCTGCTCGTCGAATTCTGCCGGGGCCACGGCATCCCCTTCGAGATCTGCGGGAAAATCATCGTCGCGACGTCCGAAAAGGAGCTTCCGGCCCTGGAAGAGATCCACCGGAGAGGCGTCGGCAACGGCCTGGAAGGGCTACGGTTCCTGGACCCCGGCGGGATCCGGGCCGTCGAGCCCCACGCCGCGGGGATCAAGGGCATTCTCGTGCCGCAGACCGGCATCGTCGATTTCAAGGCGGTGGCGGCGAAATACGCCGGGCTGTTCCGCGACCTGGGCGGAGAGATCCGCCTCGCCACAAAGGTGACCGGGGTCGTGCCGTGCGGCGACGGCGTACGCGTCGAGACCGGGAGCGAGGCCTTCCATGCGCCGGTGCTCGTGAACTGCGCGGGCCTTTACAGCGACCGGATCGCGGCCCATGCCATTCCGGGCCTGGATGTGCGGATCATCCCGTTCCGGGGGGAATATCACAAGCTGAAGGATTCGAAAGCCGGCCTGGTGCGGAACCTGATCTACCCCGTCCCGGACCCGGATTTCCCGTTCCTCGGGGTGCACTTCACGCGGCGCATCGACGGCGCCGTCGAGGCCGGCCCGAACGCGGTGCTCGCCTTCCGGAGGGAAGGGTACGGGAAATTCCAGGTCAGCCTGCCGGAGCTGTTCGAAACGCTGGCCTGGAGGGGGTTCCGCATCGTCGCCCGGAAATACTGGAGGACCGGGCTGGCGGAAATGGTCCGCTCCGCGAGCAGGACGGCCTTCGCGAACGCCTTGCGGAAGCTGGTCCCGGAGATCCGCCCATCGGACCTCGCTCCCGGCGGGGCAGGCGTTCGGGCCCAGGCGTGCGACGCGGCCGGCGCGCTCCTGGACGATTTCCTCATCCGGGAGCTTCCCGGGCAGGTCCACGTCCTGAACGCCCCCAGCCCCGCCGCCACGAGCTCGCTCGCCATCGGGGCGGCCGTCGCGGACCTCGCGCTCGCGCAGCTGGGCTATTCGTAGCCCCGTCAGAACTGCAGGCCGATCCCCGCCGACAGGACGTACCCGTCGATGTCCGTTTTCCCGGCGAACGTCGGCTGCGACCAGAAGTACTTCGCCTCGACGTTCAGGAGCAGGACCAGCACCTTGAAGTCCACCCCCGCCCCGATGAAATATCCGAACGACGTGTCGCTCTCGGACCCGGCCCCTTCGATTTCCAGCTTCGAGAAGTAGGCGCCCCCGCCCGCCACGGCGTACGGCTTGATGACCGGAACCGGGGCCCGGAGCCGCAGCGCCAGCGTCACCGGCTTCACGGTAAGCTCCACGGGGCCTTCGGACGCCTCGTAGTAGCCGGCCGAAAGCTCGGCGCTCAGCAGCGGGAGGATGGACTTCCCGAGGGTGAACTCCACGCCGAAGCCCGGGTCGAGCTCGTCGACGTCGTCCGCCTGGGGTGCGTAGGTCCCCAGCTTCCCCCGGAGATAGTAGTCGTCCGCCGCCGCTTCCGGGACCGTTGCCGCGAGCGACACCGCGCACAGGAAAACCACGGCCGGCCACGTGGCCCGCTTCAAGGAGATGCCCATCGGTGCCTCCGATCGGTTTTTATCGAAATGCGCCGCAATTTCCGGCTTCAGACGAATATATAGCATCCGGACCGAAAAGGGAGGCGGTCACTCCAACGGGTGCGCCTGCCCCCACTCCCGGAGCATCTCCAGCGCATCCCCCAGCTGTTCCGGGGTCAGCAGCTTCCCGATCACGTCCTTCGCCTTCTCGATGTCGGCGACGTAATCCCTGCGGCTCGCGGCAACCGCCAGCTCCATCCAGAAATACGCCCGCTGGTAATCCAACGGCGCGCCGTCTCCGTTGAAATGCGCGACGGCGAGGTTGTACCGGGCCCCCGGATGTCCCCTCTCCGCGGCCATTCGGAACCATTTCATCGCCTCGGCGTGGTCCTCAGGGACGTACTGGCCGACGAGGTACATCACTCCCAGGTTGAATTGGGCGGAGGCGTTCCCCTGCTCCCCGGCTTCCCGGTAAAGCCTCGCGGCTTCCGCGAAGTCTATCGGGTTCCCATGCCCCGAATGGTAGGAGACCCCGAGATTGTATTTTGCCGAGGCGTTCCCCTGCTCCGCCGCCTTCCGGTACCACTTCACCGCTTCCCCGTAATCCTGAGGGACCCCCTGTCCGTTGTAGTAAAAGGCGCCGAGATTGTTGCGGGCGGCGGCGTGTCCCCGATCCGCGGCCTTCCGGTACCATTTCGCCGCCTCCGCGTAATCCTGCCGGACGCCCTGCCCCTCTTCGTACGCGGCGCCAAGCCGGTACTGTGCTGGCGCGTCGCCCTCCTCCGCCATCCGGGCGAGATCGCGGATATCCGCGTGGTAAGCGAAACCGGCCCCTGCGGCCGCCAACAAGATTGTCGGGAGAACGATCCGAAGGAATCCCGCGGAAGCGCCGTTCATGGGAGCCTCCCGCGACCTGTACCTGAAGATATTTTACCACCGGTCGTCCCGAAGGGCGCCTTCATGGGCGGGCGGCCGGGCCGCCGCGCCCCGTCGCGTGAAATGCTATCCTAATCTTTTATACGGATGATTCCCGGCGGGCACGGATCCGGGGCACGACGGCCCGTGGAACGCGGCGTGACGCCGGAGGAGGAGGAACGATGGACGAGGCGAACGCAACCGCGATGCAGGCGTTGAAGGAGGAGAACCGGCGGCTGAAGGAAGCGCTCGAGTGGGCCACCGAGGAGATGCAGACCGGAACGAGCCGATGGTTCGAGACCAGCCAGCCCGGGGAGAAATATTACGACTGGTTCGTCCGAGAGCTTCGCCGCCGCGCGGCGCATGGGGCCGAAGCCCCTTAAGAGACGGGAGGGAGCCATGACGACGGTACGGGCGATCCGGAAGGTGTGGCGGGCGACGCCGACGGTCGAAGGGGCCGGCGTCCACTTGAGGCGCGTCTTCGGCAACCGGGAGGTCCCCCAGCTCGATCCCTTCCTGCTCCTCGACGACTTCCGCTCGGACGACCCGTCGAAGTTCCTCCCCGGCTTCCCGTGGCACCCGCACCGGGGGATCGAGACGATCACGTACGTTCTCGAGGGGAACGTGGAGCACGGCGACAGCATGGGCAACCGCGGAGTCATCGGACCGGGGGATGTCCAGTGGATGACCGCCGGCAGCGGCATCATCCACCAGGAGATGCCGAAGGGCGACGCGCGGGGCCGCATGGGGGGTTTCCAGCTCTGGGCGAACCTTCCCGCCTCCCGCAAGATGATGGACCCGCGGTACCGGGAGGTGAAGCGCTCCGAGATCCCGGAGGCGACCCTTCCGGGCGGCGCGAAAGTCCGGGTCGTCTGCGGGCGCGTGGACGGTACGGAAGGGCCGGTCCGGGATATCGTGACCGATCCGGAGTACCTGGACGTCTCCGTCCCGGCCGGGGGGTCGTTCCGACACCCGGTGAAACGGGGGCGCACGGTATTCGCGTACGTCTTCGAAGGGGCCGCCTGGTTCGATCCGGGACGGGATCCCTACTCCCGCGAGGAAGTGGGACGCAACTATTTCGACATGGAGCGGGAGTGCCTCGTCCGCTCCGAATCGCTCGTCCTCTATGGCGACGGCGATGAAGTTTCCGCGGCCGCCGGCGAACAGGCGGTCCGCTTCCTTCTGGTTTCAGGGAAGCCGATCGGCGAGCCGGTGGAATGGTACGGCCCGATCGTGATGAACACCCGGGAGGAGATCCGCGTCGCCATGGAGGAGTACCGGAAGGGGACGTTCATCAAGGCGCGGTGAGGGGGAGGTCTGTCTCCGGCCGCGCAGCGCGGCTCGCGCTCGCGCCTCCTGCGCCTGCCCCACTTAGAAAAGGGAGCGGGGCGCCCCAAGGAAGAGCATTAAATCCGGGAGTGGGGGGCTGCGCCGCCCGCCTCCGCGCGCGTCCGTGGCCATCCCTGGCCAGCAGCGATGTCCCTTCGAATCCTTCATGGCTTGTCGGAAATGAAACAGGCCAACCGATTGTCGTGGAAAAATGCTGATAACGTGGTGGGCCCTTTAGGATTCGGCTACTACGGTCGGGACCTCCATGTCCCTCCCTGCGTAGCCTCCCCTCGGCCACCTTCCGCGGCCGTCCATGGCCGCTCCTCCTCGCTCCCCGCTCGGCGGTGGCCTCGCTTCGAATCCTTCATGGCATGTCGTTAATGAAAAAGGCCAAGCGGAAATTCCGCTTGGCCTTTTGGTGTCGTTGGTGGGCCATGAAGGATTCGAACCTTCAACCTCCTGATTAAGAGTCAGCTGCTCTGCCGGGTTGAGCTAATGGCCCACGCTGGGAAAAACATTTTGAAAGAGCGCACAACATACCACAAAAATGGCGCGCCTGGGAGGAATCGCCGGCTCGCGCCCGGGCATCCCTGCCCGGTCTCCGCCGGCGGCCGCGTCGCCTTCCGCGGCCGTCCATGGCCGCTCATCCTCGCTATCCGCTCGGCGGCGACTTGGATTCGATTCCTCAAAGAGCGCGACGCCAAAAAGATGGCGCGCCTGGGAGGAATCGAACCTCCGCACCCGGCTCCGGAGGCCGGTGCTCTATCCCCTGAGCTACAGGCGCCTGAAAAAAGTGGGGTGAGTGATGGGGATCGAACCCACGACAGCCAGAGCCACAGTCTGGTGCTCTGCCAACTGAGCTACACTCACCACCCATGCCCCGATAGGCGAAAGGAAATTATATGTACAACGCGCTTCCCGGGTCAACGGGAAAATCCCCGTTCACACGGGCGGCCGGAATCCCCGCAGCCGGAGGGCGTTCGTCACCACGGAAACCGAGGACATCCCCATCGCCGCCGCCGCGAAGACGGGGTCGAGGAGCATCCCGAAGAACGGGTAGAGGATCCCCGCCGCGACCGGGATGAGCACCACGTTGTAGGCAAACGCCCAGAACAGGTTCTGCTTGATGTTGCGCAGCGTCGCGCGGCTCAAAGAGATGGCGGCCGCCACCGAGCGCAGGTCGCCGCCCATCAGCACCAGGTCGCCGGACTCCATCGCGATGTCGGTGCCGGTCCCGATCGCCATGCCGACGTCGGCCTGGGCCAGCGCCGGCGCGTCGTTGATGCCGTCCCCCACCATCGCGACGACCCTCCCCCCCGCCTGCAGCGCCTTGACCTCCGCGGCCTTGCGGTCCGGCAGGACACCGGCGACCACGCGGTCGATCCCCGCTTCCCTCGCCACGCTTGCCGCGGTACGCGGGTCGTCCCCCGTGAGCATCACGACCTCGAGCCCCATCCCGCGCAGGCGGCGGATCGCTTCCGTCGAGCCCTCCTTGACGGCGTCGGCGATCGGGATCACACCCGCCGCGCGGCCGTCCACCGCCACGAGCACGGGCGTGCCGCCGCCGTCCGCGACCCGCGCCGCGGAATCGAGCAGCGGCGCGGGGGATACGCCCGCCTCCGCAAGCCACGACGCGTTCCCCGCCAGGACCGCTCTTCCGCCGGCCGTGGCACGGATCCCCTTTCCCGGCACCGACTCGAAATCTTCCGGCGAGACGACGTCGATCCCCTTCTCCCGCGCGGCGCGGACCACCGCGTCGGCCAGCGGGTGCGAGGAGCCGCTCTCCGCGCAGGCGGCGAGGCGCAGCAGCTCCCGCTCCCCCGCCTCCCCGGCCCACCCGCCGTCCGCGGCGGGAAGAACCGCGCCGGCCTCCGGCCTGCCCCGCGTGATCGTCCCGGTCTTGTCGAGGACGACCGTGTCGATCTTCTGCGCGGTCTCGAGGGCGGCGCCGTCGCGGACCAGGATCCCGAGCTCCGCCCCTCTTCCCGTGGCGACCATGATCGAGGTCGGGGTGGCCAGCCCCATGGCGCACGGGCAGGCGATGATGAGCACGGCGATCATGTTGACCATCGCGTACGTTCCGCGCTCGGCTTCCGGGCCGAGGAAGTACCACGCGAGGAACGTGAGGGCCGCGACGGCCATCACCGAGGGGACGAAGTACGACGCGATCACGTCGGCCATCCGGCCGATGGGCGGCTTGCTCCCCTGCGCTTCCCTCACCATCTCCACGATCCGCGCAAGGACGGTTTCCTTCCCGACGCGCGTGGCGGTGAACACCAGCCGCCCGTTCAGGTTCATCGTGCCGCCCGTGACCGCGCTCCCCGGCGTCTTCTCCGCCGGGATCGGCTCTCCGGTGAGCATCGACTCGTCGACGGCCGACCGCCCGTCCTCGACCGCCCCGTCCACCGGGATCCTCTCCCCCGGCCGGACGACCACCCGGTCGCCGACCATAACGGACTCGATCGGGACGTCGACCTCCCCGCCTCCCCGCTCCACCCGGGCCGTCTTCGGCGCCAGCCCGATCAGCTTCTTCACCGCCTCGGAGGTGCGCCCCCTGGCCCTCGCCTCGAAATACCGCCCGAGCAGCACCAGGACGATGATCGCGGCGGACGTCTCGTAATACAGGTGGACCGTCAGCGCTTCCGCGGTGACCCAGGCGGGGAAGAACGTCGCGACCACGCTGTAGAGGTAGGCGACCGAGGTGCCCAGCGCCACGAGGGTGTTCATATCCGTGGTGCCGTGGCACGCCGCCGCCCACGCGCCGAGGTAGTAGCGGGAGCCCGAGTAGAACTGGATCGGCGTCGCCAGCAGGAACTGCAGCACGGCCGCGGCGAAGCCGGAGACCGGGAGAAGGTCTCCGCCGAAAAGCATGTGCCCGTGGGAAAGAAGGAGCAGCGGTATCCCGCAGGCGAGGCCGACCGCCAGCCGGGAACGGAGCCGCCCCTCCTCCTCCCTCTGGACCCGTTCCTGCCGCGCCACCGGGTCCTCGCCGGGCTCGACCCGCGGGACGGGGTACCCCGCCCCCTCCACCGCCGCGCGAAGACTATCCGGAGAGGCCGCCCCGGGGAGGTATTCCACCGTCGCCGTCCCGGCCGCCAGGTTGACGGCCGCCGTGGCGACCCCCGGGACCTTGCGGAGCGCGCGCTCCACCCGCGCCACGCAGGACGCGCAGGTCATCCCCTCCACCGGGAAGGAAACCCGCTCCGCGGGCACCTCGTACCCGACGCCCCTGACCGCCTCCGCCAGCTCCGACGGCCCGGTCCTGGATGGATCCGCCGTAACGGTGGCGCTCCCGGCCGCCAGGTTGACCGAGGCGGAGGATACCCCTTCGACCTTCGCGAGCGCCTTTTCCACGCGCGCCACGCAGGAAGCGCAGGTCATCCCCGCAACCGGCAGCGTCCACCGGGCCCGCCCGTCGCCTTTCATCGTTTCCTTGACGTGTCTTTCGCCCATCGGTAAATAATAGGATGATTTTCGCCGGGGGAAGATGCCAATACCCGGCACGGTTGGTATACTGGCGGCACGCGCCTGTAGCTCAGGTGGATAGAGCAGCTGCCTTCTAAGCAGCGGGCCAGAGGTTCGAATCCTCTCAGGCGCGCCAGTTTTTTCATGAACGCGCTTTAAGGAGGATTCGAAGCGAGCTCACCGCCGAGCGGATAGCGAGGAGGAGCGGCCATGGATGGCCGCGGAAGGTGAGCGAGGGGAGGCTACGCAGGGAGGGACAGGGATGTCCCGACCGAAGTGGCCGAATCCTCTCAGGCGCGCCATGTTTTATAAAACCGCGCTTGGGGAGTTATAATCGCGCTTCGGGAGTTGTAACCGCATTTCAAGAGGCGGGTCGATATCCTGGGAGGAGGCCGGAAACGATGTTCATCTGCAAGGTCTGCGGGTACAAATCGTTTGAAGCGAACCACGAGCCCTGCCGCTATTCCCCGACGAAAAAGCACCAGTATATCGAGGAGATCGCGGAAGGGTACTTCTGCCAGCACTGCGGCTATACGTCGCACACCTGCGAGCTCGGCGACTGCCCGAACAGCCCGGCCAGGAAGCACATTTACATCGGCAAGAAAACGGGCCAACACGAAGGCCACTACACCTGCAAGTATTGCGGCTGGGCGCCGACCTACGTCATGGGCGGTCCCTGCAAGATGAGCGTGCACGGGTTCCACGAGTTCTTCTAGACCCATCGGGCCGGACGATGCGCGGAAGACCACCGCCCCGTCCGGCCTCCGTTCCGGTTCCTCCCCTTCCGTCGGTCCGGACGCCGCACTTCCCTTTTGCATTCGACACCGGGCCGCCCCCTCCCGCGGCACGCGCGCGTCAATACTTCCCCAAACGGCCGGCTTCGGCCGATAATGGAATCGTATCCTTCGATACCAGCGGGAAGGGGGAATCTGCATGCCGCTTCTGCGCGTGGAACTCTTGCCCGGACGCAGCCCCGAGGCAAAGAAGAAGCTCGCCCGGGAGCTGACGGACGTCGTCGTCGAGAACATCGGGTGCCCGAGGTCGGCGGTGACCGTCATCTTCACGGAAGTCCCCAAGGGCCATTGGGTGATCGGAGGGATCCCGTGCGATGAGTCCCACAAGGACGTCCCGTAAAGAGCTGACGGCGGCCGCGCGGGAGGACGTCCTCCGCAAAGGGACGGAGATCTTCCGCCTCATGGAGGCGGAGCCCCCGGCGGTGTTCAGCAGGAAGTACTGGGCGGGCCGGATGATGGACGCCGCGATGGAGCGTCCCGATTTCAAGGTCGCCCTTTTCCGGTTCATCGATGTCCTCCCGTCCCTGGCCACCAACCGCCAGGTCTCCCGGCACATCCGGGAATATTTCCTCGACGGGGGGCTGCCGCTGCCGGGGTTCGCGAAGACGCTCCTCTCCGGCGCCGCGTTCACCGTGACGGCCCCGGTCGCCTCCCTGCTGATCCGGCGCAACCTGACCGCCTTCTCGAAGACCTTCATCGCCGGCAAGGACCCGCGGGACGCGCTGAAGGCGCTGCGGGGGATCCGGGACGACGGCGGGACCTTCACCGTGGACATCCTGGGGGAGGCCGCCATCTCGGAAATCGAGGCGGACGCGTACCGGGACCTCTACCTCTCCCTGGTCGACGTCCTCGCGGAAGAGATGTCCTCCTGGCCCTCCGGCGACCCGGGGCGCGAAGGGTACTTCCCGCGCCTCAACGTCTCGGTCAAGCTCAGCTCCCTCTATTCACGGATCGGCCCGTTGAACCGCGAGGACAGCCTAGAGCGCGTGACGGAGCGGCTGCGCCCGATCTTCCGGAAGGCGAGGGCCGCGGGCGGGTACGTCCACGTGGACATGGAGACGACGGCGCTCAAGGCGATCGTGATCGGCGCCGTAACCGGCCTGCTGGACGAGCCGGAGTTCCGGGAGTGGGACGGCGCGGGGGTAGCCCTCCAGGCGTACCTCAAATCCGGCCTGAAGGACCTGGGGAAGGTGATCGGCTGGGCGAGGAAGCGCGGCCGCCGCATCACCATCCGGCTGGTCAAGGGCGCCTACTGGGAGTACGAGAAGACCGTCGCGGGGCAGCGCGGCTGGCCCGTTCCCGTCTTCACCTCCAAGACGCACACGGACTGGAACTTCGAGCGGTGCGTCGAGCTCGCCCTGGCCAACCACGAAAGCGTCTCCCTCGCCGTGGCGTCGCACAACGTGCGGTCCATCGCCTGGACGCTCGCGCTGGCGGAGCGGATGGGCGTCCCCCGAAACCGTTTCGAGTTCCAGGTGCTCTACGGGATGGCGGAGCCGATCCGAAACGCCTTGCGGAAGACGGGGCACGCGGTCCGGGAATACGCGCCGGTTGGCGAGCTGATTCCCGGCATGGCCTACCTGGTCCGTCGCCTCCTGGAGAACACGTCCAACGAAGGGTTCCTGAGGAAGACGTTCGCGGCCCGCGCATCCCATGAGGAACTGCTGAAGGAGCCGGAGCCGTATGCGGGGGACCCGCCTGCCGCCGCTCTCGCCGGGCCGTCCCCCGGCGCACCCGCGGCGCCGCCGCCTTTCCGGAACGAGCCGCCGCTCGATTTCTCCGTCGAGGCGAACCGGGAAGCGTTCCGGCGGGCGATCGAAGCGGTCCGGAAAGATCTGGGGAGGGAGCACCCCGTCGTCTTCGGGGGGCGGGATCACGTGACCCCGGAGAAGCTCGTCTCGACGAACCCGGCCGACCCGGCCGAGGTCGTGTGCGCGACGTCGGCGCTCTCCCGGGAGATGGCCGACCGGGCCGTCGCCGCCGCGAAGGAGGCGCAGAGAGGCTGGGGCGCACGGCTGCCGGAGGAGCGCGCCGCGGTCCTGTTCCGGGCGGCGGAGATCGCCCGCAGGCGCAGGGTCGAGCTGGCCGCGTGGCAGCTCGTCGAGGTGGGAAAGAATTGGGCGGAGGCCGACGCGGACGTGTGCGAGGCGATCGACTTTCTCGAATACTACGGCCGGGAGATGATCCGCCTGGGCGCCCCCATGAGGATGGGCTCCGTCCCCGGCGAGGAGAACCGCTACTTCTACCGCCCCCGCGGCGTCGGGCTGGTCGTCGCCCCCTGGAACTTCCCGCTGGCGATCTCCGTGGGGATGGTCTCTGCGGCCCTCGTGACCGGCAACGCGGTCCTCTACAAGCCGTCCACCCTGTCGCTGAAGAATGGCCGGCTCGCATTCGACCTGCTGCGGGAGGCGGGCGTCCCGGACGGCGTGCTGAATTTCGTGCCCGGCCGCGGCTCCGATATCGGCGATCACCTCGTGGAGCACCCGGACGTCGACTTCGTCGTCTTCACCGGCTCGCTGGAGGTGGGGCTCGGGATCGTCGAGAAGGCGGCCAGGCCCCGTCCCGGACGGGTCGGGATCAAAAAGGTCGTCATCGAAACGGGCGGCAAGAACGCGATCATCGTCGACGGCGACGCCGACCTGGACCAGGCGGTCCCCGGCGTGATCCAGTCCGCCTTCGGGTTCCAGGGGCAGAAATGCTCCGCCTGCTCCCGCGTCATCGTCCTGCGCGACTGCTACGACCGGTTCCTGGAGCGGCTGACGGAGGCGGTGAAGGGGATCGCCGTCGGAGACCCGCGCGACCCGAAGAACTTCATGGGCCCCGTCGTGGACGCGGCGGCGAAAAAAAGCATCCTCGGCTACATCGAGGCGGGCGTGCGGGAGGGAAGGTCCCTGGTCCGCGTAACCGTCCCCGAAACGGGGCACTACGTCCCGCCCACGGTGTTCGCCGACCTGCCGCCGGGCTCGCGGCTCCTCGCGGAGGAGATCTTCGGGCCGGTCCTTTCGGTCGTCCGGGCGAAGGACATCGACGAGGCGATCTCGATCGCGAACTCCACGATCTACGCGCTGACCGGCGGGCTCTTCTCCCGCAGCCCGGCCAATATCGCGAGGGTCTCGCGCGAGCTTGCCGCGGGGAACCTTTACATCAACCGGGGGATCACCGGGGCCATCGTCGGACGCCAGCCGTTCGGGGGGTACCGGATGTCGGGGGTCGGCTCGAAGGCGGGCGGGCCGGACTACCTGCAGCAGTTCCTCGAGCCGCGCGTGGTGACCGAGAACACGATGCGGCGCGGGTTCACCCCCGAAGACGTCGGGTGAGCCCGCGGAAAAATCCCTGTAAAGGAGGCACTGGCGTCATGGAGATGAAAGGGAAGCGGATCGCCGTCCTCGTCGAGGAGATCTACGAAGACCTGGAGCTCTGGTACCCGGTGTACCGGTTCCGAGAGGCGGGCGCCGAGGTCACGATCGTCGGTCCGTCCGCCAGGACGTACCGGTCGAAACACGGCTACGAGGCGACGGCCGACAAGGGCGCCGACCAGGTCGACGCGGCGTACTTCGACGCGGTGATCGTTCCGGGGGGGTACGCTCCGGACAAGATGCGCCTCTGCAAGCCGCTGGTGGAGCTGGTCCGCGAGGCGTACCTGCAGGGGAAGGTCGTCGCGGCGATCTGCCACGGGGGGTGGATGCTCGCCTCGGCGAACATCCTGCGCGGGAGGATGGTCACGGGGTACGCCGCCATCCGGGACGACCTGGTGAACGCGGGCGCCTTCTACGAGGACGTCGAGGTCGTGCGGGACGGCAACCTGGTCACCTCGCGCAAGCCGTCCGACCTCCCGGCGTTCCTCCGGACGATCTTCCAGGCGATGTCGGAGGCAAAGCCGCGGACGTAGAACGCGCAGGGGGTTATGACCGGGGATCGGCAGGAGAAACCGGATTGACGCAGGCCAAAATAAAGACTATAATTACGTCTATAATAAAAGACAGAATCACGGCGGTAACGATGACCATCTCAAAGAGGACAGTATGCGGTTCATCACCGTCACCGAACTGAAGCAGCGCGCGACCCAGATCGTCTCGCAGATCCAGGAAGGCGGCGAGGAGATGGTGATCACGAAGAACGGAAAGCCGGTCGTGCTGATGCGCCTCGTGGACGAGAGGGAAATCGTGCTGATGGCTTCGCTGGAGCCCAAAGCGGTCAAATAGCCGGGAACCGGCGGCATGGACCGGTCGCTTCCTGCCGCCGGAAGAACCCGCAGCGCCTCGAGAAATCCCGTTCCCCCCCCTTGATGATCCTCGGAGACGCCCAATTTGAACGCAAGCGGCAAGTCCGGCCTCGCGAGACTGCTCCGCATCGGGGCGGGCCTGCGCGGAGGCGGGTCGTCGAAAATGTACGCCGGCGACGAACCGCCCCTGCGTTCGGAGCTGTTCGGCAGCGACCGGATGGAGCTCCACGGAAAGGCCCTTGCGGGCTCCCACAAGCTGGGCCCGGGGGAAATCCGGGACACCCTCCTTGCCCGGCTGGCGGAAAACGAACGCGTCCTGACGGACGCCTGCAGCCACTTGACGTCGGCGGTCACTGCGAACCGCCGGATCACGCCCGCCGGGGAATGGCTCCTCGACAACGTCTATCTCATCGAAGAGCAGATCCGCACGGCCAGGAAGCATTTTCCGAAGGGCTACAGCAGGGAACTGCCGCGCCTTCTGAACGGGCCCTCTGCCGGGCTCCCCCGCGTGTACGACATCGCGCATGAAGCGATCTCCCACGGCGACGGCAGGGTGGACCCGGAAAGCCTCAGCGGTTTCGTGGCTTCCTACCAGAAGGTGACCGTCCTGACCCTGGGCGAATTGTGGGCCATCCCCATCA
>DCUH01000069.1 GCA_002327765.1 bacterium UBA2219 | reverse complement strand
AGGTGGTCGATCTCGTGCTGCAGGCAGCGGGCGAGGATCCCGCCGGCGCGCAGCGTCACCGGCTCGCCGTTCTCGTTCAGGCCGCTCACCACCACGCCTTCCGAGCGGGTCACCTCCCCCTGGACGCCGGGAACGCTGAGGCACCCCTCCATGCACGTCGTCAGCTCCCCTTCCCTACCGATGATCTCGGGGTTGACGAGCGCGATCGGGGAGGCGGCCTCGTCGGCGGGAGAAACGTCGACCACGATGACGCGCTTCGCGACACCCACCTGGGTCGCCGCGAGGCCGATGCCTTCGGATTCGTACATGGTATCGAACATGTCCCGGATGAGCTCCCTCACCCGTTCATCGACCCTGGCGACCGGGGCCGCCTTCCGCGCGAGGAACGGATCCGGGAATACGAGGATGTCCCTAACCATCGGCTGCCGCTTTCTCCGGCGGATAGCACCGGACCATGTTCTTTCCGCTCTCCTTCCCCCAGTACAGGGCGCGGTCCGCGTTTTCCATCAGCAGCCGCTCCGGGCTCTCCTCGCCAGGGAAGACGGTCGAAACCCCCCAGGTGGCCGTCACGCGGACGGGCGATTGGGCGCCGTCGAACCTGCTTTCGGCGACCTTGCGGTGGGCCCGCCAAGCCGCCCGCACCGCCTGCGAGGCGTTCGCTCCAACCAGGAGCCACACGAACTGGTCCCCGCCCAGGCGGGCGACGGCATCGTAGCGCCTCTTCCCCTCCTTCAGTATCCCCCCGAACTGCCGGATCACGCTGTCCCCCACCGGGAAACCGTACGTCTCGTTCACCCCGCGAATATCGTCTATGTCGGTTACGATGCACGACAGCGGACGCCCGATTCTGCGGGCCATCTCGATGTTCCGGTCGAGCTCCTCCGTGAATTGGCGCCGGTTGGGAAGCCCCGTCAGCTCGTCCACCAGCGAATGCCACCGGAGCTCCCGGTTGACTTCCAGGACATCATGGTACATGTCGCCCAGGACATGAAGCGGCCTCGCCCGATCGAGGATGTCGGCGGCGGACAGGTCGGCGGAGAAGACCTGGTCCGCCCCGGCCTCCCGGAACCAGCGCTCCCGCCGCAGGGCGTTCCTGCCGCCGACCAGGAAGACCGGGACCCCGTTCCCCTCCTCCCCTTTGCGGAACCGGCGGAGGGCCTCCTCCTCCTCGGCGATCTCGCCGTATTCCCCGAGGAAGGCGGCCGCGAGGCCTTCCTCCGCCGCCCGGGCGTCGAAGAGCGCTTCCCACGACCCCGACCGCTCCACGAAGTACCCGCGGGAGGCAAGCCCCTCCGCGAGGCGCTCCAGCACGGGCCACACGGGTCGCGCCACGAGGACGGTCCGGACGCACGGGATCGCCGCCGTCATCGGATGTCCCTCGTCCAGTCGCGCAGGACGTTCGCGTTGCGCAGCGCCACGCCCGCGACGTGCCCGAAGGCGGTCAGCATCTCGAGATCCTCTTCCTGGAAACCGTTCACCTGGTGGTGGTCGAGGTTGATTACCCCCATCACCTCGGACCCCCACTTGATCGGGACGGCCATCTCGCACATCACCTTGGGGCTCGCCTCGAAGTACCGGGAGTCCTCCCGGACGTCCTTGACCAGAAGCGGGACGCCCTCCTTCGCCACCCACCCGGTGACCCCCTCGCCGATCCGCAGCCGGATGGCGCTCTTCACCGCGCCGCCGAGCCCCTGCTCCGCCTCGATGTAGAGCATCCCGGAGGTGTGGTCCACGCGGATGACCGAGCCGGAGGAGGCGCCCAGCAGCCCGGTCGCGCGGTCGATGATCCGCTGGAACAGGACGGCCGGATCCGACTCCTCGTTCAGGGCCTTGCTGATGTCGAAGATGGCCGACAGCTTCCGGGCCTTCTTGTCCAGCCGGGCGACCAGCGCCGCGTTTCCCTGGACGACCGACGCGAAATTCGCCATGACGGTGAGCAGCTTCAGGTCCTCGTCGTCGAGGTCCCTGCGGTCGAGCGGGGTCGCCGCGATGACCACCCCGATGGTGGAGTCTGCGCTCTTGACCGGGGCGACGATCATCCCCTTCACGTCCATGCGATGGATCAGCCGCAGGAGGCTGCGGTCTAGCCCCGGCCGCCCCTCGGAGATGACGACCCCCTCTCCGGAGGAAAGGACCGGCAGGACGACCCTCCGGTACATCTCGATCCGCAGCTTCTCGTACGCCTTCCCCCTCGGGATGCCCGCCATCGAACGGATCTGGGGGTATTCCTCCCCGGGCACCGAAAGCAGCAGGGCGCAGCGTTCGACGCGCAGGATCGACGCGGAGGCGGAGGTGATGAGGTCGAAGCTGCGCTGGACGTCCTCCCCCGGCCGGCTCAGCGCCTGCGAGATCTCGTACAGCCCGGACGTCAGCGCGGCCGCGAACGAGACGTCCCTCGTCTCGCCCCGGGATTTCCGCTCCCCGCGCAACGCCTCCAGGAGGACCCTCAGGATGCTCATCCGGCCTCCAGGAGCTTCCGGATCGTCTCCTTGAGCTCCGTGGGGTCGTGGGACTTCACGATGTAGGCGTCGGAGGCCCACGTGTTGAAGTCCTGCTTGAACTCGCCGAACGCCGAAACCAGGATCACGGGAATCGTGGTGTTCTTCTCGCGGATCCGGCGCAGGACCTCGATGCCGTCGATGCCGGGCATCTTGATGTCGAGCGTCACGAGGTCCGGGCGGAACGCGTCGAGGCGGCGAAGCGCCTCCCGCCCGTCGGCGGCGAGATCGACCTCGTATCCTTCGTCGGAGAGTTCCGCGCGGTACAGCTCGCGGATGCTCTCCTCGTCATCGACTACCAGGATCTTCTTCATGGCGCCCCTCCTTCGGCACGCGTTCCCCTTCCCCCCAGCGGGGAAGCACGCCCGCCTCGATCCCGATGCGGGCGAGCGCCCGGGCGGCGATGAAATCGACCAGCTCGGAGACCGACCCCGGCCGATGGTAGAAACCCGGGCAGGCGGGAAGAACGTCCGCCCCCGCGCGTGCGAGGGCCAGCAGGTTTTCCAGATGAAGCACGGAAAGCGGTGTCTCGCGCACCACCAGGACCAGCGGCCTGCGCTCCTTGATGACCACGTCGGCGCAGCGGGTCAGCACGGACGACGAAACGCCGGAAGCGATGCGCCCGATGGTTCCCATGGAGCACGGCGCGACGATCATCGCGTCGGGAGGGTTGGAGCCGGAGGCGAACGGGATCCGGAAATCGTCGTCGGCGTGCAGCCGGAACGGTCGGGTCCCGGAAACCAGGCGCGCGAGCCACTCCCGCCTCCCGTCGAGCCCCTCGGGGACCTCGCCGCCCCCGACCTCGGCGGACAGGATCTCCCACGCCGTCGGGGTGACCAGGACGTGCAGGTCGACCCCCTGCGCCAGCAGCAGCCCGGCGCACCGCACCCCGTAGACGGCGCCGCTCGCGCCCGATATCCCCAGCAGAACCCTCATGGGGCGCCCCGCAACACGAGGTCCAGATAGGTGAACAGGCAATAAGCGATGCTCACAACGCCGTTCAGGTTGAAAAACGCCATGTCCAGCCGGGAGAGATCGTCCTCCCGGACGATCGAATGCTCGTACGCCAGGACGCCGAAGCAGAGAACCAGCCCGGCCAGGTACCACGGGCCGAGCCCAAACAAATGATACCCCAGCAGCAACAGCGCCGCCATGATCAAATGGAACGCCCGCGCGACCCGCAGCGAGCCGCCGACCCCCAGATGCCGGGGGATGGAGTGCAGGCCGGCGCCCCGGTCGAATTCGATGTCCTGCAGGGCGTACAGGACGTCGAAGCCGGCCGTCCAGAACATCACGGCGAAGCAGATCGAAAGGATCCTGGCGTCGATCCCCCCCGTGACCGCGATCCAGGCCGCCAATGGGGCGGCTCCCAGGCACGCGCCGAGGACCAGGTGGGAAGCCCGGGTGAACCGCTTCATGTACGAGTAGGAAAAGAGCAGGAGAAGCAGGATTGGGGAAAGCTTCAGGCAAAGGGGATTGAGCATCGCCGCCGCCAGCACGAGCAGGAGGGCGGAAAAAAGGACGAGGACGCCCGCAGTCGCCCGGCTCACCTTCCCCGCCGGTATCGCGCGGTCCCTCGTCCTCGGGTTCCTCGCGTCGATGCCGGCGTCCGCCAGGCGGTTGAACCCCATCGCGGCGCTGCGCGCGCCGACCATCGCGACGAGAATCCAGGCGACGATGCGCGCGGAAGGCAGGGCGTAAGGGGCGCCCGTCTCCCGTGCGGCCAGGAACATCCCCACGAGCGCGAACGGCAGCGCGAACACGGTGTGCGCCACCTTGATCATCTCCAGGTAGACGGCGATCCGCCGGAGCATCTTCAGACCTCGCCAAAACCGGCATCCCGGCATAACCGCAAGGAACGCACCCCTTGCACGAAAACCTCCTCTTGTCCCGGCATATTCGGTGGTCTCCTGCTCCGCAACGGGAGGTCCCTCGGAGCTACGGCTCGTCGACCGTCCATGGTCTCCTCACCTGCGCTGTTTCTCGTTCCCGCCCTCCCTGGCTCCACTTCGAATCAGACGCCGCTCCTCGTGACCCCCGTTGCTCCGCGGGAGACCCCCCATGCGCCGGAACAATTCGTGAGGATTTCACGCTCATGGCGCTCCTTGCGGCAACTCCGGGATGGCGGACATGAAGGCCCGGATGCTCCGACGGATCGGACCATTTCCCCGAAAGCGCCTGCCCTGATATCGGGAGCTTTTCCGTACGGGTTGGGCGGGGGACACTCTTTCCCTCCGCCCGTGTTCGAACCAAGAGTGTCCCCCGAAAGCGCCTGCCCTGATATCGGGAGCTTTTCCGTACGAGTTGGGCGGGGGACACTCTTTCCCTTCGCCCGCGTTTGGACCAAGAATGTCCCCCGAAAGCGCCTGCCCTGACATCGATAGCTTTTTCGTACGTACCTTCCGTAGAGAAGATCTCCTTTGTGGCCTGTGTCGCCCTGGAGGTCTGTCGATTGATGGAGAGTACCGGCTTCTGATCCCCGACTTCGCCTGCAGGAGATAGGGGGGCGGGCGCCACGAGCACGAGACCTCCCCGCAGGGGGCGTGTTTTCCGAGGGGAGCCAGGAGGGCGGGAGCGAGGAAAACCCGCAGGCGCAGATGGCGGGGGACACTCTTTCCCTCCACCCGTGTTCGAACCAAGAGTGTCCCCCTCTGGGCAAGCCGTCCCCCTTGGTTGGAGGTGTATCGGTCTCTGCCGCCGCAAGGGCCGCTACGGGCGACATGATGCCGCGTAAGCCGAAAAGGGTGTCCCCTGAGCGGAGAGACGAAAGCGCGGAACCGGCGGAGACCCCGCACTCTTTATACGGTGACGGTATCGATGGCCGATCAGGGTGACCGGAGGCCGGGAAAACTCTTATAAGCACGTTTGCTGGTCGCAGCCGGGTAGTCGCGGCTCGAAGCGAACGGGGACAGCCCTTTTCGGCGTAAGCGGCATCCATATGTTCCGCCCGCAGCGCCCCTTCCGGCGTCAGAAGCCGTACTCCTTCCACCGCCGCGTCACGAGCCCCGTGATCTCCTCCGGCATGACGATGTCCTCGGGCCATTCGCGGGCGAACCCTTCCGAGGCCCATTTCCGCGTCGCGTCGATCCCCATCTTCGAGCCGTAGTGCGGGACGGGGGAGGCGTGCTCGAGGGCGTCCACCGGGCCGTCCACGATCATCGTGTCCCTGCGTGGGTCCACGTTGTTCCCGATCCGCCACATCGCCTCGGAGAGGTTCTGGATGTCCACGTCCGCGTCGAACACGACCACGAACTTGGAAAACATGAGAAGTCCGAGCCCCCAGACGGCGCTCATCACCTTGCGGGCGTGCCCGGGGTACCGCTTGTCGATGGAGAACAGGGCGAAGTTGTGGAAGATCCCCTCGGGCGGCAGGTTCATGTCGACGACTTCGGGGACGATCTTCCGCAGCATGGGCAGGAAGATCCGCTCGGTGGCCTTCCCCATGAAGACGTCCTCCATCGGCGGCTTGCCGACGATGGTGGCGGGATAGACGGGGTTCTTCCTGCGGGTGACGCACGTCAGGTGGAAGACGGGGTATCCGTCGGCCAGCGAATAGTATCCCGTGTGGTCGCCGAACGGCCCCTCGGTCCGCAGCTCCCCGGGATCCACGTACCCCTCCAGGACGACTTCGGAATGGGCGGGGACCTCGATGTCGGAGGTGACGCACCGGACCATCTCGACCGGCTCCTTCCGCAGGAACCCGGAGAACATCATCTCGTCGACGTCCTCGGGCAGCGGCGCGGAGGCCGAATAGATCGTCGCGGGGTCGCCGCCCAGCGCGACCGCGACGGGCATCCGCTCCCGCTTCCGTCGGAACCCGCGGTAATGCTGCGCCCCGCCCTTGTGGACATGCCAGTGCATGCCCGTGGTCGTCTCGTCGTAGACGTGCATCCGGTACATCCCCACGTTGCGGCGCCCCGTCTCCGGGTCCTTCGTGAACACCAGCGGCAGCGTGATGAACGGCCCCCCGTCCCCGGGCCAGGTCTTCACGACGGGCAGGAACGAAAGGGAGGGACGCTCCCGCTCCACCACTTCCTGGCAGGGGGCGGACGAAACGGTCTTCGGGAGGTAGTCCGCGAGCCGCGCCAGGCGGGGAAGCATCTTGAGCTTCTCCAGGAAGTTGGTGGGGATCTCCGGCTCCAGGATCTCGGCGACGCGCGCGCCGATGTCGTCGAGCCGCGCGACTCCCAGGGCGAAGCACATCCGCTCCATCGTCCCGAAGAGGTTCATGGCGAGGGGCACGGAGTGCCCTTTCACGTTCGTGAACAGCAGCGCCGGGCCGCCGGATTTGATCGCCCGGTCCGCGATTTCCGCCGTCACGAGCTCCGTGGAAACCTGCGCGGAGATTTTTTTCAGGTCGCCTCGCGCCTCGAGGGCGGCGAGGAACGAAGGCAGGTCGCGGAACGCCATCGGGATCCCTCGGCAAAGCGCGTGATGGAAAATCATAACATACGGGGGCGGAAGGCGAATCCCGCGGGCGGAGCCCCGGGGGAAAGGGATATAATCTATATCAACCCACGACAGGCCGGACCGAAAGGACGATCATGAAGATCACGATCCGCCTCATCGTGTCGCTGACGCTCGTGGTGGCGCTGGTGGCCGTCGGCTCCTCTCTCTACCAGGTGCGGAAGGAGCGGCTCCGGCTCGCGGCCGACATGGAGCGCCGGGTCGTCCTTCTGGCCGAAAGCCTGCGGGAGTCGGTCGTCCCGCTCGTCCGTTCCGGGTCCCGCGAGAAGCTCGACCTCCTAGTGGAGCGGTTCGGCAACCGGGAGCGGCTCCAGGGGATCGCCGTCTTCGACCGGAAGGCAGACGTCATCGCGTCGACCTCCCTGTTGAAGAACCGCCTCCCCCGGTCGCTCCCGCAGGTCGTGAACACGCTCGAGGAGGGCCGGTCGGCGGGCGCCTTCAAGCGGATCGAGGGGAGAAGGATCTACGTCTTCGCGTTCCCGCTGGTCCAGGACGAGGAGACCCTCGGGGTCCTCGCGCTCTTCGACGACGCTTCCTACATCGACGTCCGGCTCAAGGAAATCTGGAAAGACAACCTCCTGCGCTTCCTGGTCCTGACCCTGCTGGTGGTGGCAATCACCGTCCTGGTGGTCCGCTGGAGCATCACGGGCCCGATCGCCCAGATCGCCGAATGGGCCCGCGACCTTCGGATGGGTAAGGAGAAGCCGAAGGAGCCGTCCGGGCGGCAAGGCGTGCTGGGCCCCCTCATCTCGGAAGTAAGCCACCTCGCGAAGAGCCTGGAAGCGGCCCGGGTGGAGGCGGAAGAGGAGGCCAAGCTGCGCCTCCAGTCGGAAGCCCTCTGGACCGCCGGCCGCCTGAAGGAGCACCTTCGCTCGGAGCTCGGCGGGGGAAAGCTTTTCCTCGTCTCCAACCGCGAGCCCTACATGCACACGAAGGACGGCAGGAACGTCCGGTGCGTCGTGCCCGCGGGCGGCCTGGTCACGGCGCTCGACCCCGTCATGCGGGTCTCCGACGGCGTCTGGATCGCGCACGGCAGCGGCGACGCCGACCGGGAGACGACGGGCGAAGGCGACACGCTGCGCGTCCCGCCGGAGGAGCCGGCCTACACCCTGAAGCGGGTCTGGCTGACCAAGGAGGAGGAGGACGGCTACTATTACGGGTTCTCGAACGAAGGGCTGTGGCCCCTCTGCCATATCACCCACACCCGTCCCACCTTCCGCCTGGAAGACTGGAACCACTACGTGAAGGTGAACGAGAAGTTCGCCCAGGCGCTGCTCGAGGAAATCGCCGGGGAGGAATCGCCCCTGGTCCTCGTCCAGGACTACCATTTCGCCCTCCTGCCGCTGATGGTGAAGAAGGAGCGGCCGGACGCCCGGGTCGCCATCTTCTGGCACATCCCCTGGCCCAACCCCGAGGCGTACGGCATCTGCCCGTGGCACCAGGAGATCCTCACCGGCATGCTCGGGGCGGACATCATCGGGTTCCACATCCAGTTCCACTGCAACAATTTCCTGGAGAGCG
>DCUH01000003.1 GCA_002327765.1 bacterium UBA2219 | reverse complement strand
GGAAGAAACGCAACGTCGGCATGGCAAGTCATCCTTCCTGGCGCACGCGGTTCACTGCGAGCGTCGGCGCGCCGGAGATAGTGGGCGGGATACCATTGTACCTTTCCTTGCGGTGAAGCGCAGCGGGCGGGGCCATCAGGAGGAAGAATCCGGTGCCCGCCAGCCCCAGGATCCCGGCCCCGATATACAGCGATTCCAGTCCGAAGAAGCCGAACGCTACTCCCCCGGCAAGGGGCGCCAGGACGGCCCCCAGGTTCATGGCGCAGTTGAAGACGCCCATGGTCAGCCCCATTCCCCGCCGCCCTCCCTCCTCCACCAGCAGCGCCGCGCTGGCGGGCGTGGAGAGCGCCCCGGCGATCCCCAGGAAGACGCTCAACGCCAGAAGCTGCGGGAACGTGCCCGCCTGCGGCAGCGACAGCGTCGACAGCGCGGCGAGGACGCCCCCGGCCGCCACCAGCCGGTCCCGCCGCACCCGGTCCGAAAGCCTCCCCATCGGGCGCAGCAGGAGCGCCGTCACGATCGTGTTGGCGCCCATCACCGCGCCGATCTCCGGGCCGGTCAGGCGCAGGGTCCCGTTCATCAGGATGGGAAGGAAGATCACGAAATACGCAATCCCGAAGGAGCGCGCGAAGATGAAGCCGCAAAGGCCGATCAGCGTCCGGCTTTTCCCGAGCGCGGCCCAGTCGAGCCGCGTCGGCGCGGGCGCCCCCTTCTCCTCCCCGTGCTCCCTCACGAAAAGAAGCGCCGTGACCAGGGACAGGAGGCAGAGCCCGAACAGGCAAAGGAAGACCCCGCGGAACCCCGAGGCGTCATGGACGAACCCCCCGAGGACCGGCCCGATCGCCAGCGCCGCGTAGAAGGAAATGTCGAAGGTGCCCATCGCCGACCCTTCCCGGCGCTCGGGGGCGATGTCGCCGACGACGGCCAGCGAGACCGGCCGGATGAACGCCGCGGCGATGCCCTGCAGGAACCGCAGGGCGATCAGCCCGGACGGCCCGGGAAGGAAAAGATACCCGAGCGCGACCGAAGACTGCAGGACAAGCCCGGAAACCAGCAGCCGCCGGCGCCCCCTGCGGTCGGACCACCATCCCGACATCGGGGAAAAGAGGATCTTGGCGGCGGCATACCCGGAAAAGATGAGCGCCAGGTGGAACCCCGAAGCCCCGCCCGAGGCCGCGTAGACGGGGAAGAACGGGTCCGCGATGCCCAAGCCCAGGCAGGCGAAGAAGTTCACCAGGAACAGGGCCCGGTACATCTCCCGCCTCTCTTTGTCGCTCATCCCCGCACCCGCCGTCGATCAGGATCGAAAGGAGCCGCGCACCGCGACGCAAGGTCCCCGTGCGCGGCTCCAGAGAAGAACGAAACGCCGTCTGAAGCTACTTCTCCGCCGCCGCGTTGGCGCCGGCGATCCGGCCGAACACCATGATGTCCAGGATGGCGTTGCCGCCGACCCGGTTCGCGCCGTGGATGCCGCCCGTGATCTCGCCCGCCGCGTACAGCGCCGGGATCACCTTCCCGCCGCGGTCGAGAACCTGGGTCTTCGTGTTGATGTTGAGGCCGCCCATCGTGTGGTGCACCGACATCCCCGCCAGGCAGGACCAGAAGGGCGGCTTGACGATCTTGTGCGTCAGGTTCCGCTTCTTCTTGCCGAAGTCGGCGTCGTTCTGCGCGTCCACGAAGGCGTTGTACTTCTTCACCGTCTCGACGAACGCATCCGCCGGGACGCCCATCTTCTTCGCCAGCTCCTCGAGCGTGTCCGCCTTGAAGGCGTCGCCCGTCTCGAGCCCCTTCACCGCCGTATCTCTCCATATCACGTCATGGTTCTGGTAGCCGTCTTCGTCGACGACCGAGAACCCGGACTGCCCGGGGAGGTTCAGGATCGCCTCCCGGATCACGTCGCGCCGCTCGTCCTCCGCCACGAACCGTTTCCCCTGCTTGTCGACCATGATGTACCGGGCCACGTCGATGTGGAGGATGACCCGGAGCTTCCGTCCCGGAGGTGCCCCGGGATTGCACTGGATGTGGTCCATGCCCACCGGGTAGCCGCCGATGTCCATCGCCTGGAGGAGCACCTCTCCCGTCGCGTGGGGAGCGTTCGTGGTGGTGAGCTCCCGCATCCGCGGGTCATGGAGCGCCCGCAGCTCCTTGTTGGCGCCGAACCCGCCCGCTGCCAGGACGACGGCCTTCTTCGCCTGGACGTAGACGGTCTTGCCCGCCTTGTCCGTGGCGCGCACGCCGAGGACCCGGCCGTCCAGCTGCTTCTCCCGGATGATCTCCTCGACCTTCATCTCCGTGAAGGTCTTCACGCCGTGCTTGTCCGCCGCGGCTTTCAGCGTCTTGATGTAGCCGGTCCCCTTGGGCAGCACGGGGTTGTGGGAACGGGGATAAAGGGAGCCGTAGATCTGGAAGACGTTGTCCTTGAACTCCAGCCCGTAGCTCTCGAGCCACTTTACCGCGTCCAGCCCCTGAGCGGTCATGATCTTCACCTTCTCGGGGTCGGCCCGGAAATCTCCGGCGGCGATCGTCTGGTTGAAATGGTGCTCCGGGGAGTCCTTGATCCCCTGCCGCCCCTGCCGCTCCGGGTCGGCGGCGTTCAAGCCACCGCCGGAGATGATCGTGTTGCCGCCGATCGTGGGCATCTTCTCCAGGACGATGACGCTCGCCTTCTTCTCGGCGGCGGTGACCGCGGCCGCCAGGCCGGCGCCCCCCGCTCCCACGACCACGACGTCCGCGCTGCGGTCCCACTTCTTCGGAGGAGCGCACTCCCCCGGCGACGCCGCGGCGATCGCGAACACCGCGACGGCGCAGATCGCGAACAATACCCGTCCGAACCTGCTTTTCATTCCTTTCTCCTTTCGTTTTTTACGACGCGTCCACACGGTCGCCACAGAGGCGCCCGGAATGTCGATTGACGTTCGGTACCCGGCGGGACACCGGTCCAGGCAAATTCTCCGGCCGACAGAATTTATATTCAACCAACAGTTTCCTTGACGCCCCATTCCAAAACGGTATAGATATAATCACATGAAAATTCAGCAGCTTATATATTTCAAAATCACTTCGGAAGAACAAAGCTTCAGCGGGGCCGCAAGGAAACTGAATGTTTCCCAGCCCGCGGTGAGCCGCGTCGTCCGGGAGCTGGAAATCGAGCTGGGGGTCGATCTTTTCCATCGCGGCCGGGTCGGCCTGCGGCTGACGCCGCAGGGAGAGCGGTTCCTCGTAGGCGCCCGCAAGATCCTTTCCTGTTGCGAAGATGCGGTGTGGTCGGTAAAGCATGCCGCCGAGCAGCAGCGGAAACTGGTGGTCGGCTTCATTCCGGAAGTCCTTAAGACGTTCCTTGGGCATACGCTCAAAAAATTCCGCTCGGATCACCCCGGCGCGGAACTGATCGTCCGGGACATGCTTCCCGGAGAGCAGATCGCCGCCCTGCGCAGCCGCGAAATCGATCTGGCCATATTCGCGAATCTCCCTCCCGAGCTGGGGGACGAATTCGAGATGCTTGTATTGAGGAAGCTATCGCTGCAGGCGGCAGTGCCTGCGACCCACCCCCTTTCCGGGGAAAATGCCATCTGCCTTCGGGAGCTCGAGCACGACACGTTCCTTGCCTACATCGAGGAAAAATTCCCCGGCCGGACCCAGTACATCATCAAGAACTGCGTACGTGCCGGTTTTATGCCGGTGCTGGGAAGAAGTCAGGCCGCAAGCATCGTGGAGATGTTGGGCATGATCGGCGCGGGGATGGGAGTATGCCTGATCCCGAGCGACATCGGCAGCCATCCCCATCCCAACGTGGCTTTCCTGCCATTGAAGGACGAGATCGTGCCGATCTGCCGAGTCGCCGCATGGCAGCCCGGGAACGGGAATCCCATGCTCCACCGGTTTCTGGAGTCCCTGAAGGAAAACGACCCGGCTTCGCCTTGAACGGGGAAGCCGACCGGGTTCGAACGGATGATAAAAAAAGGGAAGGGGGTACCGCCCCCCTTCCCCGTCTCAGCTTTCCCGGGCGACGCGCGCTTCTACTTCTTCGCGGCGCCCTGGATCTTCATCCCGAACTGCTTGTGGCAGTCCAGGCAGTAGACCTTCGATTCCATGTGCCCCTTGTGGCAGACCGTGCAGGCGATGTCCCCCAGGTGCGACTTGTGGGGGTTGCGGTCCTTGAACTCCTTCGGCTCCGTCTTTTTCGCCAGCTCCTCCATCGGGCCGTGGCATTTCAGGCAGCCGGCGTTTTCCACCGTGTCGTCGAAGGTCGGAAGCCCTTTCCCGTGGCACTGGGAGCAGGCGATCCCCGCTTCGGCGTGGAGGCTGTCGGTGTAGCCGGAGCTCGCCCAGGAGGCGAAGATCTCTTTGAGCAGCTCCATCTGTTCCTTGTCCGGCTTGCCGAAGGAGCCCTTCCGGCCGATCAGACCGAAGCTTTTTCCGGGCACCCAGCTGTGGCAGGCCGTGCATTCCAGCTTCCCCTTCGGGGGGATGTGCGCCCGGTGCATCCGGACGGAGTAGGCGTTTTCCGGCTTCTTCGCCGCAAGGTCCGGCGCGTGGCAGGAGCTGCAGGCGGCCAGCCCCGTCCCCTTTACCGCGGGATGCCCCTTCGGAAGCACGGAGGCGAAGTCGGCGTGGCACCCCTTGCAGGACCCTTTCGGAGAAGGCGCCGCCAGGGCCGTCCCGCCGCCTGCCGTCAGGAGAGGCAGGCAGAACAGGACGGCCGCCGCGATTGCGATGACCACTACCCGTTTCATGACGAACATCAGCCCTTCGCCGCGTTCCTGCCGGCGACGCGGCCGAAGACGACGCAGTCGGGGATCGCGTTGCTCCCCAGACGGTTCGTGCCGTGGACCCCGCCGGTCACCTCCCCGGCGGCGTACAGCTTCGGGATCACCTCCCCGAAGATGTCGATGACCTGGGCGTGCTCGTTGATCCGCAGACCGCCCATCGTGTGGTGGATCGCAGGCCACTGCGCAACGGCGTAGAACGGCCCCTTCGTCATCGGCAGCATGGCCTTGGTGATCGGCTTGTTGAACTCGGGGTCCTTCCCCTCCGCCAGGTACTTGTTGTGCTTGTCGATCGTCTCCACCAGCGCGTCCTGCGGCAGCCCGGCCTTCTGCGCGACCTCGGCGATGGTATTGCCGACCACGAGGCGCCCCTTCTTCAGACCCGCCTCGATCTCCCCCTTCGTGAACCCCATCTTCTCCACCATGTCGTCGCCGAAGATCGTGTAGGTCGGTTTGCCCTGCGGGCCCAGGCCGATCTGCGCGAAGGAGACGTGGTCGCGACGCGCCAGCTCGCTGATGAACCGCTTCCCCTGCTTGGTCACGTAGACGATCCCGTTCCCTGGGCCGTTGAACGGGATCAGCGCCGGCGTGTCCAGAATCCCCGTCTCCGGGTCCGCGTACGGATAGAGCTGGATGTAGTTCATCTGCAGCGTGTCTGCCCCCACCGACTGCGCGAACCGGATCATCTCGCCCGTCGCCCCCGGGTGGTTAGTGCAGTTCCAGTTCTCCCCGGACAGGAACGGATAATGGTCGCCGCGCATCTTCACGTCGCGGCTAAAACCGCCCGAGGCCAGGATCAGCCCCTTGCCGACCTTGATGTTGGAGATCTTCCGGCCCGATTTGACTTCCACCCCCAGCACCGGGCTCTTCGGGTCGGCGTCCGCACGCCAGATCCAGGTCACCGCCGTGTTCAGGCGGATCTGGGCGCCGTTCTTCTCCGCAATCCGCTTCAGCGCGTCTACATACACCTTCCCGATGCCCGCCGCGTGCGTCCGGTACGCCGAGTGTCCGCCCGCCCGAACCACCGTGGGACGGATCACCGCGCCGCCGTCGTCGATCATCCAGTTCAACCCGTCCGTTGCGCCCTCCGCCAGCACCTTGGCCAGCGCCGGGATGCTGAAGAAGTCGCCGCCCTTCAAGGTGTCCTGCATGTGCAGCTCGGGGCTGTCGTCGCCCAACCCCATCTTCTGCCGATAGTGGAACTTGTCGTCGTAGGAGGCGTACACCCCGCCGTTGATGATCGAGTTGCCGCCGTAGGTCGGCATCTTCTCGATGACCACCGCCTTCGCCCCGCCGATCGCCGCCTGCGCCGCCGCGGACCAGCCCGCGAACCCCGAGCCGATCACCACCACGTCGATCGTCTCGTCCCACTTCTTCGGAAGCGGACGCTTCGCCGCCTCCGCCAGACCCGGCACCGCCATGTTCAGGGCGAAGCCGCCCGTCGCCACGGCGCCGACGGCAAGCGCGCCTTTCAGGAAGGAACGACGGCCCACGTTTCCGCCCGCATTGCCCGCTTTCACCTCATCCTGGTCATTCCCTTTCATCGGATCTCCTTTCAGCCCGAGGTTGAATACTCGAAAAATACCTCTTTCCCGCATGTATACGACTATCACCAACCAAAAAACGGCTGAAGGGGTATAAAAGGGGCATTTATCGGGTATAAATATATACCCGATAAGCGACCGACGGGTCTATTCCTGCGAAAGCGGGTGGCCGGAACGCAGCGGTTCCCGGGCCGCGTTCGCTCCGGCGATCCGCCCGAAGAGGATGCATTCCGGAACGGCGTTGCCCCCCAACCGGCTGGCGCCGTGGATCCCGCCCGTGATCTCCCCGGCGGCGTAGAAGCGCCCGATCGGTCGACGGGTGTCGATCCCGATGACCTGCGCCAGGGTGTTGATCCGGATGCCGCCCATGCAATGGTGGATCTTCGGAAGCAGGCGGATGGAGTAATAGGGAGGGTACTGGATCGGTTCGAGCCCTTTGTGGATCCACTTCCCGAACCGGTCTTCCCCTTTTTCGATGGACGAATTATAGGATTTGATGGTGTTCACCAGAGGCATGAGGGGAACGTGGTTCGAGGCGGCCAGTTCCTCGATCGAATCGAATTTCCTTACGACCCCCCGCTTCAGGCATTGATCCAGCGTCGTGGCGTAGGCCACGCCTTTCTGATCGACGATGGCGATGGATTCCGTCCCCAGGTTCAGCATGGAGTCGACCAGGAGCTTGCGGTCCGACTGCTCGTTGACGAAGCGGTTGCCGGTGCTCACGTCGATGATGATTCCATACGGAAATCCCGCCAGCATCGAAAACAGGGAGCCGACCCCGAAACCTTCCTCGTCGCGCGACGCCCAGGGGCCGAGCTGGATGTTCGAGAGCTGCACGGGAGTGGCCCCGGCCCGGATGGCCGAGATGAGGCTTTCTGCGGTGGCGCCCTGGTGGTTCGTGCTTTCGATGTCCTCGGTCAGCCTGGGGTTCTGTATGGCCCGGAACTCCTTGTCCTGGCTGAACCCCCCGGAAGCGAGAACGACGGCCCTGGTCGCCCGGATCCTTTTGGGCGTCCCGCTTTCGCTTTTCGGGAAAATATATTCCTCCCGGATCTCGACTCCCTCGATGGCGTTGTTTCCGTCGTCGACGAAATTCGCAAGGCAGGATTTGAGCCGGACGGGGATGTTCAGCTCCCTGCACTTCGCCAGCATCGGCTTTACTATCCCTGAGCCGGACGCGTTCCACGTGTTGTACGACCGCGGGACGGAATGCCCGCCCACCCAGCTCAAGGAGGGCTGGTATTTCACGTCGAGCTCCTCGATGGTCCACAGAAGCGTTTCCGTCGATCTTTCTGCGACCATGCGGGCAAGTTCCGGGTAATTGAATCTCTGCCCGGAGGCAAGCATGTCCGCGAGCATCAACGCCGGCGAGTCCTCGATCCCGTTTTCGGCCTGCAATGGAGTGCCCGCGGCCGAGAAGATGCCTCCGCAAATCGAGGAGTTGCCTCCCGGCACCGGCATCTTTTCAAAAACGACGACCTTATCGCAGTATTTGCGGGCCTCGATCGCCGCGGCAAGGCCGGCAAAACCGGAGCCGATGATTACGACTTCAAATTCCTCATCCCACATGGTCCGCACCGCTTCCTTCTTTCCGCCCGAAGCCGGATGCCGTCACAGCATCCGGTTCAGAAGATATGCATGCAGGTTCAGCTTCCTGCCGTTCAGATCGAGCTTTTTCCGGATATTCCTGCGATGGGTCTGGACCGTATCGAACGAAAGCTTCAAGGCCTCGCAGATTTCCTTGCTCGAATTTCCGGCCTGTATGAGACGACAGATCTCGATTTCCGTTTTCGAGAGTTTCAGCAAGCCGCCGTCCAGCTCCCTTTCGAACCCTTCCGTAAGGGATAATAGCTGCTGCTCCAGAAGCGAAAGATAGACCTTTCTCGTGCCATCGCTCGTCGTTTTCGAAATTTTCGCTATGCTCGGCAGCAACGTCGTCCTGATTTTCGACGCCACCCGGTTTTCGAATTCCTTCTTGTCCCGCTCGATGCTGTGCAACACGTTCTTCAGCGTCAGGTTCATCTCTTCGATAATCTGCTTTTCCTCGCGCAGCTGCTTCTCCATGTTTTTCCGATCCGTGTCGTCCCGCACGATGATCTGCCAGTATTTTTCCCCGTCCATATCGCTCCGGGTCACCGTCAGCGTGGCCGGGAATGTCTTGCCGTCCACGTAAACGCCCGTGACTTCCGCGCTCTTCCTCTGGCCCTCGATCAGCGTGGAGAAAAATTCCGTAAGAATATGCGCGCCGGGTTCATCCGTCAAGGAGCTGACTTTCGCGCCGATCAGGTTCTGCACCATCAGCCCGTAGATTTCACAGGCCCTCCGGTTCGCCTTGACGATTTCCATATCCTTGTCGATCAGCAGGATCCCTTCGCCGACGGATTCGAAAACGGCGGAAAATATCTTTTCGGAAGTCTCCTCATCCGACGATTTTTCGAGCAACCCGCCGTTCTTTCCCGTTTCCGCCGCCCTGGCCCATTCGGAAACCGCCGCGATTACCAGTAGATCGGCTGCGCTTCTCAGTTTCCTTGTCGCTTCGGACTTTTCCTTTTCGCTCGTTTCGATTTCCGCAATTTCATTCTCGATGCATTGGACAAGCATTTTGCAAGAAATAATAAAATATTCAGGCGTGATGCCTTTAAATTTATCGATACTTAATTTATTTATAATGTCATCGCTAGGAATAATGCCTTTTTCTGATAGATGATCACGCCAATTCAAATAATTATCTGGAAATTCCGTCATTGGCGTCATGCAGCGAAAAATCAGATCAAAATATTTCCTGTCGTTAGGATGGTTCGCTAAATGTTTTATGCCCTGCAGTCCAAATCTCCACTTCCCGAAAATCCTGTCGTGAGAATTTTTTATTGAAATCATCAGATCGGAGGCGCTCATCTGCGATCCGGGTCCCATCGGTTAGAAATCGGGTATTTCCGGGGCGAGTATAGGGAAATGGGCTACCGCTGTCAAATCCGGGCGGAAGCTTGGGTGGGTCGCATCCTAAAACCCGGCGGCGATCGTCAGCAGGAGATCCTCCTGGCCCGGGTTGCCCTTGTGGATATTCCCGTTCGAGATGTGGCCGAAGGAGATCCCCGCGCGCCAACGCTTCCCCAACGGGCAGGAGACTTCCAGGGACTCCCTGAACTCCAGCGTGCCGCCCATGTCGAGGCTGTCGCCCTTGCGATAAATGCCGACGGCCAGCTGCGGCGTGAGAACGATCCCCCTCCAGGCGAGGTCGGCATAGACCCCCAGGTATCCGAAGCGACCCCCGTCGTCGTTCCCGAGAAGGCCGACGGCGGGCCCGAGGAACGCGTATTTCCTCCCCCCCCGGAGCTCGATCCTTCCGGCCTGCGTGCGTTTCCCGCGCTTGTTGGTAAGCTCGAAGATCCCATAACCGACGTCGAGGTAGTTCCGGCTGCCGCCGAGGAGGTCGAACGGGCCGACTTTCGAGTAGACCGGCGGCGGATCCGCCGCCCGGGAGACGGGCGCGGCGAATAGAACAAGGGCCGCCGCTATCGCAAGGGGAAGGTACCTGCTCATCCCTTTTTATTTTACATGGAAAGCGGATCCCCCGGTCTTCCCGGGGGACCCCGGAACACACGATTCTATGCGGTTTCCTTTCCCGGCGCCTCGAGTGCGGGAACCTCTTTCCTTGCCTCAGATTCCACCGGGTCCTTCCCCTCGGCGGCTTTTCGGAAATTCGATATCGCCCTGCCGACCGAGCTGCCGACATCCGGCAGCTTCTTCGCACCGAACAACATGAACCCGATGCCGCAAACCACCAGTATTTCCGTCATGCCAAGACCGAACATGTTTTCGCTCTCCTTGAGGAGGTGTCCACTCCGGAACTACTTCCTGCCGTGGCAGTTCTTGCAGTTACTGAGCTCCCTCGGGTGGTGACACCCGAAGCAGTATTCGATCGGCGGTTTGGCCTTGTGCATCTTGTGGCAATTCCAGCATTCCTTCTTTTCCGCGTGAGTGCCGCCAAGGGATTCCGCGTTATGCGGGTTGATCGCCTTTTTGTCCGTCGTCATGAAGGCCTTGCTGTCTTTCGTTTTCTCGGCCAGCTTCTCAAACCCGTCGTGACAGTTCAGGCACAACGCGTCCGGATACTTGCGCTGCCGGAACACCTTTCCGGGAGCCTTGGTGACGCCCGCGTGCTTTTCCTGCAACGCGGCTTTCTCGTGGCAGGTGAAACAGTCCGTGACGGCGCCTTTATGCTTGAACAGGAGCGTGTTGTCGGCGCTGGCGGATTCCACATAGGCCGCGTGGCAGCCGGCGCAGCTGCCGGTGTCCGCGGTTGAAAAAACGACCGCCGGCGCCGCCGGGATGGCCGCTCCCGGTTTGGCCGCCGCGGGCTTCGGGCTTTTACTCCCCTGCTTTTGCGCAGCCCCGGCCTCGCCCGCAGGAAAAAGCGTCAGCGCGAACAGCAGGAAAACCGCTGTCAACCACGCGATCCATTCCCTTTTCCCGTCAAACATGCCCTGCCTCCTGTCCATGAGAAACAGTTTTATCCAGCTACTTTCCAAGCTCATGCGCGTCGAAGAACTCGCCTATCTGCCGCTTCATGACATCCAGGGGTGCGGTCCTGGGGTCGAAGTTGTCGGCCGCAAGCGAAAGAAGAGGTACGTTCAACTCGCGGCAGGCCTCCTTCATGAACCCGATGGAAGCCGACTGGTCCTTATGTCCCGTGTGGCCAGGGAAGATCACGCAATCGCATTTGTAGTCTTTGACGAGGCGCGTCAAGTCCTCGATCATGTAGTCGACTTTTCCCCTCGCCGCGCGGATCATCGGTATCTCCGACATGGTCCTCCTGGCGAGCCCGAGGAGCATACTCTCTTCCGTCGAGGTATCGATGCGCTCGTATGGGGTGGCGCTCTGGAAATCCATGACGACGTTCGCGCCTCGCTCCTGCTCCAGCCACGCCGCGATCGGGTCCGCCCAGGTCGGAATCATGTCAGCCCACATCACCCGGATCTTCTCCTTCGGCAACGGTCCCTGTTTCGCCTTCACCTTCTGCTCCGCGTCGAAAGCGAGCATCTTCATGATTTCCGTTACCTCGGCTTGTCCGGCTTTCATGTGCTGCGTCATGATCCAACCGAGTTTCCCCCCGATGAACGAGTTGTGCGGGCAGGGAACCGCGCGCCGCAGTTCGTTGTATTCCGCCCACGCCTCGTACTGCCGGTTGGTCTCCTCGACGACATCGCGAAGCTTCCCGTAGTCCATCTTCCGGCCGGTGTGGTGCTCGAGGAACGCGATCATCCGTTTCAGTTCCCCTGCGAAATAGACGTAGTCGCTCTTGTCCCTCCCGTAGGTCGGATCGGGCGCGAAGGTCGGAATGTCTTTCCACCCTTCCATGTTCTGGACGGCTTCCTGGACCGCCGACAGCGCATCGCACGGCTGCAGCATCGCGACGATCATGGTCGGGGTGGGAATGATGTTCGTCAGACAGCCCCAGGCGACCAGCTTGGTGAGAGCGCACATGTCCTGCGGGAAGGGAGAATTGTCGCTTTCCTCCATGTCTTTCGTAAACTGCTGGTGTACAAAGAGGTTGTCCTCCGGTCCGTAGCACTCGATGTCCATCGCCGCGAAGATTTCACCAGCGTTGCCGTAATGGCTCATGATTAAAGGCTTGTGGTTCTCGAGGCAGTCGATGACCCTCTTGTCCTGCTCGTTTATCAGCGTAAAGAACCTGATCAGAAGGGGGTTGGGCTCCGGCGACTCCTGCATCGTCTTGATCAGTCCCGCGATCCGGTCCCGGTATTCGTAGAATCGCTGCAGTCCTTTATTCGTTGCGGTCATGTCTGGCCTCCGAGATGCTCTCCAGGAACGCCTGCACCCGCGTCTTGATCTGACCGGTGCTTTCCAGCACGTACTCGGTCTCCAGCCCAAGGTGCGGGATCCTGTTTTTCTTCAAGTGAAATGAGAGAGTCGTCTGCTCGATACCATAAAGGTCACATTGCGGCAGCCGGACGGAAATTACGCCATCACCCTTGAATTCCTTCACCGTCTTCACGACGTACTCATTCCTGTCGAAACTGGTCCCGAAGATCCGGACATCTGCGGGACGGTCCACCAACTGGTAGCGGGAAAGCGCCTCCAGCGGATCGCCGGTCTCGTCCACGTTTGCCGCGATTGCCCTGGAACCGTACCCCAGGACATCCCCTACTACCAGCACCCCCTGGCTCTCGATCGTATCGACGAACTTCGGGTCGTCGATTTCACCCCCAAACAACACGATCCTTGCCTTGTACCCGTTGCGCCCCTTGGATGCCTTGCAATCCTGGATCAACTGCTTCAGCAGTGTGTTGTAACGGTCCCTCGGCATGCAGGTGGCGGCAACCATGGTGGAGAGGGTCTCCGCTCCCGTGATAGGGGGAACGTCTCCCTTTCTGAGCTCATAAAGCTCTCTCTGCAGCCGCCGAGTTTCGTTATGGAGCTTGATCGCATCATGAAGCTTCTCGTCGGTGATCCTGACCTTGAACGTTTCCTCAAGGCTCTTCCTGAAGCCTTCGAGCTGTTCCCGATACCATTTCACCTGCTCCTTGCCGGTCTTCTTCGGGAAGCACAAGAAGTGCATGTAGGGAGTCTTGATCTTCCACTTCCAGTTGTCGTACAGGCGGCGGATGTGATCGCAGTTGTTCACCGACACCACTCCGTCCAAAAACGCCATTCTCCCTTTCAGGCCGGAGTCGTAGAAATGGCGCACCAAGCTGCAGTTGATTTGCGTGAAACACGAATCCGACATCTCCGTGCCCTTGCTGCCGGTCGCCCGCATACGGTAAGGAAGCATGCCGCCCGCGGTGATGATCTCTTCGGGGATGAAGTGATACATCAACCCGATGACCTTCCCGCCCTTTTTCCTGAAGTCCTCCAGGGCCGGGTTGCTCAAGGTTTTCGCATCATTCTCGAATTCCCGAAATGCTTCCGAGTTTATTATGGCCATGAACGGATTCCTCCAGTGTTGGCAGACGGTTCCACCGTGCCTCAAAGCGTAACCTGCCCCGTCCTGCGGGCTCCCCGGGAATAAACGGGGAGCCCGCAGGACAAATTCAGGGCCGATATCCGATGCTGCCTAAGCTATACCGGTTCCTTCCCGAGCGCTTCGAGCGCGGCGTTCGTGCCGGCGATCTTTCCGCTGATGATCGCCGACGCAGCCTGCTGGAAATAGTTCTCCATGCCGAAATTGTATGGCTTCATCATGCCGCCGGCATCCGCGGAACCGACGTAGAGCCCCGGGATCTCGCTGGAGCCGTCCGCCTTGAGGGCTCTCCACTTTTCGTCGACCCGTATCCCTCCCTGGGTGACCCACAGGAAGGCCGACTTGGCCCGGATCGCCATGAACGGGCCTTTCCGGATCGGATAAAGGAAGGATTTGTGCTTGCCGAACTCCTCGTCCACTCCCTTATCGCAATACCCGTTGTAATCGCTGACCGTCTTCATGAAGTTCTTCTTGTTGACGCCCATCTTGACGGCCAGCTCCTCGATGGTGTCCGCCTCGATGACCGTGCCCAGCCTCTTCCCTTCCTTGAGGTCGTCCTTCCAATGCCAGAGAGGCCGGATGTCTTCATCGTCGAAGTAGATCCTGAAGTCCGGCGTGATCATGTTTTCGCACATCCCGTAACGCGATCCCTTGATGAAATTGATGTATCCGTCGAGGTCGGCACCGTAGATAACGAAAAAGGAGTGATCGGGCTGGCCGTAGGCCGCCATCGTCTTCTTCTTCCAGGTCCCGTTTTCGTCCATGAACCGCTTGCCGGACATGTTGACCTTGAGGCTCGGCTGCCGCGCCAGCTGAATGACCGCCGTGGCGTAGGCGGAAACCGTCTGGTCCTTGAAATGAGTGTCCTGGCGGTAGTTCCACGGACGGCCCAGCGCGAGCATGTCAATACCCCCGTCGGCAACCCCGACGGACGGGACGCAGGTCAATCCCGATCCGACGCCCTGCGCCATGCGGATGCCGTCGCCTTCGTTGCTGTAGGCACCGACGTGGCAACCGCAGAAATCGGTGATGTAGGTGTAGTGCTTGCACATGTCCCAATTCGCGCCGAAACCGCCGGTGGAAATGATGGTCGCCTTGGCCTTCACGTACTTCACCTTCCCGGACATGGTCGCCTTCGCGCCCACGATGCGTCCGGAGGCGTCCCGCACGAGGTTGTTCACGGGGGAATCGTAGAAGATCCGGGTCGAGCCCTTCTTCACCAATGCCCGCTCGATTGTTCTCTCGACGCCGAGGTACTTGTTGACCCACGGGTCCATGGTCGTGAAATCCTGAAGGTCCGTATTGACCGAGGTCCACATGACGGAGGAGTACTTCTGTCCAGGTTCGTCGAACGACTCCCCGAGATCGACGGTCTGGAACTTGAGATCGAGGCTGTGCAGCAGGTCCAGACAGTTCTGCCACTCCTCCAGCTGCCTTACAAGGATCTTGTAGTCGCATGAAAAATCGTTCATTGCCCACATCTCGTCGGCGGCCGGCTTGACGTCCTCCGGACCCCATGTCCGTTTTTTCGCCGCAGCCCATTCCCTGCCGCCGGTCCCGATGATGGAATGGACGCCGGCGTGCTCGGGCCATTTCTCCTTGGTGTTCTTCTCGAGCGCAATCACCTTCGCACCGGCCTTCGTCGCGGCCAGGGCGGCCATCGTGCCGCCGACGCCCCACCCGATGACCAGGACGTCCGTCTCATAGTCCCATTTCGCCGGCGCTTTCACGGGCGGGATCGGATTGACGCGGCTCATGTCGACTTCTTTGTAGTTCTTCTTGCCCGACACTTTCCCGGATGACTTCCCCGCCGCGGCCTCGGCCACCTTGGCCCCGGTCACCCCGGTCGCCGCAAGGGCGCTCATTGCGCCCAGGGTGATGACGCCGGTTTTCAGGAAGGAGCGCCTGCTGGCCCCGTCCCGGACCTCCTCTTTCTCTTTCCCTTCCGATTTCACTTCGTCCGACATTTCCGCCTCCATTTGATTTATTTGTTCCTTTTCCCGCTAATGCGTTTGTTCCTGCAGCTGAGGAGCCGGTTCCGGCCGCTCTCTCTTCAGCGGATAGAAGCCGAAGAAGCTCGCATGCGTGACCATGAGCGGGAAGGTCACCGCCAGCATGGCAGAGCAGATCCAGCCTTCCACGTCGAATCCGGGAGGGCCCGCCTTCAGGCCGAACACGGTTACCGCGATATATTTGTGAAGGAAGAAACCCCCGAAGGCGAGAGCGGCGCCGATCGCGATCAGCGTAAAGCCTCTTCCCGGCTGCGCAACCTTCAGGGTCGGCACCACTTCCATCAGGACGATGAGAATGAACATCCCGTAGATCATGCTCACCGAAACGGCCTGGTACGTCATGAGATCCAGCTTCAGCAATCCAATGAAGACGATCCACATCACCCATGCGATCGCCGTCGAGAAGGCCAGCGCCAGGATGCCGAACCAGGGCTGCCTGCCGAAGAACGGCGCGGCGGGGGGGATCTTGTTGATCGGCCAGAAATCCAGAAGGATCAGGAACTGGATCCCGATGAACATCGTGAAGCTGAAGACCGCCGGCACCAGGATCATGAACGGGCCTTTCGGGTTCAGCTCATCGCGATAGAACGGCGCCTGGGAAAGGAAATCGAAATTGCAGAGCGTGTAATAACCGAGCGCGGTGATCAATAGCGCCGCCGCCAGCACGGACGTTCCCATGAGCAGGGGCCTCTTGGGGAAGAGAACGGAGAAAGGCCAGCATTGCAGCGGGATGATGAGGAACAGGACCACGGGCACGACCGGGATCAGGTACAGGATTACGAACGGCGTGGGCGGCTTCATCCCTGCCCCGAAGATGGCGTTGGCGGCCAAAGCGATCGCCGCGCCGACGACTGCCGTAAGCAAAACAAAGGCGAAACCGCGCGCCGGCTGCGGCAGATTCGCGATGGAAGCGGGATGCCGGCATTGCAGCGCCAGCGTCAAGACGGACTGCGGCGGAACCATTGCTATGGTGAACAACGCGAGCCACGAGCCCAACACGGCCGGGGATATCCCCACGCATATCCCCAGTGAAATCCCGATGACGATAATCGCTGCTGCCACTCCGAGAGTCGGCTGTTTCAGGTCCATGCCCGTCTTTGCCCCCTTCTCCGTTGATGGGTGCTCCGACTCAAGTACTGCGCATGCCGTGCCAAACGAGCTCGCATTACATAAATAGCTGTTAATCAATAGCATTTATGATGCCGCTCGGCCCACTGTTTGCTCGTGGAAAACGCGAAAATTCCACTATTTAGAAGAAATATTTGTATTAAAGAGAATTAGCGGGTAAGATCCGATGCATGAAGGCCGGCGACCTGGATCTGAAAAGAGACCTCCATTTCCCCCCTCCCCCCGGGGGGCTGGTACAGTTCATGGGTCACCGCGCCCTGATCATGGATGCACTGGCCATGGGACTGCTGCGCAAGGAGCTCATCGACAACCTCGGCACGCTCTCGGCCAGGAACATCCTCACCCGCATGGGATACACCCACGGGTGGTCCACCGCCGACAACCTCGACCAGGAATACCCGGATCTGCTGAAGGATCCTACCTGCGGTCCGGCCCTCCACATGCTGCAGGGATTCTCGGGCGTCTCCGAATGCGAGATCACGCGGGAACCTTCGTTCCGGATGTTCAACACCTGGCAGGACTCCTACGAGGCCGAGCAGCACCTGCTGCACATGGGGATCTCCCACGAGCCGGTCTGCTGGTCGCTGACCGGATACGTCAGCGGATACTGCTCCCGGATGCTGGGCAAGGAGGTCTACTGCATCGAGCGGCAATGCCTGGCCAAGGGCGACGCCATCTGCTTCAACGAGACGCGGACCCGGGAGGCGTGGGGCGACGAGATCGAGCCGTACCTCCCCTTCTTCAAGGCGGACACGATCGAGGCCGTCCTGCACGAGGTCCGGGAAAAACTGCTCCGGTCGGAAAACGCGATGAAGGTCCAACTGCACCACCGGGGGAAGGAAGACGGCTACTTCCGCGGGACCGGCCTCAAGAGCAAGGCCATGCGCGACACCATCGACCTGGCCCGGCGGATCGCCAAGGTGGAGTCGTCCGCCGTCATCACCGGGGAGAGCGGCGTGGGCAAGGAGGTCATCGCGCGGATCATCCACACGGAGTCGGCCCGGGCCATGAACCCCTTCGTCGCCATCAATTGCAGCGCCATAACCGAGACCCTTTTGGAGAGCGAGTTCTTCGGCCACGTCCGCGGAGCCTTCACCGGCGCAAACAAGGACCGGATGGGGCTGATCGAGGCGGCCAAGGGGGGGACGCTGTTCCTGGACGAGGTGGCGGAGATTACCCCCGGCATGCAGGCCAAGCTGCTGCGGGTGCTCCAGGAGAAGGAGATCC
>DCUH01000096.1:9895-12263 GCA_002327765.1 bacterium UBA2219 | reverse complement strand
GACGAGCGCGGCGAGCAGCGCGAGGCGCCGGCGGGTGCCGGGGAGCCGCTGATTCCGGACCGGGCGCCGCATCAGGCCTTTCCGTCGGGCGGGACGGCTGCCGTGGAGCACAGCCGTTCCACTTCGCCGGAATAGCCGTCGAAGATCTCCTCGGCGGCCCCCGCGAGGGACCGGTCGTCCTTCGCGGCCAGGATCTCGCGGAGGCGGGGGAGCGGTATACCGGTCCGCGTCTCGAGGGAGTCGACGATGTCCTCCTTCGCCAGCGGCGCGGCGGGGCCCGACAACAGGAGCAGCCCCCGGGCGGCCAGCACGATCGGCCCGGCGGTGCGCCGCATGAGCCCCGCCAGTTCCCGGTTCCCCCGCGCCGCGAGGTACATCCGGCGCAGGCAGAGCAGCTTCCCCTTCATCTCGAACTCGACCTGGTGCCGCAGGTTCGTCTCCGTCACCCGCAGCCCGTCCAGGACGTCGCGGCCGGAGAGGACCTTGCGCCGCTCCTTCATGCCGAGGAACTCGATGGGGAACACGTCGGCGGAATCCGCGATGAACTCCTCCGTGAAGATCGCGGGGTAGGCGATGCCCGACCGCTCGAACCGCGGGGACGCCGCGCGGTAGGCGGCCAGCGCCTCGCGCCGCAGCTTCCGTACCACGATGAGGACGGTGACGAAACCTTTTTCCGCCGGCGGGTCCGCCGCGTGCCCGCCGTACACGGTGACGGATACGAGGTCCCCGCCGAAGATGGACTCGACGTCCTTGCGGTAGGCCTCCAGGCGGTCGGTGCCCACGGCCCCTCCTTCTGCCCAAGGAATAGGCACGCATTGTACGGGAAACAGGCAAAGATTCTACCACCCGCGGGGTACGGAGGCCATGGGGGCGTCTCTCCCGACGGCGTAACAATTCGTTTCGATGGACGAATCGAGGTCACGCTTCCTTCAATCCTGCGCGACGGCGCGTTTCGGCACGGCGGTTGCTAGTTAAGGCAAGAGGAAGGGGGGTGACTCCATGAAAAAGATCGAGGCCGTCATCAAGCCGTTCAAGCTCGACGAGGTGAAGGAATCGCTGAACGACATCGGCATCCAGGGGATGACGGTGACCGAGGTGAAGGGGTTCGGTCGCCAGAAGGGGCACACCGAGCTGTACCNNACCGCGGCGCCGAGTACGTCGTGGACTTCCTCCCCAAGATCAAGATCGAGATCATCGTCTCGGACGACCTCGTCGCCCAGGTGGTCGAGGTCGTGGAGAAGTCGGCCCGCACCGGCCGCATCGGGGACGGGAAGATCTTCGTCATGAACGTGGAGGACGTCATACGCATCCGTACGGGAGAGCGCGGCCCGGACGCCATCTGACCGTCTCCGGACGCATGAACATTTCGTCAATACCCCAGGAGGGACCGCAATGACAGCGAAGGAAGTGCTGGCGTTCGCCAAGAGCAACAACGTGGAGATGGTGGACCTGAAGTTCATGGATTTCGTCGGGACCTGGCAGCACTTCGCCGTTCCCGCGTACGAGCTGGGCGAGGACAACTTCGAGGAGGGGTACGGGTTCGACGGGTCGTCCATCCGCGGGTGGCAGCCGATCCACGCTTCCGACATGCTGGTCATCCCCGATCCCGACACGGCGGTCATGGATCCGTTCATCACCCGCCCGACCCTGTCGCTGATCTGCAACATCGTCGACCCGATCACGAAGGAGGCCTACTCCCGCGACCCGCGCAACATAGCTCGGAAGGCCGAGGCGTACCTCAAGTCCACCGGGATCGCCGACACGGCGTTCTTCGGCCCCGAGGCCGAGTTCTTCATCTTCGACGACATCCGCTACTCCACGGGCTCCAACCACGGCTACTACTACCTCGATTCCGGCGAGGGGACCTGGAACACCGGCCGGGACGAGAAGCCGAACCTCGGCTACAAGCCGCGCCACAAGGAAGGGTACTTCCCGGTGCCGCCGACCGACTCCCAGCACGACCTGCGCGACGAGATGGTCCGCGTCATGACGCAGGTAGGGCTCAAGATCGAGGCGCAGCACCACGAAGTGGCCACCGCGGGCCAGGCGGAGATCGACCTGCGGTTCGACACGCTGGTGAAGGTCGCCGATGCCGTGCAGTGGTACAAGTACATCGTCAAGAACGTCGCCCGGAAGGCCGGCAAGACCGTCACCTTCATGCCGAAACCGCTCTTCGCCGACAACGGCTCCGGGATGCACACCCACCAGTCGCTCTGGAAGGGCGGCAAGCCGCTCTTCGCGGGAGACGAGTACGGCGGCCTCTCCAAGTTGGCGCTCTGGTACTGCGGCGGCATCCTGAAGCACGCGCGGTCGCTGTGCGCCTTCTGCAACCCGACGATGAACTCCTACAAGCGGCTGGTCCCCGGCT
>DCUH01000096.1:0-9866 GCA_002327765.1 bacterium UBA2219 | reverse complement strand
CGCACCCCCGACCCGTCCTGCAACGGCTACCTCTCGTTCGCAGCGCAGCTCATGGCGGGGCTGGACGGCATCCAGAACAAGATCGATCCCGGCCAGCCGCTCGACAAGGACATCTACGCGCTGTCGCCGGAGGAGCTGTCCAGTGTCCCGACGACGCCGGGCTCCCTCGAGGAGTCCCTCAAGGCGCTGGAGGCGGACAACGACTTCCTGATGAAGGGGGACGTGTTCACCCCCGATGTGATCGAGAAGTGGATCGAGTACAAGATGGAGGCAGAGGTCAACCCGGTGAAGCTGCGGCCGCACCCGTACGAATTCTACCTGTACTTCGACTGCTGAGGCCCTAAGCCTCGGTCGCAGGGAAGGGGGCCCGGGTAGTCCGGGCCCCCTTCTTTCACGTCAGGGTTCCCGTGGCCGCGGGCAGGTGCTCCTGGATTGCGGGGACCATCTCCAGGAGGAGGCGGAAGAAGAGGGCGGCGAGCCCGAACAGCAGGGCGACGCCGATGACGGCCGTCCACGCCACCCACCGGTGCACCCCGCCCTCGCGCGCGAGCCGCTCGAGGAGCGCGAGGCGCGCGGGATCGGCGACGCCCCCGGCGCCCCCGCCCGCGGCGCTTCCGGCGGAGGGGTACGCGGCGGCATCCCGGATCTTCCGCTCCGCCTGCAGGAAATAGAGGTAGTTGCCGCTCACGGCGCGGGCCACCGCCCAGAGCAGCGGCACGAAGAAGGTCCACCCGAAGACGACGCTCAACCCGAAGTCGACGGCCGCCCACAGGTACATTTTCCGGTACAGGTACCACCAGACGCCGCAGAAGAACGCCGGCCAGTTCCAGGAGAAAGCGAACCCGTGCCCGTACCCGGCCTCCCCCGCGGCGGCGAACCGCGGGAAGACTTCCAGATACGCCCCCGCGTTCGGCCCGATGTATGCGGAATATTCTTCACGCCGTTCCATGGAGTCTCCTTGTGCGGCGCCCCGATGCGGGTATTATATAGGACGATTCCGCTCTGGGGGTTCCGGCGATCGCGCCGCTGCGGAAAATATTCCTCCTGCCGCTTCTCGCGCTGCTGCTCGCGGCATCCTCCGGCTGCGGCCGATCCGGCACCGCCGACGGCGCGCTGTCGGTCCGCCTCGCGTACCCGCCAGCCGCCCCGTCCCCTCAACCCGCACCGTCCGCGCCCCTGTACCCGTCCGCTTCCCCGACGGATCCCGCGGACCGCATCCTCATCCGGGTCCTCGCCCCGCACTTCGGCGTCCTCGAGGCCTGGTTCCGCCGCTCCGACGGCCGCGGCGTTGTCGGCGGCGTCCCGCCGGGCGACCGCATCTCCGTGGAGGTCGACGAATACGACCCGACCGGCACGGCACTGCTGTACCGGGGATGGTCCCGCGGCGTCACGCTGTCCCAGGGGGAGGCGAAGACGGTCGAGGTGGCGATGCACGCGAAAGGCGCGATCGTCACGGTCTGCGGCGCCGCGGCATCGGGCGGGGAGGGCGCCTCCGGCGACTCCGGCGACGGCGGCCTCGACAACGCCGCCCTCCTCGGATACCCGTCGGCAGTCAAGGCGGGCCCGGACGACGCGATCTACGTTTCGTCCTCCGCCTACGGGAGGGTGCGGCGCATCGACCGGCACGGGTACGTCTCCCATTTCGCCGGGAACGGCGTCTACGGCGCCGTGTCCGCCGGCCAGGCCCTGTCCTCCGCCCCGGTCGGCCACGTCGCCGACATCGACTTCGACCCCGCCGGCAACGTGTACCTGCTCACCTACTTCAACCAGGTCGTCAAGGCGGCCGGCGGCGTCATCACCTCCGTGATGCACGACAACGGGACGTATAGCAATGTTAGTTGGCTAAATATGGCTGTCGTGGATGAAGACCAGGTTTTTTTCGTAAATTCTCTCGATCCGCGTGTCTACTGGTTAAATAAGCTCGAAAAAATCATTTTCGTCTTGGATAACACCCCGCACGACGCGACCGAGCCGTATGACCGGCTTCGCTACCCGATCAGCGGCCCCTCCGGCATCGCGTACGCCCGGCAGAGCGATTCGCTGGTCTTCGCCGACACCGGCAACGACCGGATCATGGAGCTGCGGTTCTCCGACCTGGGCATCGTCCGCCTCGTCGCGGACGCAGGCGGCGCGCCCTTTACCGAAGGGGCCGACCCGCTGGCGATGGCGCCCGCGCGGCCCAACGTGGTGGAGTACAACCCCGTCACCGGCAAGGTCTTCTTCGTGGAGGAGGACCGGCACCGGGTCCTGTACGTCGATCCGTCGAACCGGGTCCGGACCTTCGCAGGCACCGGCGTGGCCGGCTTCACCGGGGACGGCGGGCCGGCGGTGGAGGCGCGGCTGCGCGACCCCCGCGCGGTCGCGGTCGATTCCCGCGGGAACGCCTACATCGCCGACTGCGGCAATCACGCGATCCGGATGGTGGTCGGCGGCGCGCTGCCCTGATCCTTCGCCGGCGGTTTCTCTTTTCTTCTTGACAGGAATTATTGTCCGTAGCTGGAGGGGGTTTTTTTAAAAAGCGTGGTCTTTGAGACCACACTTTTCGAAATCCCCTCCCATGGATATAGCGAGAAGGATTTCTTGTTATCGCTATTGGCCCATGACTTGCTGCCCGGAAGGGCATGATCCACAGACTTTTCTCGTCCCCCACGCTCTACTCGACCCTGGCGATGTTCTTCGATTTCCCCCGACAGGAGCTGCATGCCCGGCTGATCGCCCGGATCATCGGCCAGGACGGGAAAAACGTCCTTCGTCAGCTCCGGCTGCTGCGGGAGCTGGGAATCGTCGATTGCCGGACGGTCGGCCGCCGCCGATGGTACCGCTTATCGGACCGGCACCCGCTGCATGAGGAATTCGACGCCCTGTTCCGGAAGAGCCGGAAGTGCAGGTACTACCCGCGGCAGGACGGGCGGCGCCGGCTCGACGGGCTCCTCAAGGAAGGCGCGTTGCCGGACGGTCCCGGCGCGTATGAGATATTGCCCCTCCCCTCGGCCCGGGAGGAGCCGTCACCGGGGTGGGGCGGCGCCGTGCGCGCGGGAGCGCCGGGCGCGGACGATCGATGCCGCGGCGTAGACGATCAGGACGAAGGAGACGATCTGCGATTCGGAGAACGGCCCGAGGAAGCCGCGCGGGTCGTCCCGGAGGATCTCGAGCAGGCTGCGCACGACGCCATACAGGATCAGCATCGTCCAGAAGCGCACGCCGGGCGTGCGGAACCGTTCCCTCGTCATGTAGAGGAGCAGGGCGATGCCGAACGACGCCGCGGCCTCGTAGATCTGCGTGGGGTGGAGCGGGACGTTCAGGGGGGCCAGGGAAGAGGGGTGGGTGAAGGTGATCGCCAGGGAGCATCCGGTTGCCTTGCCGTAGCAGCAGCCGGCCAGGGTGCAGCCGATGCGGCCGAACCCGATGCCCAGCGGGATCACGACCGCCGCCACGTCCGCGACCGGCAGGAAGGGGATCCGGTGCTTCCGGAGGAAGAGCCAGCAGACCGGCACGGCGGCCAGCAGCCCGCCGTAGAATACCAGCCCGCCGTTCCACAGGCGGAAGATCTCCATGGGGTCGGCCGCGTAATCGCGCCAGTACACCAGGACGTGGAACAGCCGAGACCCGACGATGGCCGACAGGATCATCCACATCCCGAGGTCGTAGAACTTGTCGCGGTCGATCCCCAGCCGGTCGGTCTCGCGGCCGCCGATCCACATGCCGACCAGGAAGCCGAGGGCGACCATGGTCCCGTAGGAGAAGATCTTGAAGCTACCGATCTGCAGCAGGACGGGGTGCATCGCTCTCCTTGTTCCCGAAGATCATGCCGGCGGCCAGCAGCAGGATCCCGACGGTGATCCCGGCGTCGGCCAGGTTGAAGGTCGGCCAGTGGAAGCCGCCCCGGTAGATGTCGACGAAGTCGACGACGTAGCCGAACCGGGCCCGGTCGATCAGGTTCCCCGCCGCCCCTCCCAGGATCATCCCCAGCCCCCAGGGCGTCGGGCCCCGGCCGGGGAGGAACCAGATGAAGCAGAGCAGCGCGCCGATCTCCGCGACCGTGACGGCGACCAGCGCCGGGCGCACCCACGCCGGGTCCAGGTTGGCCAGGAGGCTGAAGGCCACGCCGGGGTTCCGGACGTGGACGAGGTCGAACCAGCCCTGGAAGACGGTCCGGACCTCGTACAGGTCGAGGTTGCGCAGGACCCACGCCTTCGTCGCCAGGTCCCAGGCGGCCACCAGCGCCGCCGTCATGAGCGGGACCGCGTACTTCCGCAGGGCGGTCAGCGCGGGCAAGTCATTTTCCCACGGCGCCGGCGCACCGCCGGCACAGCTCCGGCGCCGCGTCGAGCGTCCCGACCTCCGGCGCGTGGTTCCAGCACCGCTCGCATTTCCCCCACGGCGCCTTTTCCACCTTCGCCTTGAGCCCCGGGTACGCTGCGCTTTCGTAGACCCCCGGCCCGGACGGGTCGCCGACGCGGACGTCGGAGACGATCAGCACCTCGCGGATCGCGGCGCGGTGCGTCTCGACCAGGTCCGCGAAGGGGCCCGGGGCGATCGTCACCAGCGCGTCCTGGTCGCTCCCGATGGCCTTCTCCTTGCGCGCCGCCTCCAGCGGTTGGGCGATCTCGGACCGCAGCGCGAGGATCCGCTCCCACCGGGTGGCGATCGCCTCGGCGTCCGGTATCTCCCGCTCCTCCGGCAGGTCGGCCAGGAACACGCTTTCCGTCTTCCCGAGGTGCCTGGGCAGGTAGCCCCACGCCTCTTCCGCGGTGAACGAAAGCACCGGCGCGACCAGCGCCAGCAGCCCCCTGGCGATCTCGAACATCGCCGACTGCGCGGACTTGCGGCCGGGGGCGTCGGCGGGGGAGCAGTACATCCGGTCCTTCAGGACGTTCAGGTAGAAGGAGGACATGTCCACGGCGCAGAAGTCGTTCACCGCGTGGTAGACGATGTGGAACTCATAGTTCTCGTACGCCTTCCGCACCTTCGACACGAGCCGCCGGAACAGGATGAGCGCGTACCGGTCCATCTCCTCCATCCGCTCGACCGGGACGGTCTCCCACCCCGGCGCGAAGTCGCTCACGTTGGAGAGCAGGTACCGGACGGTGTTGCGGATCTTCCGGTACGCCTCCGTCAGCCGGTCGAGGATGTCCTTCGAGAGCCGGATGTCGTCCCGGTAGTCCGCCGCCGCGGCCCACAGGCGCAGAAGCTCCGCGCCGTGCTTCTTGATGATCTCCTCGGGCGCGATCACGTTCCCCTTGGACTTGTGCATCGCCTCGCCCTTGCCGTCGACCACGAACCCGTGGGTGAGCACGCCGCGGTAGGGCGCGAAGCCGCGCGTCCCCACGCAGGCCAGGATGGAGGAGTGGAACCACCCGCGGTGCTGGTCGGACCCCTCGAGGTACAGGTCGACCGGGATGCCGAGGTCCTCCTTCCCCTCGCACACGGCGGCGAAGGAGACCCCCGAGTCGAACCAGACGTCGAGGATGTCGGATTCCTTGCGGAACGACGATTCCCCGCAGGAGGGGCACTTCGTGCCGGGCGGGAGCAGCTCGGACGCGTCCCGCTCGAACCACGCGTCGGCGCCTTCCTTCTCGAAGAAGTCCGCGACGCGGTCGATGATCTTCCGGTCGAGCAAGGGCTTGCCGCACCCCTCGCACTGGAAGGCGGCGATCGGCACGCCCCAGGAGCGCTGCCGCGAGATGCACCAGTCGGGGCGGTTCGCGATCATCCCCTCGATCCGCTCCTGTCCCCAGTCGGGGACCCAGCGCACCTTCCGGATCTCGGAGAGCGTCTTCTCGCGCAGCTTCGTGGCGTCCATGGAGATGAACCACTGCTTCGTCGCCCGGAAGATGACGGGCTGCTTGCAGCGCCAGCAGTGGGGGTAGGAGTGGGTGAGCCGCCCTTGCCGCATCAGCGCGCCGGCCTCGGCGAGCTTTTCGTTCACCAGCGGGTTCGCCTCGAAGACCTGCTTCCCGGCGAAGAGGGGGACGTCCTTCGTGAACCGGCCGTCGTCGTCGAGCGGCGCGTAGACGGGGAGGCCGTACCGCAGGCCGGTCTCGTAGTCCTCCCGCCCGTGCCCGGGGGCGGTGTGGACCAGCCCGGTCCCGGTGTCGAGCGTCACGTAGTCGGCCAGGACGAGGATCGAGTCGCGGTCGAAGAGCGGGTGCCGGCAGCGCAGCCGCTCGAGTCCCTCCGCGCGGAACACGGCGATCTTCTCCGCGCCCCGGATGCCGGTCTCCTCGACGAACCGGTCCGTCAGCCCGTCGGCGACCACGTAGACCTCGTCGCCGAAGGAGAGGGCGGCATAGTCGAAGTCGGGGTGGAGCGCCACGGCCAGGTTGGACGGGATGGTCCACGGGGTGGTCGTCCAGATGACGAAGAAAACCTTCTTCCCCGCGAGCGCCGGGTGGATCCTCTCCGGCGGGTCGACGAAGGGGAACTTCACGTAGATGGAGTGGGAGGCGTGGTCCGCGTATTCGACCTCCGCCTCGGCCAGCGCGGTCCGGCACGTCACGCACCAGTAGACCGGCTTCGTCCCCTGGTAGACCGCGCCGGTCTCGACGAACCGGCCCAGCTCCCGCAGGATCTGCGCCTCGTAGTCGAAGGTCATCGTCCGGTACGGGTTCTCCCAGTCGCCCTGAATGCCGAGGCGCTTGAACTCCTTGCGTTGTATGTCGATGAATTTCGTCGCGTATTCGCGGCACAGCCGGCGCTTCACCGCCGTCGGGATCGTCTCCTTCTTCTCGCCGAGCGTCTTGTCCACCTGGTGCTCGATCGGCAGCCCGTGGCAGTCCCAGCCGGGGATGTACACGCAGAGGCGGCCGGACATCGAACGGTGCTTCAGGATGATGTCCTTCAGAATCTTGTTCAGCGCGTGGCCGATGTGCGTGTGGCCGTTGGCGTACGGGGGGCCGTCGTGGAGGACGAAGGTGGGGCAGCCCTTCCGGCGCGCGAGCATCTGCCGGTACAGGTCCATTTCCCCCCACCGGGCCAGCGTTTCGGGCTCCCGCTGGGCGAGGTTCGCCCGCATCGGGAAGTCGGTCTGCGGCAGGTTCAGCGTGCTCTTGTAATCCATGGTTTTTTCGGCTTCTTTCCGTCGGATTAAAATTATTCTTTATATCATGGGATACGGCTACTTGAACAGGTTCCGGATGTAATCCCCAATGCCCTGGAACCCTTTCCGGAGGGTGTCCGCGACGGGATGGACGGGATGGAGGGGGCACGCCTCCTTCGGCGCCGTGCCGGCGAGGTACGCCTCCCGCAGCCTCTGGGGGCAGTCGCTCGTGGCGAGGAGCCCCGAAACGGGATCGATTTCCGCGAACTCCACGCCGTCCGGGACGACGAGGGCGACCGGCCCGGCCTCGGGGTAGAGGGACCGCAGGAACCGGGACCAGATCCGCAGTGCCCCGCGGGCCCCGGTCAGCCCGGTGTCGGCGCCGGAGTCGTGCCCCACCCAGACGGCGCAGACGACGTCGGGCGTGAACCCCACGAACCAGGAGTCCCGGTTGTCGTCCGTGGTCCCGGTCTTGCCGGACGCCGGGAAGCGGATCCCCATCGCGCCCGCCGCCCTCGCCGTGCCGCGCTCCAGCGTCCCCTCCATCGCGTACCCCGCGAGGTACGCGGCCCGCGGGTCGATCGCCCGCTTCCACTGGACCGCCTTCTCCAGGAGGATCTCCCCGTCGTCCGTGGTCACGGAGAACAGGGGGAACGGCTCGAACCGCACTCCCCGGGAGGCGATCGTCGCGTACGCGTAGGCGAGCTCCAGCGGCGTGACCTCGAAGCTTCCCAGCGGCATCGAGGGAAGGGGGGGGAGGCGGCTCGCGATCCCGGCGGCGCGGGCGGTCTCCGCCACCTTTTCAAGCCCCACGTCCCTGGCCAGCCGCACGGTCGACGTGTTCACCGAGTTCTCGATCGCCGTCCGGACGGTGATGTCCCCGTAGCTTTTCCCGTCGAAGTTTTCGGGCGTCCACAGCCCCTGGGGGGTCTTGAAGGAGACCGGAGCGCCGGAAACGATCGTGGAGAGCGTCGTCTGCCCCCGCCCCGCCGCCGCCTCCGAGAGCGCCGCGAGGAGAACGAACGGCTTGAACGCGCTCCCGGGCTGCCGCCGCGCGTTCGCGGCCCGGTTGAACTGCGTCGCCCCGTAGTTCCTCCCCCCGACCATCGCCGTCAGCTCGCCGTTCGCCGGGTCCACCGCGACCAGCGCCGCCTGCAGCGGCTCCCCGGGACGGCGCGGCGTTTTCTCGACCTCGGCCAGCCCCTGCACGACGGCATCTTCCGCCGCGGCCTGCTGCACCGGGTCGAGCGTCGTGTGGAAGCGGTACCCCGCGCTGTAGAGCTTCTCGTCCCCCAGGTCGTCCGCGGTGACCCGCTGGATGTAGTCCACGAAGTAGGCCGCCAGGCGGTGGTTCGCGGGGCGTGGACGCGCGCCGAGCGGCGCGGCCGACGCCAGGCGGCGCTCGTTTTCCCCGATCGTGCCGAGCCGGTGCATCCGCGACAGGACGCCGTTACGCCGCCCTTTCGCCGCCTTCGGGTCGCGGAAGGGGGAGAACCGGTTGGGGGAGCTGATGATGCCCGCCAGGAGGGCCGATTCCTCGAGGGAGAGCTCCTCAGCCCGCTTCGAGAAGTAGAAGCCCGCCGCCTCCTCGATGCCGTAGATCCCCATGGAGCCGTCCTGCCCGAAGTAGATCTTGTTCAGGTACATCTCGAGGATCTCCGCCTTCGAGAACCGGAGCTCGAGGACGACGGCCAGCTCCGCCTCGCGCAGCTTTCGGGCGAGCGTCTTCTTCGGGGAGAGGAAGAAGTTCTTCGCCAATTGCTGCGTGATCGTCGAGCCGCCCTGGACGAACCGGCGTTTCTTCAGGTTGGCGACCATCGCACGGCCGATCCCGAGGAAGTCGACCCCGATATGGGAGCGGAACCTCTGGTCCTCGGCCGCGATGACGGCGTCCTGGACGTGGCGGGGGATGGAGGAGAGCGGGACCAGCCGGCGGGACTCCCTCTTGGGGCCGAGGATCCGGGTGATCTCCTCCGGCTCGAGGCGGACCGCCGGAAGCGGGTTGCCCGCCCGGGAGACGATCGACGCCACCCGCCCGTCGCGGACCTCGATCTCCGCCGGGCCGCCGCTGACGGGGAGCCGGCCGATCCGGTACCCGCGCGTGAAGATCCGGATCTTTCCCGGCTCCTCGGAATACGTTCCCGGGCGCGGAGGGTTCCCCGTGACCCGCTTGTAGGAAAGCCGTTGCAGCCGCTCCGCGAACCGGAGGTTGCCGAGGTGGTCCCATTGGCGGATCTCCGTCGGGCGGCCGTAAAGGATGGAGGGGATCTCCCAGGCGTCGGGGGCGACCCCCCGGCCGACCTCGCGGTAGAGCCAGGCGCCGTGCAGGGCCAGGGCCAGAAGCCCCGCCCCGAGGATCCCGAAAAGGAGCTTGCGGATCAGAGCGTCCTTCCCGCCGCCTGGACGAAGGGCCGGATCGTATCCATCAGGCCGGCGAATTTATCGAAGGTGAGCGACTGCGGGCCGTCGGAGAGCGCCTTCTCCGGGGAGGGATGCACCTCGATCATCAGCCCGTCCGCGCCAGCCGCGATGGCGGCGCGCGACATCGGCGCCACCAGATCGCGCCGTCCGCTCGCATGCGACGGGTCGGCGATCACCGGCAGGTGCGTCAGCAGTCTGAGGCCCGCCACGGCCGAGAGGTCNNATCAGCCCGTCGGCCCCCGCGGCGACGGCGGCGCACGACATCGGCGGGACGTAAGCGGCGACGCCGGTGGCGTGGGACGGGTCGACGACGACCGGCAGGTGCGTCCGCTCCCTCAGCACCGGGATGGCGGAGAGGTCGAGCGTGTTCCGCGTGGAGTCCTCGAAGGTCCGGATCCCGCGCTCG
>DCUH01000084.1 GCA_002327765.1 bacterium UBA2219 | reverse complement strand
GCATGAAGATGTCGGTCACGAGGTAATCGTAGGCGAGCCCCTTCTCCCGGGCGGCGTTCAGCTCGTGGATCGCCGAGATGCCGTCGGGGCAGGCGATGACGCCGTACCCTTCCTGGGTGAGGCCGATCGTGAGGTTCCGCCGGATCTCGGCTTCGTCGTCGATGACAAGTACACGACCTTTCAAAAGAATCCCCCCATCGGATTGCGTTAAGGTCGGCGAACGGGATGAACCCTCGGCCGGACAAAATCGGTCCGTAAATGATAGCGCGCGAAACGTATGCCGTAAACCGTTATCTGCCGGAGACTTCCCGTCGTATACTCCTTGAAGACCGGCCCGTGACGGGCGATCCTTAAAGCCGAGGGAGCCCCGCATGAAAAGCTACCGGAAGGAGCTCTGGTTCAACCTCCCCCACCGGATGGATTTCGTCCACATCACGAAGGACGTGGAGGAATGCCTTTCGGAAAGCGGCATCCGGGAGGGATTGTGCCTGGTGAACGCGATGCACATCACCGCGTCGGTGTTCATCAACGACGACGAGCGGGGTCTGCACCAGGACTACGCCAAATGGCTGGAGCACCTGGCTCCCCACGAGCCCGTCTCCCAGTACCTGCACAACCGGACCGGCGAGGACAACGGGGACGCACACCTCAAGCGGCAGGTGATGGGGCGCGAGATCGTGGTGGCGGTGACGGACGGGCGGCTCGACCTCGGTCCGTGGGAGCGGGTCTTCTACGGGGAGTTCGACGGGCGGCGGCGCAAGCGGGTCCTGGTGAAGATCATCGGGGAATAGGAGGATCGATGGAGGAGCTGGCCGGAGGCGAAACCTGGCGGGTGTTCCGCATCATGAGCGAGTTCGTGGAAGGGTTCGAGGAGCTCAAAGACGTCGGTCCGGCCATCTCGATCTTCGGAAGCGCGCGCACCGCGAAAAACGACTGGTCGTACAAGTGCACCGTGAAAGTGGCGGAGGAGCTCGCGAAGCGTGGGTTCGCGGTGATCTCCGGCGGGGGGCCGGGCATCATGGAGGCGGCCAACCGGGGGGCGCAGGTCGCCAAAGGGGTTTCCATCGGCCTGAACATCCAGCTCCCGAAGGAGCAGAAGCCGAACCGCTACCAGGACGTCTCGCTCTCCTTCCGGCATTTCTTCGTCCGCAAGGTGATGTTCGTGAAGTACGCCGTGGGCTACGTCATCATGCCGGGAGGGTTCGGCACGCTGGACGAGTTCTTCGAGGCCCTCACGCTGATCCAGACCGGAAAGACGCGTAAATTCCCGGTCGTCCTGATGGGAAAGAACTACTGGAGGGGGCTGGTCCGCTGGATGGAGCGCTCGATGGTGGGCCAGGGGACGATCTCCCCGGAAGACATGGGCATGTTCCACATGACGGACGACGCCGATGCGGCGGTGGAGTACATCGTGCAGTTCCACCGGGACGCCGTCCTGCCCGTAGGCGAGCGGCGGAAGCGGAGCCCGCTGCCGGAAACCACCGAACCGGGACGTTGATGAGAAGTCCTGCATATCAGGAAGTCAGGCCTCCAAGCTTTTGTGACTTCTCATCTACGTCCCGGTTCGGTGGTCCTTCCTTCTGTTTGCCATCCCCGTTTTATGGTCCTCGGGAGTGTCCCCCTTCTGTGTCAGGACTCATCAACGTCCCCGACCCGCCGGAGGGAAAAATGAAAAAGATCGTCATGTACACCACACCATGGTGCCGGGACTGCAAGGCCGCCAAGAAGTTCCTCGCGGAACGGGAGGTCGCTTACGAGGAAATCGACATCGAGCAGAACCCCGCGGCGGCGGAGATCGTGATGAAACTCAATAACGGGATGCGAAAAGTTCCAACCCTCGACGTGGAGGGAACGATGGTTTCCGGCGACGGCTTCGACGCCGCCCGGTTCGAGAAAGACCTTCGCGACGCGGGGGGGATGTAACCGCAGAACCGGGACGTAGATGAGTTCTCCGCCAAAACGGGGACAGACTTGCATCTCTGTCCCCAAACTGTGGGAGAACTCATCTACGTCCCGGTTCTGCGGTTTACCCCTGTAAGAACCCCATCACTTCCCTGTTGAACGCCTCGGCGTTTTCCGCGAAGAGGCGGTGCGGGGCGCCGGGGAGCACGACCAGCCGGGCGCCGGGGATGCGCTCCGCCAGCCGCGAGGAGTTTTCCGGCGGCACCAGCCGGTCGGCGTCCCCGGTGATTACCAAAGTCCCGGCCTCGATCCGGTGGAGCCGGTCGGCCGCATTGTGGGTCATGGCGGCGGACAGCTGGGCGGCGAACGCCGCCGGGTCGGTCCGGTTTTCCAGCCTCCTGCGGAGGAAGGCGTCTATTTCTTCCGGCTGTTCATCAATATACGCGTCCGTGTACAGATAGGGCATCATCCGCCGCAGCTCCGCTTCCGGGTTTCCGCGCCCCGCGCCGAGGAACGCCGCCATCGCCGCCTCGGACGGCCGGAGGGACAGCGCCCCCCCCGGGGCGGTGCATCCCAGCACCAGGCGTTCCACCCGGCCCGGGTGGCGCAGCGCGACCTCCTGGGCGATCATGCCCCCCAGAGACACGCCCAGGACGTGCGCCCGCAGTATCCCCAAGGATTCCAGCAGGATGTCGACGTCGTCGGCCATGCGCGCGGTGGTGTAAGGCCCCGGCGGCACGTCGCTCTTCCCCGTGCCGAAATGGTCGTAAACCACCACCCGGAAGTAGGGCTCGAACGCGGGGACCTGGAACAGCCACTCCAGGTGGTCGCTCCCCAGCCCATTGATCAGGAGCAAGGGGAAACCGCCCCCGTGCGTTTCGAAGTACACCCGGAATCCGTTCAGGTCGGCAAATGGCATGGCGAAGGCGTCCCTCCCGACACGACATTATAGCCCGCACCCGGGAAAATATTTTTAAGGTTAAGCCGTTATAAGCCGATAAAAATCTTCGGACTATTACGTACGCGAGAGGCGGTACCGGCGGATTGACCCGGTTCATGGAAACCATGAAGGACGCGTGGAAGAAATTCCGGGGGTTCCGCGTCCGCAACAGCATCGTCTTCCCGATCGTCCTCCTCCTCGTCTCCATCGGCGCGGGCATCCTTCTCGCCGGCTACCAGATCAACAAGTCGGTATTCCGCACGGTCTTCGAGGAAAGGGAGCGCAACAAGGCCCTCGACACCCACCGCATGATCGAATCGCTGGTCTCCCAGGAGGTCGACAGGATCTCGGGCCTGTCCAGAATCCTGAAAAGCGACACGGACATCGTGTACGGCCTGTTCCACTACAACGGGACGAAAGGGGACATCAAGCCGCTGAAACTGGCGATGAACCAGCTGTTCCCGAAGATGAACCTCTCGCTCTTCGTCATGGCCGACCCCAACGGCAAGATCCTGTACCGCGCGGGAAAGGAAAAAGCCGGGGGGCCGGGGAAGCTGGAGGAGACGCACGCCTTCCGGAAGGCGCTGAAAGGGGAGCAGGTCATCACGATGTTGTCCGGGCCCGAAGGCGCCGGGATCGTGGCCATCGCCCCGGTCTACGTATTCGGGAAGGAAAGGCCGGGAGGCGTGCTGATCATCGGGAACCGGGTCGACGACGTCTTCGCGGGCCGCATCGCCAGGGAAACGGGCAACCAGGTGCTCTTCGCCACGTCCGAAAAGGTGATCGCGGGCTCCCACGACCCTTCCGTCGCCAAGGCGTTCGATCCCCGCCTGGCGCAGCGCACGCTCGCGAAGCGGGTGCCCCTTTTCCACATCGACGAAGACGCTTACCGGTCCTATACCTACGTTCCGCTGAAAATCGTGGACGAGGACTATTGCCTCCTGATCGAGTCCGACATCGGCGTCATCCGCGAGCTGCTGGTCAAGAACCGGGTCCGCATGTCCCAATGGGGGCTGGCCATCCTGGCCGGAATCGCGCTGATCGGGGCGGGCCTCACCTTCCTGATCGTCCGGCCCCTGAAGAACCTGTACGGAAAGACGCTGCGGACCATCCACGAGTATTCGGGGGCGGACTTCGACGCCGGGCCCCGGGAGAACGAGATCTCCACGCTGGTGCGGGCCAACGACGTCATGCTGGACACCATCAAGAACCACATCGCCGAGCGGACACGGGCCGAGGAGGCGTTCCACGAGACCAGCGGCACCCTGCACGCCCTCATCGATGCCTCCCCCCTGGCGGTGGTCGTCAGCGACGCCGCCGGGATCGTCCGCGTCTGGAACCCGGCCGCCGTGCGCATCTTCGGGTGGGGGGAATCCGAGACGATCGGCCGCCCGAACCCGCTGCTCTCCGCCGAGGGGAACCAGGAGCTGAAGGCGACGTGCAACCTCGTCCTCCTCGGGGAGAAATTCGCCAACACGGAGATCTGCTGCCGCGGCCGCGACGGGTCGGAGATCATCCTCGCCTTCTCGGGGGCCCCTCTCCTCGACGCGCAGGGGAGGGTTTCCTCCATGGTGGCGATCATGGCGGACATCACCGAGACCAAGAAGGCGGAGGACGCCCTGCACCGCAGCGAGGAGCAGCTCCGCCAGTCCATGAAGATGGAAGCCGTCGGCAAACTGGCGGGGGGCGTCGCACACGACTTCAACAACCTGCTCTCGGTGATCACGGGGTACAGCGAACTGCTCCTGCTGCGGACCGACGAGAGGAACCCCGCCCTGAAGGAGATCGAGGAGATCCACAAGGCGGGCGAGCGCGCCGCCGCCCTCACGCACCAGCTCCTCGCCTTCAGCCGCCGGCAGGTCCTGAAGCCGAAGCTGCTCCGGATGGATGAAGTCGTCGAGAACCTGGCGAAGATGCTGCGCCGCCTGATCGGGGAGGACATCGAATTCGTGACGGAACCGGGCCCGGACCTCTGGACGGTCCAGGCCGACCCGAGCCAGATCGAGCAGATCCTGATGAACCTGTGCGTCAACGCGCGCGACGCGATGCCCGCCGGCGGGAAGCTGGTCGTGTCCACGGAAAACCTCACCATGGAGTCTCCCTTCGTGGAACGCGAGCTGACCATCCCCCCCGGCCGCTACGCCACGTTGCGGGTCGCAGACAACGGGACAGGGATGAGCAACGAGGTCCTCTACCGGATCTTCGAGCCGTTCTTCACGACGAAGAAGCAGGGCAAGGGGACCGGGCTGGGGCTGGCCACCGTGTACGGGATCGTGAAGCAGAGCGGCGGATACATCCGGGTCGCGAGCGCCCCCGGGAAAGGGACGACCTTCACCATCTACCTCCCGGCCGTCGAAAGGGCGGTTCAGGAAACGGTGGAGGAAACACGCGAGAAAACGCTCGAGGGAACGGGCGGCGGCGAAACCATCCTCCTCGTCGAGGACGAGGACATGGTGCGCGAGCTCGCGGCGGAGATCTTCCGGGGGAACGGCTACACCGTCCTAGACGCCCCGAACGGCGCCTCCGCGCTGGAGATCAGCGGCCGCCACGACGGGACGATCGACCTGCTGGTCACGGACCTCGTCATGCCCGGGATGAACGGCATCGAGCTCGCCGAGCGGGTGGCGGCCGGGAGGCCGGGCATCCCCATCCTCTACATGTCGGGATACGCGGAAGACGCCCGGAAGCACCTGGGGCGGATGGGCAAGGGGCGAGCGTTCCTACAGAAGCCGATCACACCGACGTCGCTTTCACGCAAGGCGCGCGAACTGCTGGCGGACCGGGCGGCCTCCGGGGTCACTCCCGAATCACAAGGTGCTCGTGCCGCGCATTCCCGACGACGATAGTGACCCGTCTCCCGATCTTCAGCCTGCCCTCGCGGTTCCGGAACATGACGTGGTGTATGCCCGCTTCCCCGGGCACGCTGAACTCCGCCATCCGGCCGATGCGCTGCAGGCGGACGACCGGGTACCTGTCGCCCGTGGATTCGTCGAGCAGGTAGATCTCCGTCGCGTTGAGATCGACGCGCTCGCCCCCGACCATGCGGAACTTGACACCCACGAAATCCCGGTTCGCGGTCATCTGAAGCTGGACGACCTCGACCCGCGCGGGCGACGGCGGGAGCGCGGGGGGAGGCACGGGTGGGAGAGCCGCCTCCTTCCTGGCGGCGCAGGAACAAAGGAGAAGCAGGGCGGCCGCCCAAAGGATTGGCATCAAAGTCCGTTTCATTCCGTCTCCCCGTCGCAACCGCACATTTTTCCGATTGTAGCACCTGCCGGAACGGGCGGCACGGGCGCGTTTTCCCCGGCCTCCCCTCGCCGGCAAACACTTTTAAAGAACCCTTGGGAATGCACCGATAAACAAACGGATCGGGTTTCGCTTGTCCCGAGACGGCGGAAATACGGTTCGGAGCCGGTCGACCGAGGATGCCCTTGCGGAAAAGACGTGCGATGGTTCCGGTTTCCCGCCTGCGCGACGCGGCTCTCCGGCCGGCACTCGCCGCGCTCCTTTCGTCCTGCGCCGAAACGAACGCCTCGCGGGGATGGACGGAATGACCCGGGCCGAAGGGAACGGCGGCGGAAATCGCCCGTTCTTCCGACCGCGGAAGATCTACTTCAAGGCGGCGATCTACTCCTGGATCCTGGTGATCGCCACGCTGGTCCTGTACCTCGCGCTCACCCTCCCGTACCAGAAGCGGGTTTTCATCGACGGCATGGGCTCCGAGGCCCGCAACATCGCCGCGTCGATCAGCCAGGTGACCGCGACCGCGATCATAACGGAGGACTACAGCAGCGCCATCGAACATAGCATGAAGGTGCTGGCGGACAGTGACTCGCTCCGGTACGTGGTGATCACCCGCAAGGACGGCTTCTCCCTCGTCCATACGAAGGCGGGATGGAGACAGGACCGGCTCGACGGGATCTGGAGGCCCGCGAAGGCCTCGCCGGAAAAAGGCGGGAAATTCCTCCACAGCGGCCTCGTTGGGGAGCAGGTCTTCCACTACCCCTACAAGTTCGAGTACTCCGGCATCGACTGGGGCTGGATCCATATCGGCTTCTCGCTGGAAAAATACCGGCAGGACCTCAACGCGCTCTACCTGCGGTCGCTGCTCCTCCTCGCCGTGTGCATCGTCACCACGCTGGCCGCCTCGCTGGCCTTCTCGAGGAAGCTCACCCGGTCCATCGCCACCCTCGACGAGGTCACGCAGCGGGTCGCGGCCGGGGACTTGAGCTGCAAGGCGGACATCCGGACGGGGGACGAGCTGGAGAGCCTCGCCGATTCCTTCAATCGCATGACCGAGGGGCTGCGGCGGTCGAGGCAGGACCTGCTCGCGGCCCGGGAATACACCGAGGGCATCATCCGGTCGCTGAACGAGGCGCTGATCGTCGTGAACGTCAACGGGTTCGTCGTCGGGGCGAACCGGGCGGCCCTGGACCTACTCAAGTACGAGGAGGGGGAGATGATCGGTCGGCCGGTCGCAGCGATCCTGGAGGAGCCGGAACGCGCCGTGCTCGAGCAGTTCGCCGCGGTCGCCCGGAAAGGCAGCGGGCGGGGGCCGGCGGCCACCTCGGAGAGGAGCTTCCGGTCGAAGGACGGCCGGAGCATTCCCGTGCTCTTCTCGGTATCGGCGATCGAGGAGGCCCCGGGCAGGAACGGCGGATACGTCTGCGTCGCGATGGACATCACCGGGAGGAAAAAGGCCGAGGAGGCCTTGAGGAGATCCAAGGAACAGGCAGAGGCGGCCAGCCGGACGAAATCGCAGTTCCTGGCGAACATGAGCCACGAGATCCGGACGCCGATGAACGGGATCCTCGGCATGACAGAGCTCCTGCTGTCCACGGAGCTTTCGGACGTGCAGCGGAAATACGCCGACACGGCCCACGGCTCGGGCGTGAAGCTCCTCGGCCTGCTCAACGACATCCTCGATTTCTCCAAGATCGAGGCCGGCAAGCTCGAGCTGAGCAACTCCGATTTCCGGCTGGACCGGGCGATCGCGGAGGTCGTGGAGCTGCTGCTCCCGAAGGCCCGGGAGAAGGGGCTGCTCTTGCGCTACGGGATCGAGGCCGGCATCCCGGACTCGCTGCGGGGCGACCCCTCACGCCTGCGCCAGGTACTGGTGAATCTCGTGGGCAACGCGGTCAAGTTCACGGAGAAGGGATCGGTGGAGATCCGCGTGCGGCCCGTCGACAGGGCCGGCGGGGCGCCGTTCCTCCGGTTCGAGGTGATCGACACGGGGATCGGGATCCGCCCCTCGCAGAGGGGGAGGATCTTCGAATCCTTCTCCCAGGCGGACGGCTCGTCCACCAGGCAGCACGGGGGCACGGGGCTGGGGCTGGCGATATCGAAGCAGCTGGTCGTCATGATGGGCGGCGAGATCGGCGTCCTGAGCGACCCGGGCGGCGGCTCCACCTTCTGGTTCACCCTTCCGCTCAGGAAGGCGCACTTCACCCTCCCCCCGCAGTCCGTGCCGGTGGCCCCGCCGGCGGCTGCGGAACGGCCTTCCTTGAGGGGGCGGGTGCTGCTCGCCGAGGACAACCCCGTGAACCAGGAGGTCACGCGCGCCATGCTCGCCTCGTTCGGGTTCGAGGTGGCGATCGCGGGGAGCGGGAGTGAGGCCCTCGAGGCGATGTCCGGCGGACGCTTCGACGCCGTCCTGATGGACTGCCAGATGCCCGGGATGGACGGGTACGAGGCGACCCGGGAGGTGCGGGCGAGGGAGTCGTCGGGCGCGGGCCCCGCGGGCTCCGCCCCGAGGATCCCGATCATCGCCCTCACCGCCCACGCGATGCAGGGCGACCGGGAGGCCTGCCTGGCCGCCGGCATGGACGACTACCTGGCCAAGCCGTTTTCGGCCGCGGACCTTCAAAAAACCCTCGGGAAATGGCTTGGCGGGACCGCCCCCGCGGAAGCCGCGGAATGCCCCGCCCCGCGCGGCGGGCGCCTGAACCCCGCCGCACTGGAAGATCTCCGGACACTGGAGCGCTCCGGGGCGAAGGGGCTTGTGTCCCGCATCGTGAAAACCTATCTCGCGGATTCACGGCGGCGCATGGAAGCCCTGGCGCTGGCGGTCGACTCCGAGGACGCGGAGCGGATCTGGCCGATCGCCCACACACTGAAGTCGGCCAGCGGGTACGTCGGGGCGGCGGTCCTCGCGGAGATGTTCCGCGACCTCGAGGAGAAGGGGCGCGCCGGCGCGACCGGCGGCTCCAGGGAGGCGTTCTGGGCGATCCTGGAGGAATTCGACGCCGTCGGGACCGCGCTGGAGGAAACCGCGCGGCGGGAAGACGCGCCGGTCCCGGTCGCCTGACCCCGCCCTCCACCACTGGCGTAGAATGAAAGGCGATGGACGCCTTTCTCCTGAAACAGGTCGTCTCCGAGCTGTCCGGGGCGCTTCCCGGGGCGCTGGTCTCGAAGGTCCACCAGCCGGCGGACCGGGAGATCGTCCTCGCGCTCTGGACGGGGCACGGGGAAAAGCGGCTTCTGCTGTCCGCCGACCCGGAGAACTGCCGAATCCATCTGACGACCCGCAGGTCCCCCAACCCGGCCGTCCCTCCCCGGTTCTGCCAGTACCTCCGCAGGCACATGGAGGGGATGCGCGTCGCGTCGCTCGCCCTCGCGCCGTACGACCGCTCGGTGCGGATCGATTTCGCCTCGTCGCGCCCGGACGCCGAGCATGAACGGACCTCGCTGTACGCGGAGCTGTTCGGCCGGCACGCCAACCTGATCTACGTCGACGAAGCCGGCACGATCCTCTGCCCGCTGCGCGTCGTGTCGCCGGAAGAAAGCCGGATCCGCGAGGTCTCCCCGGGCCTTCCGTACAGGCCGCTGCCGCGCCCGGCGCGGGTGTTCCTCCCGGAGGTGACCCCGGAAGACGCCGAAAGGATCTTCGCCGGGGGATTCGGCGGCCTGGACCGCGCGCTGCAGGGTTCCGTGGCGGGGCTGGGCAGGGAGGCGGCCCGCGAGGCGGCGGCGAGGGGGAAGGACGGCCCCGGGGCGCTGTATTCCGCGCTGAGGGAACTGGTGCGACGATACGAGGAAGACGAGTTCTCGCCCGGCATCGGGACGCTTCCCGGCGGCAAGCGGTGCATCCTCCCCTTCCCCTGCCCCGCGGCCGGGTTCGAGGAGTTCGAGCCGTACCCCTCCGCCAACGACGCGGCGGACGCCTTCTACTCCACCGTCGCGGAAGCCCGCGAGCTGGACGCGCTGCGCCGGCAGCTCTCCACCCGCATCCAGGCGCTGCTCAAGAAAGAACGCCACAAGCTCGAGAACGTCGGCGGGGACGAGGAGCGGCTCGTGGAAGGGCTCGCGGGGGGGGTCCACGGGGAGACGCTGAAGGCGAACCTGGGCGAGTTCGCCAAGGGAATGACCTCGTTCCGCGGCGTCCCGCTGGACCCGGCGTTGTCCCCCGTCGAGAACATGAACCGGTACTTCCGCCTGGCGCGCAAGGCGAAGAACGCGAGGGAGATCGTCCGCCGGCGCAGGCGGGAGGTGGCGGAAGGGATCTACTACATCGAATCGCTGGAGGCCCAGCTCGACGCCGCGCGCTCGAGGGACGAGCTGATCGCGGTCCGGCAGGAGCTCTCGGCCTCCTTTGCCTCGCGGGCGAAGACCCCGCCGAAACGGAAGGGAGGCCGGTCCGATGCTCCCAGGCCGGTCGCACCCCAGGTGGAGAACGTCGAATACCGCGGCTTCACGATCCTCGTCGGCCGGAACAACGTCGGGAACGACCGGATCGTGAAGGAGCTGTCCTCTCCCGACGACCTCTGGCTGCACGCGCAGGGGATCCCGGGGAGCCACGTGCTCGTCCGCCGCCCCCCGGGGAAGGAAGTCCCGAAGGAGGTGATCGAGGAAGGCGCCCGCCTGGCGGTGTTCCACAGCAAGGCGAAAGGGTCGGGCAACGTCCCCGTCTTCCTCGCCGAGGCCCGGCACGTCTCGAAGTTCAAGGGAGCGAAGCCGGGGCTGGTCCGGATCGCGAAGTACTCCACGGTGCTTGTGCGGTGACCGGCCCCGCGGCTGCCAGGCGGAAGTTCGTGAACATGAGGGGGAGGACGTCGGCCCCGGTCCGGTACGACAGCTCCATGCCGACGACCGTGACCGGCCGCACGATGCCCGCGGGGTCGTTGACCACCAGCTCCTTGTCGAGATACGCCTTCACGGACCGGCCGTCCACGACGATTTCCACGCGGTGGACCTGGCCGTCCCCGCGCTCGTAGGGCAGTTCCGTGCTCCCCGACGATGCGCCGCAGGACCCGATGCGGACCACGTTGCTCGACGTCGCCTCGTAATCGAGCGACCGGTACGCGCTCCCGTGGTTGATCAGGAGCACCCGGTACTCCGGCTTCCGGTCCTTCCCGTCGAAGGGGGGAAGGACGGCGTCGAATTCGACCGTGAACCGGTCGGGCAGGTCCTTGCCCGCGTCCAGGCGGGCGTAGAAGGAGGACCGGACGTCCTTGGCCTCGTTCGACGGGCGGTACCGGGCCCAGTTCCTCCCGCCGCACCGGGCGACCTCCAGCGGCGCCTTCCACGAATCGGTATCCGGGCCGCGCAGCGTCCAGCGCGCCGGGAACCCGCCCGGGTCGGTGGTCCGGAAATCGTCGATGAAGAGCTCCCGGCTCCCCGCGACGAAGTCGTACCCGGAAGAGACGTCCCCCGGGCGGATCCCCATCTTCCGCGGTGGCGCCTCTTCCCTCCCGACCGGAGTCTCCCCCCGGGCCTCCCCGCGCCGGGCGACCGACCCCTTCGCGCCTTCGTACGCCCGGTCGGCGGCGTCGCGCAGGAACCGGTCCGCCAGGTTCCCCCCCGTGCCCGACACGACATCCCCCAGCCATCCCGCATGCGCCGCCGGCGCGAACAACAGGAACATGCATGCCGCGAACCCCGCCCGATGCATCGGCGTTCCTCCTTTTTTCGGGAGGCATGGACGAAGCCCCCCGTGCGGGAGGTGGCGACGCACTATCCGTGCCCCGGCGGGATCCGCGGGAGCCCGCGCGGAAAGGACTGGAAAATCCCCTTCGAACACGGACGGGTATCGGACGGAAAAGGGGCGGAGGGGACCGGAATCCGGTCTAATACTGGAGCGACAGGTTCGTGATCGGCATCCGGCGGTCCCGGCCCAGCGCGCGGGGGGTGATCTTGACCCCGGGAGGCGCCTGGCGGCGCTTGTACTCGCTCCGGTCCACCATCGAGACGACCCTCCGGACCACGTCCTCTTCGTGCCCCGCCGCCGTCATCTCGGCGACGCTGCGGTCTTCCTCCACGTACATCTTGAGGATCGGATCGAGGATTTCGTATTCCGGCAGGGAATCGGTGTCCTTCTGGCCGGGTTTAAGCTCCGCCGTCGGCGCCTTCGTGAGCACACGCTCAGGGATGATCGCCCGACCGTGGCTTTCGTTGTACCAGCGGGACACCTGGTACACCATCGTCTTGAAGACGTCCTTGATGACCGCGAACCCGCCCGCCATGTCGCCGTAAAGGGTGGCGTAGCCGACGCTCATCTCGCTCTTGTTCCCCGTGGCGAGGACGAGGTCCCCGAACTTGTTGGAGAGCGCCATGAGGAGCGTGCCGCGGATGCGCGCCTGCAGGTTCTCCTCCGTGGCATCCGCCGCCCGGTTCCGGAACGGCCCGGCGAGCGTTCCCCGGAACGCCTCGAACGCCTCCCTGATGGACAGGTCGATGCAGCGGATCCCGAGGTTGGAGGCCAGCGCGTGCGCGTCCTCAACGCTCTCCCGCGACGTGTACGCCGACGACATCGTGACGCCGAGCACCCGGGAGGGCGAAAGCGCCTCCGCCGCGACCGCCGCGACGAGCGACGAGTCGAGCCCGCCGGACAGCCCGATGATCACGCCGGGGAACCGGTTCTTCTCCACGTAGTCCCGCGTGCCGGTGGCGAGGGCGCGGAAGACCTCCTCCTCCCTGCGCGGGATGGGGGCGATCGGCCCCGGCTCCCTGGCCCCGAGATCGCACAGGAGCAGCTCCTCGTCGAACATCGCCGCCCGGGCGATCACCTCGCCGGACGGCCCGACCACCATGCTCCCCCCGTCGAACACCAGCTCGTCCTGGCCGCCTACCATGTTGCAGTACACCACCGGGACCCGGTTCCGCCGCGCGTGGGACGCCACGAGGTCCCGGCGCACCCTCCATTTCCCGGCGTGGTACGGGGACGACGAGATGTTGATGATCAGCCCCGCGCCTTCCTTGACCTCGCGCGGGACGGGGCCGGCGGGCACCCAGACGTCCTCGCACACGGTGATTCCCACCCGCGTCCCCCCGACGGGGATCAGCAACGGCTCCGTTCCCCGGTGGAAGTAGCGCAGCTCGTCGAAGACGCCGTAGTTGGGGAGGTGCATCTTCCGGTACACCGCGACGGCGCGGCCGTTCGCCGCGACGCCCGCCGCGTTGTAGACCCGCTTCCGGGCGTCGCGGTCCACGAACCCCACGATGGCCGCGATCCCCTGGATCCCTTGCGCAACCTCGTTCCAGGCCGCCAGGTTCCTTTCGACGAAGGAGGAGTGCAGGAGCAGGTCCTCCGGCGGGTAGCCGGGGATCGCCAGCTCCGGGAAGACGACGAGGTCGGCCTTCGCCTCCCGCGCCCGCGCGGCGGTTTCCAGGATCTTCCGGACGTTCCCCGATATGTCGCCCACGGCGGCGTTGATCTGCGCCAGCGCGACGCGCAGCGGCTTGCCCATGGGAACATTCTCTTAGAAAGCGGGGGCGGGGGGAAGCCAAAGGTTTCGTTGTGGTAAGATTGCCACCCATGTCCCACTCCGCCCCGCTTTACGACCGCGGCTACATCCTCCTCAACGCCTCGAACCTTTTCTACTCCTTCTATTCCGTGATCTTCATCTTCCTCCCCGCGTACCTGTTCCGGCTCGGGATCCGGGAGGGGGAGATCGGCCTGCTGATGGCCACGGGCACGCTGGTGGCGGTGGCCCTGAAACCGCTGAACGCATCGATCGCGGGGCGCGGATACCGGATGGTCCTCATCTCCGCGGGGGCGTTCGGCGCCGCCGCCTCCACGGTCCCCTGGCTCTATATCTCCTCCCCGGGCCCCGTCCTTTACCTCGTCCGGCTCGCCCAGGGAGTGGCGTTCTCCATGTTCACCGCCGCCTCGTTCTCGCACGTCGCCGCGGCCGCACCGCCGGGCCGGCGCGCGGAGGCGTTCGGGATCTTCGGCCTGGCCTTCTTCCTGCCCGTCTCCGTGGGGGGCTGGCTCGGGGAATGGGTCATCCGCCGGGCGGACTACGCCGGCCTGTTCGCCGCCGCGATCTGCATGGCGGTCCTGTCCGCCCTCTTCCCGTTCTGGATCCGCGAGCCGAAGACGAGGGAGCGCTTCTCCTTCGCCTCCCTTTCCGTCTTCCTCGGGCGGGCCTTCCTCGTCCCGAACACCGCGGGGTACCTCTTCGGCATGGCGTACGGGACGATCATCACCTTCCTGCCCGTCTACCTGCTCGAGATCGGCAAGGGGTCGATCGGCGTCTTCGTGTTCGTGTACGCCATGACGGTCATCGCGACGCGGGTGCTGGGGCGCCGGCTGCTCGACCGGCTGCCCCGGGAGCGGATGACGCTGTTCGCGCTGCTCCTGCTGGGCGCGGGAAATCTGCTGATCCCCTTCGCCGGGACGGGGGCGGGGCTCGCCGCCGTGGGCGCCGCCGCCGGGGGGGGCCATGGGCTGCTCTTTCCCGCCCTGTCGGCCCTCGTGCTCGACCGCGCGAAAAGCGACGCCGGCGGGATGGCGATGGCGATGTTCACCGGCGCCTTCGACATGGGGATGGTCACGGGCGCTGCCGCCTTCGGCTTCGTCGTCGAGCTGTGCGGCTACGGGCCGATGTTCGTCTCCGCGGCGGCGGCGGTCGGCGCGGGATCCTTCGGGTTCTTCCTCCTCGACCCGTCGTTCAGGAAAGCAGGGCGCCCCGCACCCGGGCCATGAGCTCCGGGATGTCCTCCTCGGTCTTCCCCTCCGTGGGGATGGGGTCGAACAGCTCGACGACCAGGTGCCCCGGCCGGACGGTCAGCGCCCCCTTCGGCAGCAGCTCGTGGCTTCCCGTGATCCGCACCGGCACGATAGGCATCCTCCCCCGGATCGCCAGGTGGAAGCCGCCTTTCTTCAACGGCTGAAGCTTCCCGTCCGGGCTCCGGGTCCCCTCCGGGTAGATCAGGATCGACAGGTTCCCCCGCAAGCCCTTTACCGCGTCCGCCATCGACTCGCGGGCCTGCCGGGCGTTGGACCGGTCGATCATCACCTGCCCCAGCGCCAGGAGCGTCCACCCGAAGAACGGGATCCTCGCCAGCTCCTTCTTGAAGACCCAGAACGTCGGCTGCGGGAGCGCAATCGCCAGAGCGGGGGAGTCGAGGTGGCTCGCGTGGGTCGACATGAACACGTAGCCGGTGTCCGGGTCCACCCGGGACACCCCCCGCGGCTCCACCGTCACCCCGAACATGCGCATGGCGAGGGCGGCGTATCGCTTCGACAGCCAGCGGAAGACCTTTCCCTTCGCCATGCGGTCGGGCGACAGGACGCCGATCAGGATGAACGGTATCGCGATCAGCAGCGTCAGCAGGACGATGAACGCCCACTGGAAGCATCCCCGGATCGTCATGCGTCCCTCCTCCGCCCGGCGGTTTTCGCCCCGGCCGGGCACACGGGAAGGAGCGGGCACGCGGGGCACAGGGGGTTGCGCGGCCTGCAGAATTCCCGGCCCAGCCGGATCAGGTTCAGGTGCAGGGAGGCGTGGGTTCCCTCGGGGACGTGCGGCTCGAGCAGGAGGGCTGCCTTCGCGAGCGTCGCGCTTTCCGGGACCAGCCCGAGCCGCTTCGTCACCCGGAGGATGTGGGTGTCCACGGGAAAGGCGGGGAACCCGAGGGAAAACAGCAAAAGGATGTTGGCGGTCTTCACCCCCACGCCCCCGAAGGAGGTGAGGTAGGCGCGCGCCTCCGGCAGCGGCATCGACCGCAGGAAATCGAGGGCGTATCCGCCCCGCTCCTTCTTGAGCCGTGAGAGGGCGGAGAGGATGGACGCCGCCTTCGTCTTCGCGAGCCCGCCGGCGCGTATCGCGTCCTCGAGCTCATCGGGCCTCGCGGCGGCCAGCCGGGCGGTCGTCGGGTATTTATTTTTGAGGGACGCGAACGCCCGGTCACGGTTGATGTCGTTCGTGTTCTGGGAGAGGATCGTCAGGACGAGGTTGTCCACCGGGGGCGCCTCGTGCCCGCACGCCTCCGGCGTGCCGAACCGGGAGGCGAGACGCCGCGCGACGGCGTCCAGCCGCTCGTGAATACCGCTCAATCCGTCCCTCCCGGCTTCGGAAGCTCCCTGGGCGCCTCCAGCTTTTTCCTCAGCTGGTAGATCTCCTCCCTCAGGGCCTTCGCCTCCGCTTCGAGATCGTGGATCTTCTGATTGGCCGCCCTGGCTTCGGCCCGCTTCCGGAAATAGCCCGGGAGCGCGGCGAGCCCGGCGCCGAACACGCCCGCCGAGAACGCCGCCAAGACCACCACCAGCAGCAGCGTGTTCCCCGTGAACGCGAGGAAACGCACGGTGACGACCTCGGGGTTCTGCATGGTGAAAACCGCCAGAAGCGCCAACAGTACGACGAGAAGGACGATCGATCCTCTCACGGCTTCCTCCTTTTCACCCCGTCCCGTCCCGGCCCGGCGAATTCCCGGACCATCTGTTTCATCCGGGCGCACTCCTGGCTGCCCGGGCACTCCATCTGGCAGGGATCGACATGGGAAACCACGTGGGCGTTCCCCAACAGGGTGTTGATCTCGTGCTCCAGGTGGTCCGCGACCCGATGCGCCTCCTCCAGCGTCGTCTCCCGGCAGACCTCCACGTGGAAATCGACGTGGATCTCGGAGCCGGACCGGCGGGTCCGCAGGGCATGCCACCCCCGGACCATCGGCCGGTGCCGGTCGATGACCTCCCCGATGGCTTGAACGGTCTCGGGCGGCAGGCCGGTGTCCATCAGGTCCCGGGCGGCGCCCCCCAGGAGCGGCAGGGCGGCGATGAGGATGTAGGCCCCCACCGCCAGGGCGATCCCCGGGTCCAGCCACTTCCACCCCGTGAACCGGAACAGGACCAGGGAGGCCAGGATTCCCGCGCCCGCGTAGAGGTCCGTGCGGAAATGGAGGGAATCGGCCAGGAGCGCCGAGGAGCCGGTGGCCTCCCCCGCTCTCCGGATGCGGGAGGAAACCAGCCAGGACGCGGCCATGGAAACCAGCATCACCAGGATCCCAGCGTCGAGCCCCGCACCTTCCGGCGCCTGCCCCCGCATCAGGCGCCGCACCGCCTCCCAGCCCACCCCCGCCCCGGTCAGGGCGATGACCCCGCCCTGGAACATCGTCGCCGCGGCCTCGACCTTCCCGTGGCCGTAGGGGTGCTTCACGTCCGCGGGGTCCGCCGCCTTCGCGATCGCGAACAGGTTGACGGCGGACATGAAGATGTCCGCCACGTTGTCCATCGCCGAGGCCAGGACGGCGAGCGAGCCGGAGAGGATGCCCGTCACCAGCTTGACGAGGCACAGGGAAACCGCGCTCCCCAGGGAAAAACGGGCGGTCGAAAGCCTCACCCGCCGGTTTTCCGCCGTCCCCGATGGGATGGTGGGGACTTGCCGCAAGAGGGACGCGCGTCCTTTCTCCGGGCGATGTCGCCCGGCGACGGGAATGCCGAAGAATTGACAGTATTTTCCGCTGTTGCAAGAATAGCATATACCGTCAGCACAGGGGGTGCGTCCCGTGGTGCAGAAATCGAAGAAGATCTGGTTCGACGGAAAACTCGTGAACTGGGACGAGGCGCAGCTCCACGTGCTGACCCATACCCTGCATTACGGCGTCGGGGTGTTCGAGGGGATCCGCTGCTACAAGACCGAGGACGGCGGCTCCGTCGTCTTCCGCCTGAAGGAGCACGTCGACCGGCTCTTCGACTCCGCTCACATCGTCCTGCTGGAAATCCCTTTCACCCGCGAGGAGATCTGCGCCGCCATCCACAAGACGCTCCAGGCGAACGAGCTGGAGGAGGGGTACATCCGCCCGATCGTCTTCCTCGGCGAGGGCGAGATGGGGCTGTTCGCCCGGTCCAACCCGGTCCGGGTGGCGATCGCCGTCTGGCCCTGGGGGGCGTACCTCGGCGAGGAAGGTCTCAAGAAAGGGATCCGCGCGAAGGTGTCGTCCTTCAACCGCCACCACGTCAACGCGGCGATGTCCAAGGGGAAGGTTTGCGGCTACTACGTCAATTCCGTCCTGGCGAAATGGGAAGTCGTCAAGGCGGGATACGACGAGGCGGTGCTCCTCGACACGGAGGGGTACGTGGCGGAGGCGTCGGGCGAGAACATCTTCATCGTCCGGAACGGGATCCTCCAGACCCCGCCGCTGACCTCCGTCCTGCCGGGGATCACCCGGGACGCGGTGATCACGATCGCGCGGAAGATGGACATCCCGGTGAAGGAAAGCCGGTTCACCCGCGACGAGATGTACATCGCGGACGAGATGTTCTTCACCGGGACCGCCGCGGAGATCACTCCCGTCCGGGAGGTGGACGACCGGAAGGTCGGCGCCGGGAAGCCGGGGCCGATAACGAAGCAGATCCAGGCGTATTTCTTCGACATCCTGCGGGGGAAGAACGCCCTGTTCCAGCACTGGCTGAGCCGTTGCTGACGATCACGGAGATCTTCGCCGGGATCCAGGGGGAGACGTCGTATTCCGGCCTCCCGTTCGTCTTCGTGCGGCTGACCGGGTGCAACCTCCGCTGCCGCTACTGCGACACCACCTACGCCTACGATTCCGGGAGGGAATTCCCGCTGGAGGAGGTCGTCTCCCGCATCGCCGCGTTCGGATTCACCCGGGCCTGCGTCACCGGCGGGGAGCCGATGCTCCAGGAGAAGGCCCCGGCCCTCGTGAAGGAGCTGCTCGACCGGGGGCGGCTGGTGCTCGTCGAGACCAACGGGACGATCCCGCTGTCCCGCCTCGATCCGAGGGCGGTCAAGATCATGGACGTGAAGTGCCCCGCCTCCGGCGAGCACGGGAAGATGCTCTGGAGCAACTTCCGCAACCTCGGTGACCGGGACGAGGTCAAGTTCGTCATCAGCGACGCGGAGGATTACCGGTACGCCAAGGACGTGCTCGCGCGCTTCCGCGGGGAAGCGCCCTGGGGGGTCCTCTTCTCGCCCGCCTTCGGCTTCCTTGCGCCCGAGACGCTCGCGGGCTGGATCCTCGAGGACGCACTGGACGTCCGGTTCCAGCTTCAGCTCCACAAGTTCGTCTGGGGGCCGGACCGCCGTGGGGTCTGAGCGCGTGGGCGACCGCGGGAAGCCGCCGGGGATCGCGCTGGTCAGCGGCGGCATGGACAGCCTCGTGATGGCCGCCTTCTGCCGCCGCGAGTCGGAGCTGTCCCTTCTCCACGTCAATTACGGGCAGCGCACGGAAAGCCGGGAACTGGCCTGCTTTCGCGCCATCGCGGAATACCTCGAGGTCCCCGAGTCGCGCCGCCTCGTCGCGGACATCGGGTACCTCAAGGCCATCGGGGGGAGCGCGCTGACCGACGCATCGATCGACGTCCCGGCGGCCGACCTGGGGCGCAGTGAGGTCCCCGTCACCTACGTCCCCTTCCGCAACGCGCACCTCGTGGCCATCGCCGTTTCGTGGGCCGAGGTCATCGGGGCGAGGAACATCTACATCGGGGCCGTGGAGGCCGACTCCTCCGGCTACCCCGACTGCCGGCCGGAGTTCTACGAGGCCATGAACGAGACGATACGCCGCGGGACGAGGGAAGGCGGCGGGATCACGGTCAAGGCGCCGTTCATCGGGCTCAAGAAGAAGGACATCGTCCGTATGGGGGTGTCCATGGGCGTCCCCTTCGAGCATTCCTGGTCGTGCTACCGGGAAGAGGAAAAGGCGTGCGGCCTGTGCGACTCGTGCGCCCTGCGGCTGCGCGCGTTCGCGGAAGCGGACGCGGTCGACCCCCTCCAGTACGCGTCCCGGCCGAACGGCGGATAGGGGGGACGGCCCGCGATGCGCCGCGCCATCGACGTCAAGCGGACCGCCCGGCGGATCTCCCAGGCGGCGTTCCTCTCCCTGTTCCTCGTCCTCCTGGTCAAGACCGACTACGGCGGCAGCGACGAGCTGGCGTACCCGGTGAAGGTGTTCCTGGACGCCGACCTCCTCGTCCTCGCCACGTCGCTCCTCTCGGCGCACAAGGTCCCCGCAGCGCTCTTCCTGGCGCTCGTCTTCGTCCCGGTCACGCTGCTGTTCGGGCGCGCCTTCTGCGGGTGGCTCTGCCCCTTCGGCACGCTGCACCACGCCGCAAGCTACGCCGGGAAACCGGCCTCCCCCGAGCGGGGCGCGAAGACCGCGGGCAGCCGATGGAAATACCTCGTGCTCCTGTTCTTCGCCGGCGCCGCCCTCCTCGGGCTCCAGGCGGCGGGGATCCTCGACCCGATCTCCTTCCTGATCCGCTCGCTCTCGCTGTCGATCCTGCCGGCGGTCAACGCGGGCTTGCGCGCCTTCCTCGAATGGGGGTACGCCCTGCCCTCCCGTCCCGTGTCCGACGTCTTCGACGGCGCGTACACCTTCCTCCAGGCCCATTTCCTCCCGTTCCACCTGTCGCGGTACGGGCAGGCGTTCCTCTTCTTCCTCCTCTTCCTGGGGGCGCTGGCGCTGAACCGGCACCGTACCCGTTTCTTCTGTCGCTTCGTCTGCCCGCTGGGGGCGCTCCTGGCGCTGCTTTCCCGGGCCGGGCTCCTCCGCCTGTCGATGAACGACCGGTGCACGCGCTGCATGAAATGCCGCGACGCCTGCGCGGGGGGCGCCAACCCGCATCTCGGGGGAAGCTGGTCCCCCTCGGAATGCGTGACCTGCTTCAACTGCACGGCGGCCTGCCCGGAAGACGCGCTCTCCTGGAAGTTCTCGATCGCCCGCGGCACGGCGGACCGGGTGGACGTCCGGCGCCGGTCGATGCTGGCAGCGCTCTCCTTCGGCGCGGGCTCCGCTCTTGTTCTGAAAGCCACCCCGACGTCGGCGGTTCCCGTGCCGTCCCTCGTGCGGCCGCCGGGTTCCGCGAGGGAAGACGAATTCCTGTCGCGCTGCGTCCGCTGCGGGGAATGCATGAAGGTGTGCATCACCGGGGGGCTCCAGCCCACCCTGCTCGAGGCGGGCGTCGAGGGGATCTGGACCCCGGTGCTCGTCTCCAAGATCGGCTACTGCGAATACAACTGCACCCTGTGCGGCCAGGTCTGCCCCACCTTCGCCATCCGCCCGCTCTCCACCGAAGAGAAGCGCAAGACCGTCATCGGGCTGGCGTTCGTCGACCCGTCGCGCTGTATCCCGTTCGCACAGGGAACGCCATGCATCGTCTGCGAGGAGCATTGCCCGACGCCGAAGAAGGCGATCGTCTTCCGTTCGCTGCCGGGGAAAGGCGGCGTCCCGGTACGGGTCCCGGTCGTGGAGACGGAGCTGTGCATCGGCTGCGGCATCTGCGAGTATAAGTGCCCCGTGACGGACCTTGCGGGCATCCGGGTCACTTCCGTGGGCGAGAGCCGCAACCCCGACAACCGGCTATTGACACCGGTGCCCTACGCCGCTACAGTCTTAGTCCCGAAGCGGGCGGCGGGAAAAAAGATCTGAATCTTTCCCGTCGCCGTTCCGTATATATCTTCAAGAGGTGGAAATGGCGCATTTCTACGACAAAGAGGGCGATCCGGACGCCAGCTGGGAAGACGTGGGAGGGTTCAACACCCACCTGCTGACCGAGCTGCGCAACGCGGTGCTCTCGGTGGAAACCGAAGGAAATCCCGCGAGTCCGGTCCAGGCCGTCGTGGCCGAGTGGATCCGGCGGCTGCCGACGTTCGACTTCCCGGACGACGAGATCGGCTGAAAAACCCGTTCCCCGGGGGCTACCCCGGAAGCCCCAGCAGTTCCAGGTAGACCTTCCTTATCTTCCCCGTCTCCTTCCGGTACCGCCCGACCGTTTCCGGCTCGAGGACGTTCGGGTCGAACTGGTCGATCGAGGAGTCCTGCGAAAGGCGCAGGCGCACGTCCAGCGACCTTAAGAACCGGTATCCCCCGTCCAGCACCTTGTACTGGTCCAGCGAGACGATCCCCGCGCGCTGCAGCTCGTAGAGGGCCCGCAGCGTCCCCCGCGCCCTCAGGGCGGGCATGGAGCCGCCGTGGAGAAGCTGCAGGTACTGCACGGCGAACTCCACGTCGACGACGCCGCCGCGCCCCACCTTCAGGTTCAGCCGGTCCTCGCTCTCCCTCCCCAGCTCGACCTCCATGCGCATCCGCAGCCGGTGGATCTCCTCCGCCGCGTTCGGGGGGAGGGGCCGCCCGAAGATGAAGCCCTTCGACGTCTCCTCCGCCCTCTTCCCGAGCTCCCGGTCGCCCCCGACGAAGCGGCACCGCAGGAGCGCCTGCCGCTCCCAGAGCTGCGCGGCGCCTTCGTGGTACCGCTGGAAGGCCTCCAGCGAGGAAACCAGCGGGCCCGCGTTGCCGGAAGGGCGCAGCCTCGTGTCGAGCCGGTAGACGTACCCCTCGCGCGTCACGGTGGTGAGGATGGAGATCAGGCGCTGGGCTACCTTCGCGAAATACTCGTGGTTCGTGATCCTGGCGCTTTCCCCGGCCCCGGAGTAGATGAAGATGATGTCGAGGTCGCTGTGGTAGGAAAGCTCCTCCGCGCCCAGCTTCCCCATCCCCATCACGGAGAACTGCGCTTCCCGCCCGGTCGCGGCCTCGACCGGCACGCCGAAGCGGCGGCGCACCTCCCTGCGCGCGAGGGCCAGGGCGCGGCCCAGCAGGACCTCCGCGAGCGCGGACAGCTGGACCATCCCCTCCTCGATGGAAAGCCCTCCCCCCATGTCGTGGATGCCGATCCGCAGCGTCTCCATGTTCTTGAAGCGCCGGAGCGCGTCGAGCTCCGCCTCGAAGCCATCGCACGCGTCGAGGTCGGCCCCGAGCTGCATCCGCAGCTCGGTTTTCGGCTTGAACAGCACGGACAGGTCGTTCCGCAGGAACGTGTCGAGGAGCTCCGGGTGCAGAAGGAGAATGCCCGAGAGGTAGCGGCTGCTGCCGAAGATGCGCACGAGCGCCTCCAGCACCTTCGGCTTCTCGAACAGCAGCGCGTAGAACATGGTGCGCGCGCCGACGGCCGTCAGGAACCGCTCGAGATGGACCAGCGCCATGTCGGGATCGGGGCTCTTCGCGGCGCGGTGGAGCGCCTCCGGGGCGATCTGGTTGAGGTACTGGCGCGCCCGCGTCGAGATCCGCGCGTGCGGGGGGCCGTCCCGCAGGACCTCCAGGTTCCTCCGCGCCGTATCCGCGTCCCGGAATCCCAGGCGCGACAGACGCTCCGACGCGTCCGTCGGCATCGGCCCGGGCAGGAAAAGCGCCTGGACGTCCGGGGGGATCCCGGACGGCGCCGCCCCGCGCTCCTCCCCGAAGAGGCGGTTGTAGATCCTGCGGACGGCCGCGCCGTTCCTGTCCAGCGCGGCGAGCAGCGCCTGCGGGTCCGCGAGGCCCATCGCCCCGGCCAGCCGCCGGCGGTCGTCCTCCCCCTGCGGAAGGACGTGCGTCTGGCGCTCCCGGTGCACCTGGATCCGGTGCTCCAGCCGTCGCAGGAACACGTACGACTCGGCCAGCGCCTCCTGCTCGGCTTCCGTGACGATCCGCAGCCGCGCGAGGGCCGCCAGCGCCTCCACCGTCCCCCGGAGCCGAAGCGTCGGCTCCTTCCCGCCGTAGATGAGCTGGTGCGCCGCGACGAAGAACTCGATCTCCCGGATCCCGCCCGCGCCCAGCTTCAGGTCGCGCTCCCCCCTCCGCCCGCGCACCGCCGCCTGGTTGATCCGGTCCTTCATCCCCTTGATCTCCTCGATCGAGGTGAAGTCCATGTACTTGCGGAAGACGAACGGGACGAGGCTTTTCAGGAACTCGTCGCCCAGCGACAGGTCCCCGGCGACGGGCCTCGCCTTGATGAGCGCCGCCCGCTCCCAGGTCTGCCCCCACGACTCGTAGTAGATCTCCGCGGCGCGCTGCGAGACGACCAGCTCCCCGCGCGTCCCCTCCGGGCGCAGCCGAAGGTCCACGCGGAAGACGAACCCGTCCTCCGTCGCCTCGGAGATGATCCGCGTGACCGCCTCCCCCAGCCGGACGAAATACTGGTGCAGGGAAAGCGGCTGCGGCCCCCCCTCGACCTCCCCCCCGTCGGTTTCGTAGATGTAGATCAGATCGACGTCGGAGCTGAAGTTGAGCTCCAGACCGCCCAGCTTCCCCATCCCCAGGACGACGAACCGGCACGGCCGGCGCGTCCCGTCCGGGAGGACCGCCGTCGCCTCCCCGGCCTTCGCGGAGATCGCCCTGCGCGCGAACCGGACCGCCGCGTCGAGCGCCGCCGAGGCCAGCGCCGACAGCTCCTCCGTCACCTCGGAAAGCGGGGAGAGCCCCGCCAGGTCGCGCGCCGCGATACGGGTCATCTCCCGGTGCTTCAGCAAGCGCAGCGCACGCTTCACCTCCTCCTCCGTCCCGCAACGGTCCGCCGCCTCCAGCGCCTCCGCGGCGATCGCCCCGGGGGCGGGACGAGAAAGCGCCCCTCCCCCGAGGAAGAGCGCATCGAAGATCTCCGGGCGGCGGGCGACCTGCTGGGGGAGGAACTCCGACCCTCCGAGCAGCGCGCCGATCAGCGGCTGCAGCCGGTCGTCCCGGAGGGCGTCCATGAGCCCGTCGGCGGGAAGGGAGTCGCCCCACCGGGAGAGATTCAGGAAGAAAAGGTCCGGGTCGGCCGCCCGGGCCGCGGCGCGCAGCGCCGACTCCAGGCATTCGTGCTCCTGCGGGGAAGGGCGGAAGAGCTCGGAGAGCAGCGCCAGGCATCGCCCGGTATCGAGCACCCCGATATCGCGCAGGCGCTCGAGGATCGAGCTCAACGCAGCAGTTTCCGGATGGAGCCGGGGTACGGCGGTTCGAGGACCCCTTTCTCGGTCACGATGGCGGTCACGTACCGGGCCGGGGTCACGTCGAACGCGGGGTTGAAGACGGCGACGCCGGCGGGCGCCACGCGCCTGCCCGCCAGGTGCGTCACCTCGGACGGGTCGCGCTCCTCGATCGGGATCGAGGCGCCGGTCCGCAGCGCGGGATCGATCGTCGACAGCGGGGCGGCCACGTAGAAAGGCACCTTGTGGACCCTGGCCAGCACCGCGACGCCGTACGTTCCGACCTTGTTCGCCACGTCCCCGTTCGCGGCGATCCGGTCCGCCCCCACGACGACGGCGTCGATCCGGCCCGCGGCGAAGAGCGAGGCCGACATGTTGTCCGTGATCAGGGTGCAGGGGATCCGGTCCTTCATGAGCTCCCACGCCGTGAGACGCGCCCCCTGCAGGAACGGGCGCGTCTCGTCCACGTACACGTGGATCTTCCGTCCCGCCGAGACCGCCGCGCGGATCACGCCCAGCGCCGTGCCGTATCCCGCCGTGGCCAGCGCCCCGGCGTTGCAATGGGTCAGCACGTTCCCCTTCGGCGGCAGCAGTTTCGCGCCGTGCGCCCCCATCGACCGGTTCGCGGCGACGTCCTCGTCGAAGATCGCGACCGCCTCCCGCTCGAGGCGGGCGAGGGCCCCGGCCGGGTCGCCGTCCGGAAGCGCCGCGGCCGCCTTCCGCATCCGCCCGATGGCCCAGAAGAGGTTCACCGCGGTGGGGCGCGTCCCGGCCAGCAGGGCCGCCGCCTCCTCGAATGAGGGGCGCCACGGACCCCCCTTCCTCCGGGCGGCCCGGACGGCCAGGACCAGGCCGAACGCCGCGGCCACGCCGATCGCGGGAGCACCGCGGACCACCATGGTCCGGATGGCGTCCGCCACCCCGTCCGCGCCCGCATAGCGGCGCATCCTCTCCGCCGCGGGGAGAACCCGCTGGTCCAGGAGCAGGAGGGCGTTCCCCTCCCATCGCATCGTTTCGAAGGATCCGTTCATCGGGCGGCCGTCACCCCAGCTTCTTCTTCAGGACCTCTTGCACGATCTTCGGGTTGGCCTTCCCGCGGCTCTCCTTCATCACCTGCCCGACGAAGAACGAGAGCAGCCCCGTCTTGCCGCCCCGGTAGCTTTCGACCTCCTTCGGGCTGGCCGCGAGGACCTTGTCCACGACGGCGTCGAGCGCCGAGGCGTCGGAGACCTGCGTGAGCCCCTTCTCGTCGCGCAGCCGGCGGAACGGCTTCCCCGTATCGAGGACGGCCTCGACCAGCTTCTTGGAGGCCGTCGCGGAGATCGTCCCGTTTTCCCGGTCCTCCACCGCGTGCGCGATCGTCTCCGGCGTGAGCTTCCCGGCCAGGATCGCGTCCTTCCAGTGGACGCACTCGTTCGCGGTCGTCTTCGGAGCGCCCTTGAAGATCGCGGCGGACGCCTCGAAGAAGTCGGCCAGCGCCCTCGACGAGGCCAGGATCCCGGCGTCGTATTTCGGGAGGCCGTACTCGCGCTCGAGGCGGGCGACCTTCTCGCCCGGCAGCTCGGGGATCGTGCCGCGGAGCTCCTCGACCCACGAGTCCTCCACCACCAGCGGAAGCAGGTCCGGGTCCGGGAAATACCGGTAGTCGTGCGCCTCCTCCTTCCGGCGCATCGACACGGTCACCCCGGCGTTGGCGTCCCACAGGCGCGTCTCCTGCACCACGCGCCCGCCGTCCTCGATCGTCTCGACCTGGCGACGGATCTCGTACTCGAGCGCCTTCTCCACGTTGCGGAAGGAGTTCATGTTCTTGAGCTCCGCCTTCGTCCCGAACTCCTTTTGCCCCTTCGGGCGGACCGAGACGTTGGCGTCGCAGCGGAACGACCCCTCTTCCATGTTCCCGTCGCACACCTCGAGGTAGACGAGGACGTCATGGAGGCGGCGCAGGTAGGCGCCGGCTTCCTCCGGCGTGCGCATGTCGGGCTCGGAGACGATCTCCATGAGCGGCACGGAGCAGCGGTTCAGGTCGGCCAGCGAGGCCTGCGCCCCGGCGAACTCCCCCTCGTGGACCAGCTTTCCCGCGTCCTCCTCCATGTGGATCCGGGTGATCCCGATCCGTTTCGTCCCGCCGTCGGCCTCGATGTCGATGTGGCCGCCCAGCGCGATCGGCAGCTCGTACTGGGAGATCTGGTACGCCTTCGGCAGGTCGGGGTAGAAGTAGTTCTTCCGGGCGAAGACGCTTTTGCGCTGCACCTCGCACGAGGTGGCCAGCGCCGTCCGGATGGTGTACTCCACCGCCTTCCGGTTCAGGACGGGGAGCACCCCCGGCATGCCGGTGCAGACGGGGCAGGTGTTCTCGTTGGGATCGGCGCCGAACTTCGCGGAGCAGGCGCAGAAAATCTTGCTCTCCGTCTTCAGCTGGGCGTGGACCTCGAGGCCGATGACCGCTTCGAATTCCATGGCCGCCCGCCTATTCGTTCCGCGCCGCGGACGGCGCCGGGACGGCGCGCTCGATCGCGGCCGCTGCGGTGAACAGCGTCTCTTCGCGGAAAGGTCCCGCCAGGAGCTGCGCCCCGACGGGCAGCCCCTCCGCGGAGAAGCCGCACGGCACCGAGATCCCGGGGATGCCGGCCAGGTTGCACGGTATGGTGAAGATGTCGGAGAGGTACATCGTCAACGGGTCGTCCGTTTTCTCCCCGATCCGGAACGCCGGGGTGGGGGTGGTGGGCGTGAGCAGCGCGTCGGCCTTTTCGAAGGCCTCCGTGAAGTCGCGCCGGATGAGCGTGCGGACCTTCTGCGCCTTCCCGTAGAACGCCTCGTAATATCCCGCGGAGAGGGCGTACGTGCCGATCATGACGCGCCGCTTCACCTCGGCCCCGAACCCTTCCGCGCGGGTCTTCGACATCATCTCGATGAGGCCCGCGGCCCCTTCCGCCCGGTGGCCATACCGCACGCCGTCGTAGCGGGCGAGGTTGGAGGACGCCTCCGAGGGCGCGATAAGGTAGTACGTCGAAAGGGCATACCCGGTGTGGGGAAGTGACACCTCCACCACCTCCGCGCCCTGGTCCGTCAGGGACTCGAGCGCCCGCTCCACCGCCGCCTTGACTTCCGGGTCGAGCCCCTCGCCCTCGAAATACTCCCGGGGCAGCCCGATGCGCATCCCCTTCACGGGCTTCCCCACGGCGGCGAGGTAGTCCGGCACCGGAGCGTCGACGCAGGTGGAGTCCCGCGGGTCGTGCCCCGCGATGATCCCGAGCAGCGCGGCGGCGTCCGCGACGGACCGGGTGATCGGCCCGGCCTGGTCGAGGGAGGAGGCGAAGGCGATCATCCCGTACCGGGAGACGCGCCCGTAGGTCGGCTTCATCCCGACGACGCCGCACAGGGAGGCGGGCTGGCGGATCGAGCCGCCCGTGTCGGTGCCNNCCCCCGCGAAGCACATCGCTGCAGCCACCGCCGCCGCCGTCCCGCCGGAGGAGCCGCCGGGGATCCGCGAAAGGTCGCACGGGTTGCGCGTGACCCCGAAGTAAGACGTCTCCGTGGAGGAGCCCATGGCAAACTCGTCCATGTTGTGCTTCCCGAGGAGCACCGCGCCGGAGCCGAGGACCTTCTGCGTCACCATCGCGTCGTACGGGGGGTCGAAATCGGCGAGGATCCGGCTGCCGCAGGTGGTGCGCACCCCGCGGGTGCAGAAGATGTCCTTGAGCCCTACGGGGACGCCGTGCAGCGGGCCGCGCAATGACCCCCGCGCCTGCTCTTCGTCGCACGCCGCCGCCGCGGCCGTCGCCCCTTCCCGCAGGACGGTGATGTAGGCGTGGATCTTCGGGTCGAGCTCCTCGATCCGGTCGAGAAGCGCCTCCGTAAGCTCGCGGGACGAAATCCCTCCCTCACGGATCCGGCGGGCCGCTTCGAGGAGATGCCATTCATGCACGGGTATGCTCGGCATGGCGTTCCTAATCTTCGATGATCCGCGGCACGCGGAAGAAGTCCCCCGCTCGGTCGGGGGCGTTTTTCAATATCGCTTCCTTGTCTCCGAACGGGCGCACCGCGTCCTCGCGGAACGGAGTCCCCATCTCGACGGCGTGGGACGTGGGGACGACGTCGCGCGTGTCGAGCCGGTCGAGCTGCTTCATGTAATCCAGCAGCTTCCCGAGCTGTTCCCGCAGCAGGTCGGCCTCGGCGTCGGTGAGCGCAAGGCGAGCCAGGCGGGCCACTTGCAGCGTTTCCTCCCGCGTGATCGCCATGGCTCCCTCCTCCCGCACCGCGCGTGATGAACGTCCAATTTACCACAGGGAAGCGCGGGGAGGCAAAACGCGGCCCTTCGGCTTCTCCGCGGCATGCGCGGCCGCTTTACCGGAATAAGGATGCGATATCGCTATGGGACGGGGGTTGTTTCCGGAAAGTTGTAGCCTCTCTGGAGTGAACCCCATCAGGTGGACAGTTGTACCGCTGGAGATGGACTCCCCGGCCGGGTGTATTTCACTTCGTACTCCTCGGGCGGAACATATCCCAAGCTCGAGTGCAGCCGACGGCGGTTGTAGACCTGCTCCAGGAAGTGCGGCAGCCGCTCGGTTACGTCCCGCATCGTCTTGTACTCGTACATGCAGATCTCATCGTGCTTAAGTGTCTTAAAGAAGCTCTCCGCATAGGCGTTGTCGTAGGGGTTCCCTTTTCGCCCCATCGATCCTTTGATCCCCAACTGATCCAGGCGCTGTCTGGTGCTTGCGGGCGACCGCATCGATGCCTCCCTCTCCGTTCAGGTAGCTCTGGACCACTTCCAGCTTGAACGCCGTGCTGTGGTAACGGTGCTTGCGTGGCATATCCTCATCCTCCGGTTCCCGGCAGGAAGAGTCAATTCCAGGGAAGGCAACTGTCCACCAGGAGGGGTTCACTCCAGAGAGGCTACAGAATTTTCCGGGGAACCCCTCGGGAGATGGTAACCATGAGTTCTTGATAACGGGGCTGCCGAGGTGCTTCGCCAGGGCACCATGGATGGCGCTCTGCCGCAACGCCTCGCGAGGGCGTATGATGTGACCATGAAAAGGCGCGCCGCACCGAGGCACCGGTTCTTCGCCACCACGTTCAAGGGGCTCGAGGAGGTCCTGGCCGGAGAGGTCGCCGCCCTCGGGGGGGAAGAGGTCTCCATCGGCACGGGGAGCGTATCGTTTTCCGGGGACATGGAGCTCTGCTACCGCGCGAACCTGTGGCTGCGGTCGGCGAACCGGGTCGTGATGCTGCTGTCGGAGTTCCCCGCCCCGACGCCCGCCGCGCTCTACGAGGGCGCCCGGGATGTCCCCTGGCCCGACCTCTTCCCGCCCGAATGCACCATCGCCGTGGACGCCACCGTGCGCGAATCGGGCATCACCCATTCCCATTTCGCCGCGCAGAAGACCAAGGACGCGGTCGCGGACCGTTTCCGGGACGCCCTGGGACGCCGCCCGGACGTGAACACCGTTTCGCCGGACGTGCGGATCGTCGTCCGCATCGTCCGCGATGCCGCCTCCGTATCGCTCGACACCTCGGGGGAAAGCCTGAACCGGCGCGGCTACCGTTCCCACCCGACCGAGGCGTCCCTCAAAGAGACACTGGCGGCGGGGCTCTTGCTCCTGGCGGGGTGGCAGGGGGAGGAGCCGCTGGTCGACCCCGCCTGCGGCGCGGGGACGATCCCGATCGAGGCGGCGCTGATCGCGGGCGACATCGCCCCGGGGTCGCTCGGGCGCCCCTTCGGGTTTCAGAAGCTCCACGGCTTCCGCCGCGCGAAGTGGGAGAACCTCCTTTCCGAGGCGCGCGAGGGGGCCCGCCGCGCGAAGCCGGTCCGGATCGACGGGAGCGACATCTCCCCCGTGGCGGTCTCCGGCGCGATCCGGAATGCCTCGAAAGCCGGGGTGGCCGAACGGATCCAGTTTGCGGCTCGTTCCATCCGATTCTTCTCCCCCGGCGAGGGGCCGGGGACGATCCTGTGCAACCCGCCGTACGGCGCCCGCCTCCCCGGAGGGGCCGAAGCCGAGGCGTTCTACCGGGACCTGGGGGAGGCGCTGAAGAAACGGTGCCGCGGCTGGACAGCGTATCTCCTGTCGGGAAACCCCGCCCTCACCCGGTTCCTGGGGCTGAAGGCCACGAGGAAATTCCCCGTGATGAACGGCCCGATCGACTGCCGTCTGTTGAAGTACGATCTCTATTGATACTATAGGGTATGGAAAAAACCGCCTCCGCAGGCCCCGCCGGCGGGCATCCGGTCGCGCGGACGCGCAACTACTTCATCGTCCTCTTCGTGCTGTTCGCGCTGCTGACCGGCCTCTCCCTGCACCAGGAAATCCGCAATGTCCGGCGGGACCGGTTCCGCCTGGCCGCGTCCACGGGCCGCGCCCTCTTCCACACGATCGTCGCGACGCGGAGCTGGAACGCCTCCCACGGGGGGGTGTACGTGCCCGTCACCGAGGCGACGCAGCCCAACCCGTACCTCGACCTCCCCGACCGTGATGTGCGGACGACCGGCGGCGTGAAGCTCACGAAGGTCAACCCCGCCTACATGACCCGTCTCGTGGCGGACGTCCTGAACCGGGAAGGGTTCGCCGTCCACATCACCAACCTGAAGACGCTGCGCCCCGGAAACGAGCCGTCCGAATGGGAGCGCGCCGCGCTGGAAAAGTTCGCGAAAAGCGGCGTCGTGGAGCACGCCGTCCTCGGCCCGCGCGGCGGCCGCGTCTTCCATTACATGGAGCCGCTGAAGGCGGAAGAATCCTGCCTGAAATGCCACGGGGCGCAGGGATACCATGTCGGGGACAACCTGGGGGGGATCAGCGTCGCCTTCTCGTTCGCCCCGTACGAAGAGTCCGCCGCCGTCGCCGTCCGCAAGGCGGTCCTCACGCACATCTTCTTCTCCGGGATCGTGCTCGCGGTCCTCTTCTTCTTCGGCCGCCGCATCGTCGAGCTGGTCAGCAGCCTCAATGAAGCCCGGGGGGAGATCCGCAACCTCGAGGGGATTCTCCCGATCTGCTCCTATTGCAAGAAGATCCGCAGGGAGGGGGCGGACCCGGAGGACCCGTCCGGGTGGGTCCCCGTGGACGCCTACATCACGGACCGTTCGGACGCGAGGTTTTCCCACGGCATCTGCCCGGATTGCTTGAAGAAGCACTACGGGAAGGTCTAGACCAGGAAGAACTCCTCGCCGGGGGGAAGGGACTCCAGCAGCCGGACCACATGCTCCAGGATCTCGCGCGGGGGAAGGCAGAGATCCGCGTGGGCGCTCCTCAAGACCACGAAATACTCCCTGCATTTCGGGCAGACGGCGATGTGGCCGTCCATCATGATGGCCGCCATCGAGGAGAGCTTCCCCTCGACGGCGGCCCGGCAGAAGGCCAGCACCTTCTCCTCGCACTCCCGCTCCGCCTGGCGTCTGTAATCATCCATCTGGCCCGGGAACTTCCGGGCGGCGGACACAAGGAAGGCGGTCAGCCGCTCCTGTACCTCGTCGGGGATCTCGTAGTGTATGTCGCCGCGCAGCTCGGCGGCCTTGCGGCAGGTCAGGCGGTAGGTCTTCGCGAAGATCATGCACGCCTTGCACCGGGCGATGTGCTCGTCGAGCTCGGCCCGTATCCTCGGGTCCATGCTGCCGTCAAGATAATCCGCGAGGAGGTACGCGAGCTCTTTGCAGTTCATCGGGTCAATCCGCCTTCCCTTCCTGGAGGTAGCGCGAAAGCTGCTCCCGAAGGTACAACCGCGCCCGGTGCAGCCGGGATTTCACCGCGGGCACGCTCATCCCCAGGATCTTCGCCGTCTCCTCGTTGGACAGCCCCTCGATATCGCTCAACACGAACACCACCCTGTATTTCTCCGAAAGCTCCTCGGTGAACTTCCGGATCATCTTCCCGAGCTCCTCGTTCAGCGCCTTCCGTTCGACCTCCTTGCTCCAGTCGTCCACGGGAGAGGCGTGCATCCCCTCCTCGGTGAACACGGGCATGAAGTCCTCGATGGCGACCGTGTCCCCGCGCCGCCTCCCGCGCAGGCGCATGAGGCACGTGTTGACGCAGATCCGGTAGATCCAGGAATAGAAGGCCGAATTCCCCTTGAACGTATTCACTTTCCGGATGACGGTCATGAACACGTCCTGCGTGGCCTCTTCCGCGTCGCTTTCGTTTTTCAGGATCGACATCGCGAGGCTGAAGATCTTCCCCTGGTAGAGGCGCAACAATTCCTCCACCGCCCCCGGGGCGCCCTTGCGAAGCCGCTCCAGCAGCCCTTCGTCTTCTTTCCATCGATCGGTCGCGGGCATTCATCTCTCCCTGTTGGATTCGGCCGACCTGCAAGAGTTTCCGGGGACTTCCTCAGACGGTTCAGGATTATCACGATTCTTCCGGGAGGCGCAAGCCCGCGGAACGGCTGTTTCGACTTGGCCGCGGCGGCGCAATCCCCTAAAATGGTAGCGGCGGAGGCGGGGAAAGCCGGCCCCGACCGGAGAGACGACGCGTGAAGAAAATCGAGTTGATGCTGATCGCCATGCTGACCGCCGGAACGGCCACGTTCCTGTACGCCGTCCTGCGGAATCGCGAGGCGGAGATGAAGGTCCCCTACGCCCGCCCGGAAGGCGGGGAGAGGGAAGGCGAGTTCGAGCTCTACATCGGCTCCTGAAACGTCCGACGCCGCCCGCGGGCGGTTTTAGTCGATGAACTCCATCGCCACGGCCCGCACCAGGATCTTCTTCAGCCCGTAAACCGCGAAACGGGCGATGATCTTCCGGTCGGACCCGTCCCCTTCCACCGCTTCGACCTTCCCTTCCCCGAAGATGGGGTGGCGCACCCTGCGGGGCCTGCCAGCGCCGGGCGGCTCCTCCCGCTCGTAGCGGATCTCGACCGGCCGCTGCGGCGCCGCGGACGGCGCGGCGGCCGGCGGCGCTCCATCCCACTTCACCAGGGCCGAGGGCAGGTCGTACAGGAACCGGGACGGGATCGTGTCCCGGAAGGAGCCGAAGAGGTTTCGCCTGCGCGCCAGCGACAGGAACGCCTTCTCCCGGGCGCGGGTCAGCCCCACGTAGAACAGCCGCCGTTCCTCCTCGAGCTCCGCGTTCGATTCGAGCGACCGCGAGTGCGGGAGCAGCCCGTCCTCCAGCCCCACCAGGAACACCACGTCGAACTCCAATCCTTTGGCGTTGTGCAGCGTCATCAGCCGCACCGCCTCGGACTCCTCTCCCCCGTTCTCCTCGGCCGCCAGCGTCATCTTCTCGAGGAACTCCCGCAGGGCGTCTTCCCCCGCGCCCGGGAACCCCTCCGCCACGCGGAACAGCTCGCGGACGTTCTCGAGGTCCTCCTCCTTCCCCGCGCCGTCCCGGTCCGGCCCGGGGTCCTTCGCGGCCGCCTCCAGGGCGTCTAGGTAGCCGGCGCCCTTCAGGAGCGCGTGCATCGCCTCCGCGGGGGACATCTGCGGCAGCTCGGAAAACCAAAGGTCCCGGAAGTCGAACAACGGCGCCAGATTCGGTATGCGCCGCAGCGTCTCCGGCAGGGGAACCCCCTCGCGCCGCGACGCTTCCCTCGCACGGGAAAGCGTCGCTTCGCCGACGCCCCGACGAGGAAACTTCAGGAGCCGCTTGAGGGACACCGCGTCGGCGGGGTTGAGGAACCATTTCAGGTACGACACGGCGTCGCGCACCGCGGCGCGTTCGTAGAAGGAGAGCGCCCCCCGCAGGACGTACGGGATCCGCAGCATCCGGAGCGCATCCTCGACCGCCCGGGACTGGGCGTTCACGCGGTAGAAGACCGCGATCTCCGTGGGCGCGACGCCGGACCCGATCTCCCGGGCGACCGCCGCCGCCACCTCGCGCCCCTCCGCCTCCTGGTCCGGGTACACCGCCATCACGGGCGGCTGCCCCCCCTCCCGCGACGGAACGATCTCCTTTTCACGGCGCATCCGGTTCTTCGAGATGAGCGCCCCCGCCACGGAGAGGATCGAGGCCCGGGAGCGGTAGTTCGTCGACAGGTGGATCACCCGCGCGCCGGGATAGCGGCGCTCGAACGACAGCATCGGCCCCGCGGAGGCGCCCCGCCACCCGTAGATCGACTGGTCCTCGTCGCCGACCGCGCAGAACGAGTCGGCCCCCAGGGCGATCAGCTCGGTGAGCTCCGCCTGCGCGGCGTCGACGTCCTGGAACTCGTCGACGAGGAAGTGCCGGTACTCGGCGCGGATGGAATCGAGGACGTCCGGCGCGCCCCGCAGCAGCGTGACGGGCAGCCGGATCAGGTCGGCGAAATCGGCCGCGCCCGCCTCCTGCAGCGCCGCGTCGTAGGCCTTGCCGACCTGCTCCGCCATGGAGACGAACCGCCACCCCGCCGCCAGCGCCGCCGCCTCGACGGTGACGCCGTCCCTCTTCGACCTCTCGATGAGCCATGCGAACTTCGACGGGGGGAACTTCTTCTCGTCGATGTTCAGCTCTTTCAGGATGCCTTTCAGCGCGTCGTGCTGGTCGCGGACGTCGTAGATGACGAAGCGCGGGGAGAGCCCGATCCGGTCCCCGTGGCGGCGCAGCAGCGAGGCCCCGAAGGCGTGGAACGTCCCCAGCCAGGGCAGGTCGGGCCTGCGGGGATCGGGGGCCGGGAACGACCGCCCCAGCAGGTCGCCCACGGAAGCGGACCCGCCGCTGGAGAGCGCCTTCACCACGCGCTCCCGCATCTCCCCCGCCGCCCGGTTGGTGAACGTGATCCCCAGGATGCTCCGCGCCGGCACGCCGTCGTGGATCAGCCGCAGGATGCGGGCCACGATCGCCCGGGTCTTGCCGGACCCGGCGCCCGCCACCAGGAGGAGCGGGCCGCCGTCGTGCAGGACAGCCTTCCGCTGGTCGGGGTCGAGCGTCGTGAAGATCGGGTCGGACAGCGTCATGAGGGCTCCTCGAACTTGTATCCCGCTCCGTAGACCGAATGGATCCACTCCTCGCCGGGCGCGGCCGCCTCGATCTTCCTTCGCAGCTTCTTCACGTGGCTGTCGATGGTGCGGTCGCTGACGACGCGGCGGTCGGGGTAGATCTGGTCCATCAGCCGGGAACGGGAGAAAATCTGCCCGGGATGCCCGGCGAGGAAGCTCATGAGCTGAAACTCCACGACGGTGAGATCGAGGTCGCGGCCGTGGAGGACCGCCTTGAACCGCTCCCGGTCGAGCAGGAGGTCCGGGTGCGGATCCTCCTTCCGCCCGCCGGCGCGGCGCAGCACCGCCTTGACCCGCGCGACGACCTCCCGGGGGCTGAACGGCTTGCAGATATAGTCGTCGGCGCCCAGCTCCAGCCCGAGCAGGCGGTCGATCTCCTCGACCCGCGCCGTCACCATGACGATCGGGACGGAGGAGAAGGCGCGGATCTCCTTGCAGATCTCGATGCCGTCCTTCCCCGGCAGCATCAGGTCGAGCAGGACCAGGTCCGGCGCCTGCTCCCGCACCCGTTGGACGACCTCCCGGCCGTCCGCGAAGCAAAGCGGATCGAAGCCCGCCTGCCGCAGGTAATCCGACAGCAGGGAGGAAAGCCTCGGCTCGTCCTCGACGACGATGATTCTCCCGGACATGCTCCGCCTATCCGCTCAGGGGAAGTTCCACCTTCACCCGGAGGCCCCCCATCGACGAGGGGAAAGCGGCAATTGTACCACCATGGGCTTCGACGATGTTGCGGCAGATCGCCAGCCCCAGGCCGGCGCCGCCGGTCGCCCGGCTGCGGGAGCCCTCCACCCGGTAGAGTCGATCGAAGAGACGTTCAAGCTCCGGCCCGGGGACGCCGGGCCCGGAATCCTCGAAATCCACCACGGCTTTCCGGTCCTCGCGCCCGATCCGCACCGAGAGCCGCCCCCCTTCCTCGGTGTACTTCAGGGAGTTCTCCAGCAGGTTGGAGAAGAGCTGGTTCAGCCGGTCGGGGTCGGCGAACGCGGGGAACGGGCGGTCTGCCGGCACGTCCGCCTCGACGCGGATCCCCCGCCCGGCGAGCTCGTTCCGGTACGCGTCGACCGCCTGCCGCAGCAGGCCGGCGAGGTCGGTCTCGGCCCGGCGGTAGGTGAGGGCACCCAGGTCGGAGAGCGACAGCTCGTAGAGGTCGTCGACCAGGCGCCCCAGCTTCATCACCTCCCCGTGGAGGGCCCCGATGGCGTGCGGGGTGGCTTCCCGGACGCCGTCCTGGAGCGCCTCGATCTCGCCCCGCAGGACGGAAAGCGGGGTCCGCAGCTCGTGGGAGATGTCGGCGACCCACTGCCTGCGCGCCGCCTCGTTCTTCTCGAGCGTCAGCGCCAGCGTGTTGAAATCGCGGGAGAGCTGGCCCAGCTCGTCGGAGGAGTCACCGTGGACGCGCGTGTCGAACCTCCCGGAGGCCAGAAGATGGGTGGCCGAGGCCAGCTCCCGGATCCGGCGGACCATCTGCCGGGCCAGCGGCACGGAGAGAAGCGCGGCCAGCGCGACGACGGCGAGGGCGATGAAGGCGAAGGCCCTCTTCTGCTCCCGGACGAAACGGAGCTGTCGCGCATCGGACACGATCCTCGGGGGAAGCATCCCCAGGTACCCCACGGTCTTCCCGTCGTGCGTGAGTGGCCGCAGCTCCAGGCCGCGGGGCGGCGCCGAAGGGCCGAGGACGGGGTTCTTCTCCCCGTCGAGCAGCACGATCCTGCGGAGGAACCACCCGCCCGGCTCCGGGGCGGGGCCCGGCGGCATGTCGCGCATCGCCCCCATGCCCATCCCCCTGCGGCCTCCCGGGCGGCGCGGCATCATGCCGGGGAAGTTTTCGAGCAGGCCGCGCAGCCGCTGCGGGTCCTCCGTAAGGAATCGCCAGGACCCCTCCGCGGCGTAGGCCTCCTCGAGCTTCCCGGCGGCGGCTTCGAGCCGCTCCAGGTCGAGCGTGTGCGAGTACTTCAGGAAATTGCGGTCGAAGCTCCATCGCATCACCAGGTACATGGAAAGGACCACGGCGCCCGCGGCCATCAGCATGGCGACGAACAGCTTGTGCTGTATCCGGATCTTCATTCTTCCCAAATACCACAGGATGCGCGGGGAAAACCACTCGCATCCCCCCTCCCCGCCGGATTTCCTTTTTTCCTCCATATTTCGTCCATATTCCGCTGGTATTCCTGTACCTGACGATGGGCATTCACCCGAAACATGCGGAAAGGAGATCGCCATGGGAACGATCGGAACGAACGTGAGGAACACCGTTGGGGCGCTCGCCCTGTTGACCATGATCCCCGTCTCGGGGTGGGCCGCCTGGGGTCCCGGCGGCGGCGGGTACTATCAAGGACCGCCGCAGGAGGCCTTCGACGCCTGCGCGGGGAAGAAGGCGGGCGACGAGGTGCGGTTCACCACGCCCCGCGGCGACAACGTCGTCGCGGTCTGCAGGGAGTTCGACGGCAAGCTGGCCGCCCGCCCGGATTGGGGGGCGGCGGGCGGACCCGGCTGGCGCGGCAGGGACGCCGGACGGCGTGGCATGGGCCCCGGCTGGGCGGGGCACGGGCCTCGCGGCGGCGGCAGGGGCATGGGGATGGGTCTTGGGCAGGATTCCTGCTACCTGACCGAGGCGCTCAAGCTTTCGCCGGAGCAGAAGGCGAAGATCCAGGCCATCCGGGAAGAGGAAGGGAAGAAGGTCTCGGCTCTCCGGAAGGAGCTTTGGGACTCCCGTGACCAGATTTGGGAGGCTGCCGTAAAGGCCCCGTACGACGAGGCGGCGCTCCGCAAGCTCGCAGCCGAGCGGGAAGGCAAGCGCACCGAGCTGTTCCTTGCCCGGGCCGGCGCCATGAACCGGGTCAAGGCGGTGCTGACCCCCGAGCAGAAGGCGCAGGCCGAGAAGCTGGGCTTCCGCGGGAGAGGGCCCGGCATGGGCCGCGCCGGCGGACCCGGCCCGGGGCGGGGCTACGGCCAGGGGCGTCCCGACTGCCCGTACTGGAAATAGCGGAACGAAAACATACGCCTTCCCCTCGGGACGGGACAGGCAGGATGCCGGCGGTTGCCGGGGCTTTTGCGGCCCCGGCAACCGCTTCGCGTCGATGTGATATATTCCTCAAACAGCTGCGACCCCGGGGGGTGAACTCCATGGCATACAACGCCTGGTTCCAGTGCATCAACGAGCAGTGCAAGGCGACCTACCCGCTGAACAGGATCATCTACCGCTGCGAATCGTGCAAATCGCTGCTCGAGGTGCGGCACGACATGAACGCCCTGGCCGGGACGGGAGCCAAGGGGTGGATGAAGCTGTTCGAGGAACGATACAAGTCGAACCAGTGGCCCTATGGCTCGGGCGTCTGGGGCAAAAAGGAATGGATCCTCCCCGGGATATCGAACGACAACATCGTCTCGCTCTACGAGGGTAGCACCAACCTCTTCTGGGCGGAGCGGTTCGGCAAGCTGATCGGGATCGACAACGTGTGGGTCAAGCTCTGCGGCAACTCCCACAGCGGGTCGTTCAAGGACCTCGGCATGACGGTGCTCGTCTCGCAGGTCAAGCAGATGATCAGCGAGGGTGCGCCGATCCAGGCCGTCGTCTGCGCATCCACCGGCGACACCTCGGCGGCGCTGGCGGTCTACTGCGCCGCGGCCGGCATCCCGTCGATCGTGCTGCTGCCCAAGGGCAAGATCTCCTTCGCACAGCTCGTCCAGCCCATCGCGAACGGCTCCCTCGTGCTGTCGCTCGACACGGATTTCGACGGCTGCATGCGGGTGGTCCAGGAGATCACCAAGGACGAGACGCTCTACCTCGCAAACTCAATGAATTCCCTGAGGATCGAGGGGCAGAAGACCGTCGGCATCGAGATCGTCCAGCAGTGCGACTGGCAGGTGCCGGACGTCATCGTCATCCCCGGGGGAAACCTGGGCAACGTCTCCGCTCTCGGAAGCGGGCTCCTGATGATGAAAGACCTCGGGCTGATCGACAAGCTGCCGCGGATCGTCGTGGCCCAGGCGCAGCACGCCAACCCGCTTTATCGATCCTATCTCAAGAAGTTCGAGTCGTTCGAGCCGGTGCGGGCGGAAAAAACGCTGGCCAGCGCCATCCAGATCGGCAACCCGGTCAGCGTGGAGAAGGCGATCCGCACGCTGAAGCGGTTCGACGGCGTCGTCATGGACGCCACGGAGCAGGAGCTGGCCGACGCCGCCGCACTCGGCGACCGGACGGGGATGTTCAACTGCCCGCACACCGGGGTCGCCCTGGCCGCGCTGATCAAGCTGCTCAAGGCCGGGCAGATCGACAAATCGGAGCAGGTGGTGGTCATCTCCACGGCGAATGGCCTGAAGTTCGCCGACTTCAAGGTCGGATACCACGAAGGGACCCTCGGCTTCCCCAGCCAGCATTCGAACCGGCCCATCGAGGTGTCCGCCAGCGTCGACGCCGTCAAGGAGGCGCTCAACAACGCCCTGAACACCTCCCTGAAGTCGAGGAGGAACCCGAATGCCCGATAAATCGAAGCGCGCGAAGAGCTGGAAACCCTCGACCCTCGGCGTCCACGGCCTCGGCCGCGTCCCGAAGGCGCATTTCGCGGTCTCCACCCCGATCGTCCAGACCTCGAACTACTACTTCGAGGACACCTCGGCCGTCTACGAGTTCATGAAGGCGAAGAAAGAGGGCCGGATGATCCGGGAGCACGAATACGGACGCTACGGCAACCCGACCCAGCAGGAGTGCGAGCGCAAGCTCGCCGCGCTGGAGGGCGCCGAGCGGGCGATCCTCTTCTCCACCGGCATGAGCGCCGTCATCCTGACGCTTCTCACCTACATGCGGCCGGACGGCCACATCATCTTCACCAGCGACTGCTACCGCCAGACGAGGGACTTCGCGCAGAACACGCTCTCGAAATTCGGCATTGCGGTCTCCATGGTGGACCCGTCCGCCGAGGCGATCGAGAAGGCGATCCGGCCCAACACCAACATCATATTCACCGAGGCGCCCACGAACCCGTACCTGCGCGTGATCGACCTGGCCGGCGTCGTGAAGGTGGCGAAGAAGCACAGGATCATGACCGTCATCGACGCCACGCTCGCGTCGCCCTACAACCTCAAGCCGGTCGAGATGGGGATCGACGTCGTCCTCCACTCCGCCACGAAGTATTTCGGCGGCCACAACGACCTGCTGGCCGGCGTGTCGATGGGGCGTCACGACCTCCTGAACGACCTCTATCGCATGCAGCGGATGATCGGCGCGGTCCCCGGGCCCTTCACCTGCTTCCTGCTCGAGCGGGGCCTGAAGACCTTCGGGCTGCGCATGGAGCATCACAATACCGCGGGGCTGGCGGTCGCGCGGATGCTCGAGTCCCACCCGAAGGTCGAGAAAGTCTGGTACCCGGGGCTCCCGTCCCACCCGGACCACGCGATCGCGAAAAAGCAGATGAAGGGATACGGCAGCGTGATCACGTTCCTGGTCAAGGGAGGGGACCGGGAGACGAGGAAGTTCATCGATTCCCTGGAGCTGTTCCTGATCACGCCGAGCCTCGGCGGCAGCGAGAGCCTGGTGTCGCAGATGGCGATGATGTCGTTCTTCGACTACCCCGAGGAGTACAAGCGCAACATCGGCATGGTGGACAACCTCGTGCGGCTGGCGCTGGGGCTGGAGGACACGGGCGACCTGATCGCCGACCTCGAGC